>JBGOTT010000459.1:0-2528 GCA_041476585.1 Gammaproteobacteria bacterium | reverse complement strand
TTGGAGGTCTTGCAGGGCTGCGAGATCTTCTTCAGTTCATTGGTGACCGCGATCACCGCCTTGTCGATGCCGCGCTTCAAGTCCATCGGGTTCATACCGGCGGCAACGTACTTCATGCCTTCGCGCACGATCGCCTGGGCCAGCACGGTGGCAGTGGTGGTGCCGTCACCGGCAACGTCGGAGGTCTTGGAGGCGACTTCCTTCACCATCTGGGCGCCCATGTTCTCGAACTTGTCCTTCAGCTCGATCTCCTTGGCGACCGATACGCCGTCCTTGGTGACGGTCGGCGCGCCGAAGCTGCGCTCGAGCACCACGTTGCGGCCCTTGGGGCCGAGCGTCACTTTCACCGCATCGGCAAGAATGTTGATGCCCACGACCATCTTGGCGCGGGCATTTTCGTGAAAACGTACTTCCTTGGCTGGCATTGCTGCTCTCCTGAATGTCTAAATGGATCTGCTCTTGGATCTGATCGGAATCTTTCGCTGCGCTCAGGCGGCTTTCTTCCCTGCGCTTGTATGCGCGCTGCTGGCCGGTTGCGCGTCGGCTTCCAGCACGCCCATGATGTCTTCCTCGCGCATCACCAGCAATTCCTCGCCCTTGACCTTCACGGTCTGGCCGGAGTACTTGCCGAACAGCACGCGGTCGCCGACTTTCACGTCGCACGGGATCAACTTGCCTTCTTCGGTCTTCTTGCCCTTGCCGACGGCGATGATCTCGCCCTGGTCGGGTTTCTCGGCTGCGGTGTCGGGGATCACGATGCCCGACGCGGTCTTGCGCTCTTCGTCAACACGCTTGACAACGACTCGATCATGCAAAGGACGGATCTTCATTTGGGTTTCCACTTGGGTCTCCATTTCCGGAAATTTCAAAGAATCACGGAGTTGGTCTCCACCCCGATCACGAAGCAGGGGTATTAGCACTCATCTCCAGCGAGTGCTAATAATAGCGGCAGAAAGTTTACAATTCAAGGGGATTCTCAGCCGAGGCCCGTAAAATCGGGCTGATTCAGAGCTAAAGGCTTATGCGATATACAGGTTTTCTGCTTCTACTCCTTTGCGGGCTCTGCGGTGCATGGCCCGCCCATGCCCAGGACGCCTTGCCGGCGCCGGTTGCCGAAGCCCTGCGAAACGCAAGAATCCCGGTCTCGAGTGTTGCGGTCGTAGTCCAGCAGGCGGGGGCAGATCGCCCCTCGCTCAGGCATCAGGCCGGCGTCGCTATGAATCCGGCCTCAACGATGAAGTTAGTGACCACTTACGCCGCACTTGAAATTCTCGGCCCGGCCTACCGGTGGAAAACCGAGGCCGCGCTCGAAGGAACGCTGCGCGAGGGCGTGCTGGCGGGAAATCTCGTTCTCAAGGGCGCCGGGGACCCTAAGCTCAATCTCGAGGCGTTCTGGATGCTGCTGCGCGCGCTGCGCGGCAAGGGGCTGCGCGAGATCCGCGGCGACCTGGTGCTCGACCGCAGCTACTTCGCGCCCGCACAAGGCGATCCGGGCGGCTTTGACGGCGACGCCTTCCGCCCCTACAACGTGCTGCCCGACGCGCTGCTGGTGAACTACAAGTCGCTGCGGTTCACGTTCATTCCCGCACCCGACAATGGCGCGGTGCGGCTCTCGGTCGAGCCTCGACCGAGCGCACTCGAGGTGGTCAACGTGCTGAAGCTTTCCGAGGGCGGCTGCCCGGAAGGACGCGTGTTTCGCGACCTGTTGAGGCCTTCCTTCGATGCCGCGAAGCAGCGCGCGATTTTCGCCGGGCAGTATCCCGCGAGCTGCGGCGAGAAGGAACTGAACGTCGCGCTGCTCGAGCCAAACGACCACGTCGCGGGGGTCATGCAGCAGCTCTGGGCCGAGATGGGCGGGACGTGGAACGGAACCGTGCGCGAGGCTCGGGTGAGCGCGGGCTTGCCGCCGTTCCATGTGCACGAATCGCCCCCGCTCGGCGAGATCGTGCGCGACGTGAACAAGTTCTCCAACAACGTGATGGCGCGCCAGTTGTTCCTCACGCTCGGCGCCGAACGCGCAGGCGCGCCGGCCGACAGCGCGAAATCGTCCGACGCGATCAAGGCGCGGCTCGCGCAGCTCGGGATCGCCGCCCCCGAACTGGTGATGGAAAACGGCTCGGGACTTTCGCGCACCGAGCGCATCAGCGCGGCAACCCTCGCCGCGGTGCTGCAGGCCGCCTGGCGCGGCAGCGTGATGCCCGAGTTCATCGCATCGATGCCGATCGCCGCGGTCGACGGCACGATGCGCCGGCGCCTGAAGGGCGAAGGCGTGTCGGGAAACGCGCACATCAAGACCGGCCTGCTGTCGGACGTGCGCTCGATGGCGGGCTACGTGCTCGATGCGCGCGGCCACCGCCAGATCGTCGTAATGCTCGTCAACCACCCCAACGCCCACGCGGCGCAGGGCGCGATGGATGCGCTGCTGCGCTGGGTGTACGAATCCGGCCGTTGACCGAGCGCAGCTTGCCGCGCGCCTGCGCTCACGCACGAAGCCGAAGAGAAAGCGCTGACCCTGGCCTCCCTCGGGG
>JBGOTT010000458.1:0-2531 GCA_041476585.1 Gammaproteobacteria bacterium | reverse complement strand
CGGCGAGCTTCGGTTCGGACTCCCTGGTCACCTTCGCCTTCAAATCGCGCTGCTCGAATACCGCCTCGATGATCAGGTCGCAGCCTGCAAGATCATCGGCATTTGCCGTGGGATGAATGCGGGCAAGGATCTCGGCGGAATCCGCATTTGGCCTCTTCGCGAGAAGTTTCTCGCTGTAGGCCTTGCCGGCGTCCGCTTTGTCCTGCGTTACGTCCTTCAGCACACATGCGATGCCACGATTGGCATTCGACCACGCGATGCCGCCGCCCATCATGCCGGCGCCGAGGATGCCGACCTTGGTCGGCTTCCAGCGCGGCACGCCTTTCGGGCGCGATGCGCCCGACTTGATCGCGTTCAGGTTGAAGAAGAATGCAGTGATCATGTTCTTGGCCACCTGCCCGACCGCAAGCTTCGCGAGATAGCGCGACTCGATGCGCAACGCGGTGTCGAAATCCACGTACGCGCCCTCGACCATCGCCGCAAGAATCGCTTCAGGTGCGGGATACAGGCCGCGGGTCTTCTCGATCAGCATCGCCGGCGCCACGGCGAGCATCTGTGAAACTTGCGGCGAATTGGGCGAGCCGCCCGGCATGCGGAAGTCCTTGGCGTCCCAGGGCTGCGCCGGCGCGGGGTTGGCCTTGATCCACTCGCGCGCCATCGAACACAGATCGTCCGCGCTTGCCGCAAGCCCTTGCAGCAGGCCGAGCTTTGCGGCTTCCGCCGGGCGCATCAGCTTGCCTTCGATCAGATACGGAAACGCCGCCTGCAGGCCGAGCAGCCGCGTCAGCTTGGTGACGCCGCCCGCGCCGGGCAGCAGGCCCAGCGTGACTTCGGGGAAGCCGAGCTGGATCTTCGGGTCGTCCAGGCAAATGCGGCAATGCGCCGAGAGCGCCACTTCGAAGCCGCCGCCGAGCGCCGAGCCGTTGATCGCCGCCACCACGGGCTTGCCGAGTTTCTCCAGCCTGCGAAAGTTCTTCTTGAGGGCTTCGATCTCGTGAAACATGCGCGGCCCGTCCGCCGCGCCGAGCTTGAGCACGTCCTTCAGCTCGGCGCCGGCGAAGAACGTCTTCTTCGCGGATGCGAGGATCACGCCGTCGTAGCTGCCTTTTTCCGCTTCCAGGCGATCGAGCGTCGCGGCGAGGGCGTGCTGCCAGGCCTCGGTCATGGTGTTGACCCGCGCGCCCGGCGCGTCGAAGGTGACGGTGACGATGCGGTCCGCGCCGGTTGCGTATTTGATCGGCATCACAGCCGTTCGATGATGGTGGCGATGCCCATCCCGCCGCCGACGCACAGCGTCGCGAGACCGTAGCGCAGCTTCCTGCGTTCGAGCTCATCGAGCAGCGTGCCGACGATCATCGCGCCGGTCGCGCCGAGCGGGTGGCCCATCGCGATCGACCCGCCGTTCACGTTGACCTTTTCCTCGGGCACGCCCAGTGCCTTCATGAACTTCATCGGCACCACCGCGAATGCCTCGTTGACCTCGAACAGGTCGATCTGGTCGATCGTCATGTTCGCCTTGGCAAGGGCTTTCTGCGCGGCGGGCATCGGCCCGGTGAGCATGATGGTGGGGTCCGCACCCGAGAGCGCGGTGGCGACGACCCGTCCGCGCGGCGTCAACCCGAGCGCCTTGCCTTTTTCCTCGCTGCCGATCAGCACCGCTGCGGCGCCATCGACGATGCCGGAAGAATTGCCTGCGGTGTGCACGTGGCGGATACGCTCGACCTGCGGATAGCGCGTGAGCGCCACCGCGTCATAGCCCATGCGCCCCATGTCCTCGAACGACAGCTTGAGCGAACCGAGGCCTTCCATGGTCGAATGCGGCTTGATGAATTCGTCTTCGGCGAGGATGGTGTCGCCGGTCGAGTCGGTCACCGGCACCACGGATTTCGCAAACCGGCCGTTCGCGCGCGCGTCCGCCGCGCGCTTCTGCGAGCCGAGCGCGAAGCGATCCACGTCCTCGCGCGAAAAATCTTCCAGCGTCGCGATCAGATCCGCGCCGATGCCCTGCGGAACGAACAGCGTCCCGATCGCCGTCTCCGGGTCGCAGGCCCACGGGCCGCGGTCGGTGCCCAGCGGCACGCGCGACATCGACTCGACACCGCCCGCAACCACCATGTCTTCCCAGCCCGAACGCACTTTCTGCGCCGCGATGTTCACCGCTTCCAGCCCGGAGGCGCAGAAGCGGTTCAGCTGCACGCCTGCCACGCGCCAGTCCCAGCCTGCCGCGAGCGCCGCGGTCTTGGCGATGCAGCTGCCCTGCTCGCCCACCGGTGTTACGCAGCCCATCACCACGTCGTCCACCTGCGCGGTATCGAGGTCGTGGCGCTGCTGGAGTTGCTTCAGCACGCCGGTGAGCAGGCTGATCGGTTTCACTTCGTGCAGCGACCCGTCCTTCTTGCCCTTGCCGCGCGGGGTGCGCAGCGCGTCGTAGATCATCGCTTCGGCCATGGCCTGACTCCTGTTCCGCGTGTTCGATTGACGAATCATAGGCGAATGCGACACACTCAGAAAGCACTCTTGCCGACATGCTT
>JBGOTT010000457.1:0-2551 GCA_041476585.1 Gammaproteobacteria bacterium | reverse complement strand
TGACGCACGAAAAGCTCCTGGAAATGGCGCGCGAACTGAACGGCCGCGGCGAAGCCTACGCGCTCGTTACGGTGGTTCGGGCAGTCGCGCCCACCTCGGCCTACCTTGGCGCCCAGGCGATCGTCCTCGCCGACGGAACGCTGCACGGCTGGATCGGCGGAGGGTGCGCAAAGAGCGTGGTCATCGGCTCCGCGCAAAGCGCCATCGAGAACGGCGAGCCCAAGCTCGTGCGTATCAGCAACGATCACATTTATCCCGAAGAGGATGTCGAGCACTACGCGATGGCCTGCGCCAGCAACGGCAGTATTGAACTCTTCATCCAGCCTTACAGCGTTCGCAGCGCGCTGTGCGTGATGGGGAGCACGCCCGCCGCCGCCGAGGCGCGGTTCCTTGCCGAACGGCTCCAGATCAGGCTCACCGATACTCCGGGTGAAGCGCCCGTCGTGCTGATCGCGACGCAGGGGCAAGGCGACGAGGAGGCCCTGGAGGCCGCCTTGCGTAGTCCGGCGAAACAGGTGCTGCTGATCGCCAGCCGGCGCAAAGCAGAAAAGCTGCGCGGCGTGATGCGCATGCGCGGCATCGACGAATCACAGCTTGCGCGCTTGCAGGCCCCCGCGGGTCCGGATGCCGGCGCCAAGACACCGGGCGAGATTGCGCTGGTTGCGATCGTGGGGGTGCTGGCGTTGTTGCGCGGTCGCAGCCAGGTGCCCGTGAATGCCGACGCGCCTGGCATAGCGGCGGAGGAAGGAAAATTCATTAATCCCGTTTGCGGCATAGCCGTGAGCATTGCCAATCCGAAGCACATCGAAAAGTACGAAGGGGTCTCTTACTACTTCTGCTGTGACGGCTGCAGGACGACGTTTCAGAAAGATCCTGCAAAGTATGCGGCGATACACCACGCTTCCGTGGGCGGGGTTTCGGCATGAGCGTGCTGCCGGCGGCTGGCCGTTACACCCCATTTGTCCTGCTGGTTCTCGCCTGGAATTGCCAATCCCTGGTCTATTCGCAATCCGTGGATACTCTGCAGATGCTATCTACGGGTGGCGCGGTGCTGCTTGGTGCGGCGGCACTGGGTTGGTTGCGTCCGCCGCAGATCGGCCTGACCGCGCCGCAGGCGATGCTGCTGCTCGGAGCGATCGGCATGCTGCTCGGCCTGATGTTCGATTCTCATGCGACGGGGCTGGAAACGCTCGCGAGCCTTTGCACCCTGGCGGACCGCAATCTCTGGTCCATGGTGCAGTTGCACTGGGCATTGCTGCCCTGGATGCACGTCGGTATGTGGGTCGGCGGCTTTGCGGCGATACCTCTTCTGCGCGCGATCCGGCCCACCTGCCGCAGGCAATACTGCGTGCGCCTCGCCCAGAACGTCGCATGCTCGGCATGGATGACTGTCGGCATGTCGGCCGGAGTGCTCATGTCCGAATATCTCGCCTCGCAATCCGGCGCGCGCAGTCCGGCCTCGATGCTCGGCGGCATGTTCAGCGGCATGGTCTGGGGGATGGTGGCAAGCGTTGCGCTCTATCGGCTGTACTTCCGCGTACGTCCCATGATCGCTTTGAACTTCGATCGACGCGGGCCGCAATTCCACAGCAGGCACAATTACTGATCGCTAGTTCCGGTAAGACGGATCGATGCGATAGCGCGCTTCCCACTCCGCCGCACTCGCCCTGCCCTTCAGCGATTTGAACTCGCGCGGCGGGTAGTCCTTGTCCGGCTCCAACTCAGGATATGCCTTGCGCAGATCGGTGAGCCTGGCCTTGCCCATGCCCGTGTCCTTACCTGTAGCGATAGACGACCAGCTTGTCCGCGGCGGACTCCGGCGTCCAGACTTCGCCCTTGCGCCCGTGGATCTGGCGCACGTTCGCGTTCGGGCTCGACGATTTGAAGGTCTCGAATTTCTGCGTCCCCGGATCGAAGCGATGCATTACCTGCGCCGACCAGTCGGACACCCACACCATGTCCTTCTCGTCCACGTACACGGCATACACGCGCGGGCTCGCGCCCGGGGCTTTCCACTGCGCCCAGGCGCCGGTCTTCGGGTCATAGCGGCTGAGCTGCCCGGAGTTCCATTCGGCCACCCAGATGAGGCCTTTGGAATCCGACCAGACGCGGCGCGCGCCTTGGTCGCGCGTCGGCGGTTCGATGACGGTGGCCTTTCCGGTCGCGCCATCGAGCCGCGCAATGTACGAGCCCGCGAGCGAGGCGTAATAGACCGTGCCATCCGGCGTGGCGTGGATGCCGTAGGGACCTGGTCCCTTCGGCGCTTTGAACACCTTCATGTCGCCGGTCTTCGGATCCAGCCGGCCGTAGTAGCCGCTCTGGCCGGTAAACCAGTGGATGCCCGCCTTGTCGAAGATCGCGGTGTTGAGGTTGGCGTAGCCGGTTTCCTCCGGTAGCGGCCAGGATTTCACCGCGCGGGTCTTCGGATCCACGCGCACGATCGCGTTCTGGCCGCTATCGGTGAGCCACGGAGCGCCGTCCGCGCCGAGGATGACGCCGTGCGGCGAGGACCTGGAGCTGAGCGGGATCATCTCGACCTTGCCGGACTTCG
>JBGOTT010000456.1:0-2560 GCA_041476585.1 Gammaproteobacteria bacterium | reverse complement strand
GGAAGACGCGCTCGAGATCGAAGCGTCGAAGCACGACCTGTCCTACATCTCGCTCGACGGCAACATCGGCTGCATGGTGAACGGCGCGGGGCTGGCGATGGCCACCATGGACACCATCAAGCTGTTTGGCGGTGAGCCGGCCAACTTCCTCGACGTGGGCGGCGGCGCGACCGCGGAGAAGGTCACCGCCGCCTTCAAGATCATGCTCTCCAACCCGAAGGTGAAGGCGATCCTGGTCAACATCTTCGGCGGCATCATGAAGTGCGACACCATCGCCACCGGGGTGGTGGCCGCCGCGCGCGAGGTGAAGCTCTCGGTGCCGCTGGTGGTGCGCATGAAAGGCACCAACGAAGAACTCGGCAGGAAGATCCTCAGGCAATCCGGCCTGCCGATCATTTCCGCCGAAAACATGGCCGACGCGGCGAAAAAAATCGTGGCGGCGTTGCAGGGAAAGGCAAAAGCCAAGGCCAAACCCAAAACGAAGCCCAAGTCGAAGACCAGGGCGAAGGCGAAGAAAGCCAAACCAACCCGCAGAGCTGCGGCGAAGCGCAAAGCCGCACCGAAGAAGAAAGCGCCGGGCAAGGGGAAGAAAAAATGAGCATCCTGATCAACGGGAACACGCGGGTGATCACGCAGGGAATCACCGGCAAGACGGGCCAGTACCACACCCGGACCAGCCGCGAGTACGCGAACGGGCGCGCCTGCTATGTCGCCGGGGTGAATCCGAAGAAGGCGGGGGAGGATTTCGAAGGCATCCCGATCTTCGCCTCCGTCGCCGAAGCGAAGAAAGCCACCGGAGCCACGGTCTCGGTGATTTACGTCCCGCCTGCGGGCGCGGCGGCGGCGATCTGGGAGGCGGTCGAAGCCGATCTCGATCTGGTGATCTGCATCACCGAGGGCATTCCGGTGCGCGACATGATCCAGGTGCGCGACAGGATGCGCAAACAGGCGCGCAAGACGCTGCTGCTCGGCCCCAACTGCCCGGGTGTGATCACACCCGGCGAACTGAAGATCGGCATCATGCCTGGCCAGATCCATAAGAAGGGCCGCGTCGGCGTGGTGTCGCGCTCGGGCACGCTCACCTACGAGGCGGTGGGGCAGCTCACCGAACTGGGGATCGGCCAATCCAGCGCGGTCGGCATCGGCGGCGATCCGGTGAACGGACTGAAGCACATCGACGTGATCAAGCTGTTCAACGACGACCCCGCCACCGACGCGGTGGTGATGATCGGCGAAATCGGCGGATCGGACGAGGAAGATTGTGCGCGCTGGGTCAAGGGCAACATGAAGAAACCCGTCGTCGGGTTCATCGCGGGCGTGACCGCGCCGCCGGGAAAGAGGATGGGCCATGCGGGCGCGATCATCTCGGGCGGCAAGGGCACCGCGCAGGAGAAGCTCGCGGTGATGGAGGAGTGCGGCATCAAGGTGACCAGGAATCCGGCGGAGATGGGCAAGACGCTGAAGGCGGTGTTGAAGTAGTCACGCGTTTCGCGGCGTGGACACGGGCGACCCGCTCGAAATGGATCAATCCATCTCAGGCGCCGAATTTTTCGGGCACGCCGATGCGCTGGCGGCGCTCGATGCCGCCCAACCGCTCGAAAAAAAGCTGGCGGCCATCCACGAGGCGCTTTACTCGCAGCTCGGCATCGTCGATCGAATCTCGGTCGCGGCTTACGATCCGGCCACCGACATGCTGAAGACGTTCCTTGCGAGCTCGCCCGGCGGCAGCAACCTGGTTCGCTATGAAGCTCGCCTGGCGGACTTGCCCTCGCTCGCCCGGATCCTGGAAACCGGCCGGCCCCGGGTGGTGAACGACCTCGATATTTTCCGGGAAGGCCGCAGTCTGCATACCCACATCATCGCGGAGGAAGGCTACCGCTCGAGCTACACCGTGGCGATGCATCTGGACGGCGGATTCTGGGGGTTCGTCTTCTTCAACTCGCGCGAGGCCGGCACGTTCGCGGAACAGCTGCTCCCGGCGCTCGATGTATACGCGCATCTGATCTCCGCCCTCGTAACGGCGGAGCTGCTCGCGGTTCGCGTTCTCGCCGCTGCGGTGAAGACGGCGCACGACATGGTGCACTACCGCGACCCGGAGACCGGCGCGCACATCGACCGGATGGCGCGCTATGCCCGGCTCATTGCGCAGCATCTTGCGGGCAGCGGAGCAGCCGAACTCGACGATGCGACGATCGAGCGGATCTTCCAGTTTGCGCCGCTGCATGATCTCGGCAAGCTCGCGCTACCCGACCGCATCCTGCTCAAGCCCGGGCCGCTCTCGGGGTCCGAGCGCGAAGAAATGAAGCAGCACACGGTGCGCGGGCGCGAGATGATCGACGCGATCGCACGCAATTTCGGGCTCGAGCAGCTCGACGGCCTCGACCTGCTGCGCCACATCGCCGAGTCGCACCACGAAATGATGGACGGCAGCGGCTATCCGCGCGGATTGCACGGCGGCCGGATACCGATCGAGGCGCGCATCGTCGCGGTCGCCGACGTGTTCGATGCGCTCACGAGCCCCCGGCCGTACAAGCCTTCGTGGTCGAATGCCGAGGCGTTT
>JBGOTT010000455.1:0-2578 GCA_041476585.1 Gammaproteobacteria bacterium | reverse complement strand
CACCGGGCTGCACGAGACGCGCCTGATCGTGCGCCTGCCGGAGGCGGAGCGCGTTCGATTGATCGCGGAGGGCAGCGCGAAGCCATTCATAGTCATGGGCCGCACCATGCGCGAATACGTTGCGATCGAGGACGCGCTCGACCGGAGGCAGGCGGAAGTCGCGAATTACATGATCTGCGCGTTCAATTACGCGCGAACCCTGCCGGCAAAGAAGAAAGCGGCGAAGCTCACGAAGCCGAGCGGCGCAGCACCCGCCCAGCGCGCGCACCGCCCGGTTTCCCGCCGCGCCAGGCGACCTGCCCGTTGACGATGACCGTGTCGATGCCCTTCGCCGTCTGGATCGGCTTCGCGAAGGTCGCCGATTCGTCCACCGTGCCCGCATCGAATACGGTGATGTCGGCAAACGCGCCTTCCTTGAGCACGCCGCGATCCTTCAGGCCGAAGTTTTTCGCCGTCAGGCCCGTCATCTTGTAGATGGCGGTCTCGAGCGGAAACAGACCGAGGCCGCGGGAATAATGGCCGAGCACGCGCGGGAAGCTGCCCCACAGGCGCGGATGCGGCGCGGCATCGTGCGGCAGGCCGTCGGAGCCGACCATGGTGTGCTCGAAGGCGAGGATGCGCTGCACGTCGGCCTCATCCATCGAGAAATAGATCGCGCCCGCCGGCAGCAGTTTCTCTACCGCGGCGTGTTTGTCCAGGCCCATGCGCCTCGCCACGTCTTCCAGGTCCATGCCGCTGAACTCCGGATGCGGCTTGGACCACGTGACCAGCACCTTCGATGCGACCGCGGTGCGGCTCACCGTGAGAATGGTCGACGAGGCCGAATACGGATAGCAGTCGAGGCACACGGTTTGCGATTTCATGCGTTCGGCGATGAGTGCGAGCGTCTCGGGCGAGCGCCCATGGTTCGGCAGCCCCACCACCTTGTGGTGAGAAATCACCACCGGCACGCCGACCTCGCGCCCGATGCGAAAGGTTTCCTCCAGCGAATCGATCACCCGGTCGGCCTCGTCGCGCATGTGCGTGCAATAGATCCCGCCGAATTCCGCGAGCGGCTTGCAGATCCCGATCACTTCCTCGGTGCTCGCCGCGCTCGCGGGCTCGTAATACAGCCCGGTCGAGACGCCGACCGCGCCGGCCAGCAGGGCTTCGCGCACCCGCTCGCGCATGCGAGTGATCTCGCCCGCGCCGGCCGTCTGTCCCAGGTTGTCCATTTCGGCCACGCGCAGCGAACTGTGGCCGACCAGCAGCGCGCAATTGGTCGCGGCCGGCTTTGCCTGCAGTTCCTCGACATAGGCGCGGAAGGTCGGAAAGCGATACCAGCTTCCATCCTCGTCGAGCAGGTCGAGCGGCGGCACGGTTTGCGGGCGCCTGCCGGCGGGCATCGGCGCGAGGCTGATGCCGCAGTTGCCCGCGACCACCGTAGTGACGCCCTGGCTCACCTTGGGCGCCATCTCGGGCGCCGAGAGCATCAGGCGATCATCGTGGGTGTGCGCGTCGATGAAGCCGGGCGCGGCCACCTTGCCGGAAGCGTCGAGCTCGACATCCGCCGTCGCGCCACCGAGCCGGCCGATCTTCGCAATGCGGTCGTGGCGCACCGCGATGTCGGCAGCGAAGCGCGGCGCGCGCGTGCCGTCGATAACGGTCGCGTTGCGGATCAGCAGGTCGTAGCGCACCGTCATGTCGGTTACGTAGGCTGAATGGCTTCAAGAATAGGTGCTGTCGTGCCGCTTCGATTTGCGCGGCCGGCGATACTGGGTGATGCCGGCAACCCTGCTCTCGTACGGATCGCGGCGCATCAGCAGTTTCTCCTGCGCGCGGCCCATCAGGCGGTAGTGGCGCGCCTCGTCGAGTTGCTCGCCGACGTCCCAGGCGTCCTTCTCGCCGGTGACCCAGATCTTCGGGTCGATGCACCGCAGGTCGAACGGGACGGAATATTCGCGCAGCGTCTTGCGGTCGCGCTTGTTCGCGTATTCGTGGACGAAGGACATCGCCAGTTCGCGCAGCTTGCGGTAGACCGGATCGCGATAGCGCAGGCCGGGCCCGTTGGTCTTTGAAAGCGCACCCCAGTGCCCGCGGCGGCGAAACAGGGCCACGACATGGTCCGAGTCCTTCACCGCGCGCAGGTCAAACAGCAGCGGCGGCTCCCCGTGCACCCACAACGCGGCGGCAGCGAGCATGGCGCCTTCGATGCAATGGGCGCTGCGTTCGCGCAGCACGGTCCGCACCGAGCGGCAGGTGTCGCCTTTGGGCTCGAAGTTCTGCCTGAGCTTGAACAGGAACGCCTGGATCTTCGCGGGCGAAGCGAGGCGCCGCAGCACCGCAAACTCGGCCTTGCTGAGGCCGAGGTCCTGCGCCGTAGCGCGTTTCTTCCTCACCCGCCGCTTCTCAACCACTGACACCGGCGTTGGCGCCCGCAATGCGCCCGAACACCGCGCCGTTGGTCAGGCCGGTGCCGCCGGGATAGTTGAAGTAGAAAATCCCGCCGACCAGCTCGCCCGCCGCGTACAGGCCGGGAATGGGCTCCCCGTCAGTGGACATCACCTGCGCCCCGGTATTGATCCGCAGGCCCCCGAAT
>JBGOTT010000454.1:0-2644 GCA_041476585.1 Gammaproteobacteria bacterium | reverse complement strand
CGGTGAAGGTGCAGGGCGATCCCGAGCACCCGTTCACCGACGGCTCGCTCTGCACCAAGGTCAGCCACTACACCGAGCGCACCTATGCGCCGGACCGGCTGCTGCATCCGCTCAAGCGCGTCGGACCCAAGGGCCGGGGCGAG
The DNA here is from genome assembly GCA_041476585.1 of Gammaproteobacteria bacterium. Lineage (GTDB taxonomy): Bacteria > Pseudomonadota > Gammaproteobacteria > Burkholderiales > SG8-39 > JADGRQ01. The sequence goes on along the minus strand of JBGOTT010000454.1, from coordinate 2,501 downwards.
TTCAAGCGCATCTCCTGGGACGAGGCGCTGGACGAGATCGCGGCGCGCCTGAAGGCGCTCGCCGCCGAGGACCCGCAGACGATCCTGCCGCTCAGCTACGCGGGCACCATGGGCATGCTGCAGTACATGTCGATGGACCGGCGTTTCTTCAACAAGCTGGGCGCCTCGCAGCTGGAGCGCACGCTCTGCTCGTCGGCCGGCAAGGCCGGCATCAAGGCCACGCTCGGCGGCAGCTACGGCATGGACCCGGAGCGCTATGTGGACGCGAAGCTGATCGTCATCTGGGGCTCCAACCCGATCACCTCCAACCTGCATTTCTGGACGCGCGCCCAGGAGGCCAAGCGGCGGGGCGCGAAACTGATTGCAATCGATCCCTACCGCAGTCTGACGGCGGAGAAATGCTCGCAGCACATCGCGCTGCTGCCCGGCACCGACGGCGCGCTCGCGCTCGGCGTGATGCACGTCCTGATCAGCGAGAACCTGGTCGACCTCGATTACATCGAACGCCACACGCTCGGCTACGCGCAGTTGCGCGAGCGGGTGCTCGCCGAGTATGCGCCGCAGCGCGTCGCGCAGATCTGCGGCCTCGAGGTCGACGAGATCGTGCAGTTCGCGCGCGATTACGGAACGACCAAGCCCGCGGCGATCCGGCTCAACTACGGCATGCAGCGCCACGCGGGCGGGGGAATTGCCGCGCGCACCATCACCTGCCTGCCGGCGCTCACCGGCGCATGGCGCAATCCGGCGGGCGGCATCCTGCTCACCACTGCCGACAACTACAAATTCGACCATGCCGCTCTCGAGCGCCCGGACCTGATGCCGGCCGCGCGCCCGCGTGTGATCAATCACTCGAAGCTCGGCGATGCGCTCACCGCGGCCAAGCCTGCGGTGCGCGCGGTGATCGTCTACAACACCAATCCGGTTGCCGTTTGCCCGGATTCGAGCAAGGTGATCGCGGGCTTCGAGCGCGAGGACCTGTTCTGCGTGGTGATGGATTCGTTCCTCACCGACACCGCCGACTACGCCGACATCGTGCTGCCCGCGACCACGCAGCTCGAGCATTTCGACATCCACAAGTCCTACGGCCACCTGTACGTGCTGGCGAACAACCCGGCGATTGCGCCGGTGGGCGAGTCGCTGCCGAACACCGAGGTGTTCCGGCGCCTAGCCGCGCGCATGGGGTTCGACGAGCCGTGCTTCCGGGACTCCGACGAAGACATCGCGCGCCAGGCCATCGGCTCAGGCCACGCGAACCTCGCCCGCATGGATTGGGAGTCGCTGAAGGAGAACGGCTGGAAGCGGCTCTCGCTGCCGGAGAATTTCGCGCCCTTTGCGCATGGCAATTTCCATACCCCTTCCGGCAAGTGCGAGTTCTACAGCGAGTCCCTCGAGGCGCAGGGCATCGATCCGCTGCCTTTCTACAACCCGCCTGCCGAGCTGCCGTCGAGCAACCCCGGGCTGGCGAAAAAGTATCCGTTGAGCTTCCTGTCGCCGCCGGTGCGCAACTTCCTCAACTCGTCGTTTGCGAACCTGCCGCGCTTCCGCGACCTGGAGGGCGAGCCGGGGCTGGAACTGCATTCCGATGACGCCGCCGCGCGCGGCATCACCGATGGCGACAACGTGCGTGTCTTCAATGACCGCGGCAGCTTCATGCTGCGCGCCCGGGTGAACGACAAGCCGCGCCGCGGCGTGGTGGTCGCCCCCTCGGTGTGGTGGAAGAAGTTCACCCGCGACCACCGCAACGCCAATGACGTCACTTCGCAGCGCACCGCAGACCTCGGCGGCGCCGCGACCTTCTACGACTGCCTGGTGGAAGTCGAACGTATCTAAGAAGATGCGCCAGTATCCACCGCGTTGGGCGGGGGGCACGGGGGGAGGACATGACCTCCCCCTGTTCATATGAGCATTTTTGCAGACCACCTTCCGGACAGACCCGGCAGCCGCGACCCGGCGCAGTTCCTGCGCCTCGCGCGCTTCCTTGCGCCGTACAAGCTGCGCGTGGCAGGCGCCATTGCCGCGCTGCTGGTGGCGGCGGGCTGCGTGCTGGCGCTCGGGCAGGGGCTCAAGCACGTGATCGACCAGGGTTTCGGGCAGGCGAATGCGGCGACCCTCGATGCGGCGCTTGGCGGCGTGCTGGCGCTGGCCGTGCTGCTCTCGGTGTCGACCTATGCGCGCTTCTACCTGATGATGAGCACCGGGGAGCGGGTGATCACCGACATCCGCCGCGCGGTGTTCGACCACATCCTGACGCTCGCGCCGGGCTATTTCGAATCCACGCGCACCGGCGAGGTGATTTCGCGCCTGACCAACGACACGACCGTGCTGCAGGCGGTCATCGGTTTCGGCTTCTCGCTCGCGGTGCGCAATGCGTTGCTGCTGGTCGGAGCGCTCGGGCTGCTGCTGATGACCAACCTCAAGCTCACGCTGGTGGTCATTGCGTTCGCGCCGCTGGTGGTGCTGCCGGTGATCGCGGTGGGGCGGCGCGTGCGGCGCACTTCGCG
>JBGOTT010000453.1:0-2673 GCA_041476585.1 Gammaproteobacteria bacterium | reverse complement strand
CTCGAACACGGTGCGCCGCGTGACCACTTCGCGCCGGTGCGCGATGAATGCTTCGAGCAGCTGCTTGAGATTCAACAGCCGCGGCTGGTTGTCCACCAGCGCGACCATGTTCATGCCGAACGTGTCCTGCAGCTGCGTCTGCTTGTACAGGTTGTTGAGCACCACCTCGGGGATCTCGCCGCGCTTCAGCTCCATCACCACGCGCATGCCGGACTTGTCGGATTCGTCGCGGATATCGGAGATGCCTTCGATGCGCTTGTCGCGCACCAGCTCGGCGATCTTCTCCAGCAGCGTCTTCTTGTTCACCTGGTAGGGCAGTTCGTCGACGATGATCGCCGTGCGATTGCCCTTGTCGAATTCCTCGAAGTGGGCGCGTGCGCGCATCACCACCCGGCCGCGGCCGGTGAGGTAGCCCTCGTGCGCGCCCGACACGCCGTAGATGATTCCCGCGGTGGGGAAATCCGGCGCCGGCACGATCTTGATCAGCTCGCCGATGCTCAAGCGCGGATTTTCGAGGATCGCCAGACACGCATTGACCACCTCGGTGAGGTTGTGCGGCGGAATGTTGGTGGCCATGCCCACCGCGATGCCCGAGGAACCGTTGATCAGCAGGTTCGGGATGCGCGACGGGAGAATCAGCGGTTCGTTTTCCGAGCCGTCGTAGTTCGGCCCGAAGTCCACCGTGTCCTTTTCGATGTCGGCCAGCAGTTCGTGGCCGATCCGCGCCATGCGGATCTCGGTATAGCGCATCGCCGCGGCGTTGTCGCCGTCCACCGAGCCGAAGTTGCCCTGCCCGTCGACCAGCATGTAGCGCAGCGAGAAATGCTGCGCCATGCGCACGATGGTGTCGTACACCGCCGAATCGCCGTGCGGGTGGTACTTGCCGATCACGTCGCCGACGATGCGCGCCGATTTCTTGTAAGGGCGATTCCAGTCGTTCGACAACTCGTGCATCGCGAACAACACCCTGCGATGCACCGGCTTCAGGCCGTCGCGTACGTCGGGGAGCGCCCGGCCGACGATGACGCTCATCGCGTAATCGAGATAGGAGCGTCGCATCTCCTCTTCGAGACTGATCGGGAGCGTTTCCTTGGCGAATTGATCCATTTCCGGGTGTTCCGGGAAGGCCTTCGTCCGGGCCGCAAGCCTGCGCGAATTCGCCGGCCGAAATCGGACGCACGTAAAACGTGAAATTTTAGCACGTCGCGCTGCCTCGAATGCCCTTGCGGCGTCAAACAAACCAGTTGCGCCGCCGCTTGATTTCCCGCGTGCATCCGCTTGTCGAAACAAGGGCGCTGCGCTTACAATCTGCATCAGCACATGCCCGCACCGAGCGGGGCGCCGGACAAGAGAATCCACGGAGGTTGCGGTGAAAACATTCAAACTGCTGTTGGCTGCTTCGGCCGCGACTTTGCTGATGTCGGCAGCGGGCTTGGCAGCCGCTCAGGACAAGGCCGGCTACTGGACCAACCCTGCATCGGGCAACACCGTGTGGAAGAACTCGACCGGCCTTTGCTGGCGCGCCGGCTACTGGACGCCCGCGATGGCGATCGCCGAATGCGATCCCGATCTCGTTCCGAAGGCGCCTGCGCCAACGCCTGCTGCGCCACCCCCGCCGGCGCCCAAGCCTGCGCCGGCACCCGCGCCCAAGCCCGCGGCGGCCAAGACGCTGGTCATCACGTCGACCGAGTTGTTCGACTTCAACAAATCAACGCTCACGCCCGCCGCAAAAGCATTGGTCGACAAGGAAGTCGTCGCGCGCCTGTACGAGTTCGCGACCATCCAGTTCATCAATGTCAACGGCCATACCGACCGGCTGGGTTCATCGCAATACAACCAGAAGCTCTCGGAACGCCGCGCGGAAACCATCAAGGCCTATCTGGTCAGCAAGGGTACGGATGCCTCGAAGATCGAAACCTACGGCTTCGGCAAGACCATGCCCGTCAAGAGCTGCCCCGATCAGAAGGACCGCAAGGCTCTGATCGCCTGCCTCCAGCCGAACCGGCGGGTGGAGGTCGAGATCAAGGGCCTGCCGAAGTAATCGGCCCGCCCGGAACACAGGAAGCCCCGCTCGAGCGGGGCTTTTTGTTTGGACGAGCGAGATTGATGCAGGATCACATGCTGTGGCGAACGATCACACCCTGATCCGCCCGCGCTGGACGATTCCGGTGGAGCCCACCGGCGTGGTGCTCGAGCACCATGCCGTGGCGGTGCGTGGCGGGCGTATCGAGGCGCTGCTGCCGGCGCAGCACGCAGAGGAGCGTTTTCCCGGCGCTGTCGTCGTCGACCTTCCGGAGCACGTGCTGATCCCGGGCCTCGTCAACGCGCACACACACGCCGCGATGACGCTGATGCGCGGCCTCGCCGATGACCTGCCGCTGATGCGCTGGTTGCAGGAGCACATCTGGCCCGCCGAGATGCGCCACGTTTCCCCGGACTTCGTGCGTGATGGGACGCTGCTTGCCTGCGCGGAGATGCTGCGCGGCGGCGTGACCTGTTTCAACGACATGTACTTCTTCCCCGGGGCCGCGCTCGAGGCGGCGCGCACGAGCGGGATGCGCGCATCGCTCGGCATCATCGTCATCGATTTCCCGAGCGCCTACGCCGCAGATCCGGACGATTACCTGGCCAAGGGCCTCGAGCTGCGCGATCGCCACAAGGATGACCCGCTGG
>JBGOTT010000452.1:0-2677 GCA_041476585.1 Gammaproteobacteria bacterium | reverse complement strand
CTGGTTCTCCGGGTAGCCGAGCACCGACTTCATGTTGTACTGCAGCCCGTAGGGCGCCAGCAGGATCGCGCCAGTCTTCTTGCCGATCTCCACCGCGTCGCCGATGTGGTCCCAGTGGCCGTGCGTGACGAGGATGTAGTCGACGCGCGTGAGCTTGTCGATGGAATCCTTCTCCGGGTTGGTGGGCACCTTCAGCCACGGGTCGATCAGGATTACTCCGCCCGAGGGGGTTTCGATGCGGAACGCGGCTTGGCCGTACCAGTGGATCTTCGTCTGCGCCAGCGCGGCGCCGGCGGAAAGCGCAAGGAACACGAACGCGAACAGCGCGCGCGGCAAGGAATTGATCAGCGACACGAGAAACCTCCCCTTTGAGTTGAACCTGGCTAAGCCCAGCCGGATCGCTAGTCCGTGATCGCCTGGTAGACGAGCTTGCCCCTCCTCGCCACCATCACCACCGCGCCGCGGAAACTGCCGTCGGCGGCTTCCTTCTTAAGCACCTCGCCGATCTTGGCGAGCCGCTGCGCCGACATTCCCACCTGCTCGGGCTTCGCCACCGGCAGCGGTTGCGCGCCGAGGCTCCAGGCGCAAAGAACGAGAACGAAACCGGCGAATGTCGCGCCGGCGCGATTAAACAGCGTCATGGACCTCTCCCTGCGGAAGTTTCTATCGAACGGGCATTAAGCCCGGAGTGCGCCGCAACATGCAAGCGCCAGTCGATCCGGCGCAAAATAGTCCGCAACGCCGTTGCCCCGGGAGGAGCCATGAGATCGTCGTACCGTTTTGCGCTGCTGTTCTTCGCCGTCCTGTTCTGCGCCGCGCTTTCGGCACGCGCCGCGGACTACCCTGAGCCGAAGCAGGGCGACTGGGTGGCGCGCGACTTCCGCTTCCACACGGACGAGGTGTTCCCGGAGGTGAAGCTGCACTACACCACGATCGGCGCGCCCTCGGGCGAGCCGGTGCTGATCCTGCACGGCACCGGCGGCTCCGGGGCCGGCATGCTGACGAAGGATTTCGCCGGCGAGCTGTTCGGGCCCGGGCAGCCGCTGGACGCGCGCCGCTACTACATCATCCTGCCCGACGCCCTCGGTACCGGGAAATCCACCCGGCCTTCCGACGGCCTGCGCGCGAAGTTTCCGCGCTACAACTACGACGACATGGTGCTGGCGCAATACCGGCTGGTGACCGAGGGCCTGGGCGTGAAGCACCTGCGCCTCGTGCTCGGCAATTCCATGGGCGGCATGCAGGCCTGGATCTGGGGCACGCGCTACCCGGAGTTCATGGACGCGCTGGTGCCGATGGCCTGCCTTCCGGTCGCGATGTCCGGCCGCAACTGGGCGCTGCGCCGCATGCTCACCCAGTCGATCCGCAATGACCCGGAGTGGAATAACGGCAACTACACCGCGCAGCCGCGCGGCATGCAGACGCACCTGCTCTACTTCAACCTCGCCACCATCGGCGGAAACCAGGCGCTGTACAAGCAGGCGCCGAGCGCCGCGAAGGCGGACGAGCTCATCGACAAGCGGCTCGCGGAGCCCTTCCGCGGCGACGCCAATGACGTCCTCTACCAGTGGGAATCGTCGTACGACTACGACCCGTCGCCGGGCCTGGAGCGCATCCAGGCCGCGGTGCTCGCGCTGAACTCGTCGGACGACGAGCGCAACCCGCCCGAGCTCGGCGTGATGGAGCGCGAGATCAAGCGCATCACGGACGCCCGCTACGTGCTGATCCCGGGCGGCCCCGACACACGCGGCCACGGCACCACCGGCATGGCGAAGCTGTGGAAGCAGAACCTCGCCGAGCTGCTGCAGCAGGCGCCTCGGCGCTAGGAGGCCAAAGCCTAGCCGCGCTTTCTGCTCAGGACTTCGATGGGCACGATGCGCGCCGTGTTCGCCATGGCCTCGCGCGCGAGCTCGCCGTGGATCAGCATCACCGCGCGATGCGGCGGCTTCTCGCCAGGGCCGCATTCAGCCGGTCGAGCAGCTTGCCCCGGCTGTAGTGCCCGGTGACAATTTGCTTTTCCAGTTGCTACTCCCAGAGCCCGGCGGGCATCGGCAGGCCGGCGTAGTCCCGCGCGGTGAGCGGCTCGTCGGCGGCAATGCCGAATCGTTCGAGCACGTCGATGACTTGGCGTGCGTGCTGCGCCGAATGCCAGGTACAGCGCTCGAGCAGCTCGTGCAGCGGACGCGCGCCGTAATAGGTCTTCACCGTCTGCCGGCAGGATTTGTCGGGCAGGGAAGCCCACCACGCGTCAAGTCTCTTGCCTGTCTTTTCCCCATAAGAGCGAATCTGCTCGACCGACTTCACATCGGGGGGCGGCGGCGCGTTGTACCCCGTGGCGAGATCCTCGACGCCATTCTCCACCGCCTCGAGGAAAACCTCGGGAATCTGGAAGACGTGATAGGCGAGGTCGCGGATGCTGCGGTCGCGGCCTGGCGTCGCGCGCTCAAGCAGACGCTCGCGAGGAATCTGCAGGGCATAGCGCTGCGCCGCCGCGAGGACCCTGAGCCATTTTTCGATCAGCACTCCGGGAGACAGGTGGTCGGCACGGAACTCGCGGCCGATGAAGCGCGACACGTCCTCGAGCGCCTGCGCGAACACGTAATCGCGGCCGCGCGTGACGACCGGAACCGTGCGTACGCCCATCTCGCGCAGCTCGTCCATCGCCTGCGGCCGCGCG
>JBGOTT010000451.1:0-2687 GCA_041476585.1 Gammaproteobacteria bacterium | reverse complement strand
CGCCGCCGCGCTGATGATGCGCGCGCACGCTGGAGACCGATGTGAACAGCACGGTCGACATCGAGGTGGCGATCGCCAGGTGCATCAGGTGCTCCGGCGGGAAGCCCTTCGCGGTGAACATGAACACCAGCATCGGCACCATGATCATGCCGCCGCCGATGCCGAGCATTACGGCCATGAAACCGACTGCCGCTCCGATCGCGACGTATACCGCCCACCACGCGTCCATGCTCAATCCTGCAACAACTGGTCGACGAGCTCGGTGAAACCCGCGCCGCCTGCATTGCGCGTCACGTAGGCGGGAGCCGCTCCCAGGCGACCGGCAAAGCGCGCAATGTTTGCCACCCCGACCGAGTTCTGAAAATAGCCGAACATCGGTGCGTCATTCGGCGAGTCGCCAATGAACACGAATTCGTTCCGCGCTGCGTCGAGCTCCAGGCCGAAGCGCTCGCGCGCGAGCAGCTTGGTCATGCCGAGCTTGTCGTAGTCGCCGAACCAGGCATTGACATGGATCGAGCTGATCTTCGCGGTCATGCCCTCGGCGCGCAGCAACTGCGCGATGCGCTCCGCAGTCTCGAGCGGGAGGGCCGGGACATCCTCGCAGTAATCGATCGCGAGATCGCATTCGCGATAATTCTGATCCGAAGCGAGCGCGCAGCCGGGGACCGCCGCGATGATGCCGCGGGCAATCGCGTCGAGCTTGGCGCGGTCCGCGGCGCGCGTCGCCGCATCGGCGAGGTAGCGCTTGCCGAGTTTGCGGCCGTGACGGTCGTGCCAGAAATAGAATGCGCCGTTTTCGCCCACCACCGCGTCGACCGGCCACATGCGCGCGATGTGGTCGCACCAGCCGGCCGGGCGGCCGGTGATCGGCACGACGATCCGGCCGGACGCCTTCAAGCGCTCCATCGCAGCGTACGCCTGCGCGGTGAGCGCGCCGTCGGTCGTGAGCGTGTCGTCGATGTCGAACAATACGCCGCGCACGGGCCGCTCGCCGCGCAATTCGCCGAGCGGACGCATCAATGGGCTGCAATCCAGCGAGCCAGTCGCACGCGCTCGTCCTGGGTCATGTGCAGCCCGCACTTGGTACGCCGCCACAGAATGTCGTCGACATCGCGGGCCCACTCGTGCTCGCGCAGGTAGGCGACCTCGCGCTCGTACAAATCGGCGCCGAAATGCTCGCCCAGGTCCTCGGCCGTTTTCGCATCGCCGGCAACGCTTGCAGCAAGCAGGCCGTGACGGCGGTGCGCGCCATGCAGGAACTCGCTCGGCAGTCGCGGGTAGCGCTGTGCGAGCTCGAGAAACACTTCGCGCCGGACCCCCGGGGGGAAATCCCCTCCCGGCAGCGGCGCGTTTCCCGTCCAGCCCGGCTTGAGGTCCGGAAAATACGGCGCGAGCTTGTCCATTGCGTGCTCCGCAAGGCGCCGGTAGGTGGTGATCTTGCCGCCGAACACCGAGAGCACCGCGGCCCGTCCTTCGGCATCGTCCACCCGCAGCGTGTAGTCCCGCGTCACTTTGGATGGATCGCTCGAGCCGTCGTCGTAGAGCGGCCTTACGCCCGCGTAGGTCCAGACCACGTCGGCCGGCGCGACCGGCTGCGCGAGATAGCGGTTCACTGCGCGGCATAGATACTCGATCTCCGCGCTCGAAGCGCGCGGATCTCCCGGCTCGCCTTCCGCGGGAATGTCCGTGGTGCCGATCAAGGTGTAGTTGCGCTCGTACGGAATCATGAAGACGACCCGCCGATCGTCGTTTTGCAGGATGAACGCATGCTCACCCTCGTAGCGTTTGCGCACCACGATATGGCTGCCTTTTACGAGGCGAACCGAATCGCTCGAGGGCTGGCCGAGGTGATCATTGAGCACTTCCTTGACCCACGGACCCGCCGCGTTGACGACGGCACGCACGCGCAGATCGAGCGTTTCGCTGCCGCGCACGAGGTGCACCCGCCACTCGCCGTGTTCCCGTTCGGCGCGCGCGCAGGCCGTCCGCGTCAGCACCTGCGCACCCTGCTCGCGCGCGCTCATCGCGTTCATCACCACCAGGCGCGCGTCGTCGACCCGGCAGTCCGAATAGATGAATCCGTGTTGGAGGCCTTGCTTGAGACCGGAGTCGTACGGCGGCACCGAAAGATCGATCCCGTGCGAGCCTTCGAGAGTCGAGCGCCGCGACAGATGGTCATACAGGAACAATCCGGTGCGGATCATCCAGCGCGGCCGCAGTTCCGGCACGTGCGGCATGATGAAGCGCGCCGGCCAAACCAGATGCGGGGCGATGTTGAGCAGTATTTCGCGCTCGGCGAGCGCCTCGGCCACCAGCCTGAATTCGTACTGCTCGAGGTAACGCAGGCCGCCGTGAATCAGCTTGGAGGACCACGAGGAGGTATGCGAAGCGAGGTCGCCCTTCTCGGCGAGCAGCACCTTCAGGCCGCGGCCGGCGGCATCGCGCGCGATGCCGGCGCCGTTGATGCCGCCGCCGATGACGAGGAGGTCGAACGAGTTCAAGACGCGAATTATAGGGTTCGCGGAAGCGTCGCCGCGACACGCACGCCGCCCGCGACATTTTCCGCGCGGATCGTGCCGCCATGGAATTCGGCGATCAGCCGCGCGACATACAGCCCCAGGCCCAGGTGCGGCTGGGCGCCGGCTCGCGGGTCGCGCACGGTGATCATCGAGTCGAACAACCGCTCG
>JBGOTT010000450.1:0-2699 GCA_041476585.1 Gammaproteobacteria bacterium | reverse complement strand
GGTGGTAATGCTTGGCCAGTGCGACAACCGCACCGCAGTAGGTCTCTTGCGTTCGCGGCGTAAAGCCGCGCAGCAACATCGCGTCTATCATCCGCCGGCGTAGGGGCGTCATGTTCGTCTCCTCGATCCATGCGGGGACGTCCCCCGCGGCGATGAGGATCGAGGATTCGGCACGCCAATGGTTCAGGCGGGCCAACGACTGATCCAACGACTGATGATTCAGGTGAAGACCGATCGGACGGTGAAGCTAAAACACCACCGCGAAGCGGTTTAGTTCAACGTTCAATCATCAGCAAAAGTGCTGAATAACATGTTTCGCTATCCATAAAGGCACTTCGAATTCATGGTCTTGGACATCCGCCCGACATGTTATTCGGCATTTGTCAGGATTGTGCGCCGGAACCACGTCGTCGGAGAAGATTCTGCGGCCGAAACGTAACTACTGGGTCCCCGCCTTCGCGGGGACGACGAGATTGCGCAACAGTTTTCTTACGGGCGTCGGCACCGCCGCGTGCGCAGCGTCCTCGATGGAAAGCCAGATGCGCCCGGACTGCTCGGCGCGCGGCGTGGCGCGCGCTACATCGCACAGTAGCGGGCGGATCGTCAGCTTGAAATGGGTGAAGCCGTGCTCGATCGAGACAAGGCGGTGTGTGTGAGAAAGCGTGCAACCGAATTCGCGCCTGCAATGCTCCTCCACGGCTTCCCGCCCGAGTTCCGGAAACGTCCACAAACCGCCCCAAAGTCCCGCACTCGGCCTGCGCTCGAGCAGCACCTGCCCACGATGTCGCAGAACGATCCAGGTCGCTCGCCGTTTGGGCATAGCCTTGGGAGGCCGCGGTTGCGGAAGATCGCTCACCCGTCCGGTACGCAGTGCAACGCACAGTGTCGCCACCGGGCAGCGCTCGCACTGCGGCCGGTTGCGCGTGCAAACGGTCGCCCCCAGGTCCATCAACCCCTGCGTATAGCGCTCCACGCCCCGCGCCGGAAGCAGCGATTCGGCCAGCGACCATAACTGCCGCTCCACCGCTGGCGCGCCCGGATATCCGTCGATGCCGAAGCAGCGCGCAAGCACGCGCTTCACATTGCCATCAAGGATTGCAGTCCGCGTGCCGAACGAAAACACGGCGATCGCCGCGGCCGTCGAGCGGCCGATCCCTGGAAACAATGCGAGCGCGGCCGGATCGCGCGGCAGCCGTCCGCCGTGCTCCGCAGCGATGATTTGCGCAGCGCGCAGCAAGTTGCGGCCGCGAGCGTAGTAGCCAAGCCCGCTCCACAGCTTGAGCACCTCGTCTTCCGCGGCCGCCGCAAGCGCAGCCACGGAAGGAAAGCGCGCGATGAAGCGCTCGAAGTACGGGATCACCGCCGTAACCTGGGTCTGCTGCAGCATGATTTCCGAGACCCAGATGCGATAGGGGTCGCTGTTGCGCTGCCAGGGCATGTCGTGGCGCCCGGAACGGCGCTGCCATGCGCAAACTCTGCGGGCGAAATCAGGCACCGCCGCATTCTAATGCGCGGGGTTTGACGGGCTCCGGCCAACTTGGCAAGATCATTCGATGCTCGCCTTCGTCATTCGTCGCCTCGCGCAGGCCGTCATGGTGATGCTCGCAGTGGGGCTCATCGCCTTTTCGCTGTTCCGCTTCGTTGGCGATCCGGTGGTGTTCATGCTCGGCCAGGACGCCACGCCCGAGGACCGCACTCGCATGACGCAGATGCTCGGTCTCGATCAGCCGTTCTACGTTCAATACGCGAACTTCGTCGTGCGCGCGGCGCAAGGCGAATTCGGCCTGTCGCTCAGGCAGATTCGCCCGGTCAAGACCCTGATCATCGAAAGGTTACCCGCCACGCTCGAACTGTCCTTCGTTGCCGGGCTGTTTGCGCTGGTGGTGGGCATTGCGCTTGGCGTGTACACGGCGCTCAGGCGCGGATCCTGGATCTCTCACGTGTTTCTCGCGGTCTCGCTGATCGGCGTGTCGCTGCCGACGTTCCTGATCGGGATCCTGCTGATCCTGGTGTTCGCCGTGCTCCTCGGATGGCTGCCTTCCTTCGGGCGCGGAGACACCGTCGAGCTCGGCTGGTGGACCAGCGGATTCTTCACCGCGTCCGGGCTGAAGGCGCTGATCCTGCCCGCTATCACGCTCGGATTGTTCCAGATGACGCTGATCCAGCGGCTGGTGCGCTCCGAAATGCTCGAGGTGCTGAGGACCGACTATATCAAGTTCGCGCGCGCGCGCGGCCTCACCGACAGCGCCGTGCATTTCGGGCACGCGTTGAAGAACACACTGGTGCCGGTCATCACGATCACCGGCCTGCAGCTCGGCGCGATCATCGCGTTCGCGATCATCACCGAAACGGTGTTCCAATGGCCGGGAATGGGCCTGCTGTTCATCCAGGCGGTGAATTTTGCCGACGTTCCGGTCATGGCCGCCTATCTGTGCCTGATCGCGCTGTTTTTCGTCATAATCAATCTGGTGGTCGACCTGCTCTACTACGCGGTCGATCCGCGGCTGAGGATAGACCGGACGGTCGCAGCACACTGAGGAACCGCACGTGAAAAACGACCCGATCGAGATGCTGCGGCTGTACCACGCCGATCTCATCCAGATCCGCCGCGACATCCACGCCAACCCGGAACTCGGATTCCAGGAAACGCGCACCTCGCAGCTGGTCGCGGACAGGCTCGCTGAATGGGGCATCGAGGT
>JBGOTT010000449.1:0-2704 GCA_041476585.1 Gammaproteobacteria bacterium | reverse complement strand
GACTTTTCGCATCTTGGGTTTCCCAGAAAGAGCGGCCAGCCCCGGCCGGGTTGAGCGCCATCAGCGAGACGGCGTTAAATCCAGCCATCAACGGATCGATCTTCGCCTTGCCCGAGGCCTGTTTCGTGATCAGGATGGCGTTACCCCTATCCTCGACACGCGCGTTTCCGACGCACCAGGCCATGAGCGGGCGCCCCGCGTGCACCATATCGCCACCAGCCAGCTTGCGCTCCGCAGTCTTGATCGCCCCGTTCAACTTCCAGCCCTGCGGAATGGCAACTATCTGCTCGAGCTTGATGCCACGCCCTTCGGTCGTCAGCTCGTCGATCACATCGCCAATCCCAGCCGCATCGACGCCGATTGCGTGTTTTTCCGGGAGCAGTCCAGCATCGTTCAGGCGGCACACGATGTCAGCCACGTCCTGCACGTCCAGGCCTGGCTGCTTGACGATCGTCAGGTCGCCATCTGCCTGAAAATCCAGCAGCAGTGGTGCGATGTCCTTGCGCCTGGAGAGCACGATCTCGTGCGCCCAGCCGTGCGACCAGAATAGCCAGCGCCGCGTCTCGCGCTCGCGGCCGATTACGGCCAATCCGAGCAGATCATCCAGACCGCCGCCGTCGATGCCGACCACAGCCACCTCGCAACGCTCGAGCAACTCGTCGAGCGTGAACACCTCGATCGCCTGTTGCTCCCAGAAGTCCGCGCCCGCCCAGCGATCGGACATGAGCGCGAGGCCGATCTCGACGTTCAAATGCTGCGACGCCCAAGCTCGGAGCTCTTCCTCGCCGGTTGCCTGCGCCACGTCGAATTCCTCGACCAGGCGCGCGACCGTAACCGAGCGGCCTTCGTTCGGCGTGACCATGTGCCAGTTCTTCGGATTGCGCCAAGCCGCGCCATCCTTCTGCATCGCTGGCGGGAACTCGTATAGCACCGGCAGCATCGCACCTTCCCGGGCCCCATCTCGGATCGCCCGGGCTTTTATCAACTCGGCGCGGAACACCCCGGAGGGCGCGTCCTCACTCTGCGTCGTGATGAACGCCATGAATGCCTCCGGGAACGGCAGCATCCCACCCCGCAATTGCCGGATCGCGCTCGCCGCCTTCGACATCTTCGCGATGACGTGCAGCTCGTCGATCAGCACCCCTGCGCATTTCTGCCCGGTCAGCGTCGCCGGATCGAAGGTCATGATCTGCAACGCGGCGCCAGTCTCGCGGTGAACGATCGTTTTCAGGTGCTCGCGGACGTGCAGCTTTTTCGATAGCACCGGGTCCAGCGCAATAGCCCCGGCCGCCGCAGCAAAGGCGATGTCTGCCACGTCATGCACCGGCGCGACCATGAAGAAGTTCGCGCTCGGGCGCCGGTTCAGCAGCAGCGCCGTGAGCATGAGCAGCGCGCCGTTGGTGGTCTTCGCGTTCTTTTTCGGCACCAGCAAGAACAATTCGCGGATCATCCGCGTCTTGGTTACTGGATCAATGGATCCGAACAGCGCGCGCACGATGTCGCGGAACCAGTCGCCGGCCGCTTCGGCAAGCGTCGGCGTGCCCGGAACGTCATGGAGACGCAACTTGTCGAACACCGCCACCGCCCGGTCGCCTTCCTTGCGGTAAAGCGGCAGCGATGGGATGAGAGAGCGGCCAGCCCTGAGCCTGGATTCCCAGTCAGGCAGCGAGAACGTCCAGGCCATGCGTTACTGCGCGGTACCGGCCGGCAGCAGATCAGCCCATTCGGTCCCAGTCTGCGCAGTCACCGCGTCAGTCTGGGCCTGCGCTTTCTTGCCCTGCGGCTCGTCGGCGAGGATCTTCGGCGCCGCCACGTCGTCGAGCTTCGTCAACCTGCTGCGAGCAATGGGCGTGAATCCAAGCTCCCCGGCTGCGCGCATCATGATCTCGGCCTGCTTGTTCTTGATCGCCTCGAACGGCGACTGCACGGCAAACCCGGTATTCGGCCCTTTCACCACCGCGCCGAACTCGTTCACCTTCTTCGCCGCCTCGGTCAGCCCATCGGCGGCGATCACGTAAGCGGTCAGGACGCCGCGGTCCATCTCACACAGCAGACCGAGCGGGGCGCCGTCGACCGCCTCGCGCCACAGTTCCTTCTGCTGCGCGTTCATCCAACTCGGCGATGGCAGCGGCACTGGATCGTTCGTCAGTTTCGGCTTCGGTTTTTGTCCCCGTGCGCTCACGTTTTACTTCCTCAAAGGTGCGGCCATCGCCGTCTAGCGTGGCCTGCTTGCCGGTATAGGCAATCCATCGGAGCACGGACACGTCCACGTACTGCGGCGCGATCTCGAGCGCGTAGCACGCGCGGCCCGTCATCTCGGCGGCGATGCAGGTCGAGCCGGAGCCGCCGAATAGGTCGAGCACGATGTCGCGCGGCGCGCTTGAGTTGCCGATGGCGCGCTCCGCTAATTCGACCGGCTTTTGCGTCGGGTGAAATTCGTTCCTCGACGCGCGATTGCAGTCCCAGACCGTGACCTCGTTCGTCGGGCCGTGCCAACGTGCGATGGCGCCGCGCTTGTAGCAGTAATAAAGCGGCTCGTGCTTTTGCTTGTATTGCGCCGAGAGGGATCCGAACTGCGCCTGGTTCTTGTTCCACACGATCTCGCAGCGGATTTCGTATCCGGCTGCGGCTGCGGCTGCGGCTGCGGCGATGCCCTTCACCCCGGCGTGCCACAGGTACAGCGTCGCAGATCGATCGGAGTGCT
>JBGOTT010000448.1:0-2723 GCA_041476585.1 Gammaproteobacteria bacterium | reverse complement strand
TGCGCAATCCCGTGCACGCCGCGCTCTTCCTCGTGCTCGCGTTCTTCACCGCCGCGGCCATCTGGATGCTGTTGCGCGCGGAATTCCTCGCCATCACGCTGGTGCTGGTGTACGTCGGCGCGGTGATGGTGCTGTTCCTGTTCGTGGTGATGATGCTCGACATCAATCTGGAGCAGCTGCGCGAGGGATTCTGGAGCTACCTGCCGCTGGGTGCGACGGTCGGCATCCTGATGGCCTTCGAAATGGCGCTGATGATCGGCGGGCGCTACTTCGGCTTCAGCGAGGCGCCGCTCAAGGAGCCCGCTGCGGGCTACAGCAACACCAAGGCGCTGGGCCGCCTGCTCTACACCGAGTACGCCTTCGCATTCGAGATCGCGGCGGTGATCCTGCTCGTGGCGATCGTTGCGGCCATCGCGCTGACGCTGCGCCGGCGCAAGGACGTGAAAACGCAGAACCCGGCCGAGCAGACCCGGGTGCGACGCGCCGACCGCGTGGAGCTGGTCTCGATGCCCGCGGAGCGGGACCGGTGACGCTCACGTTGTCGCACTTTCTGGTGCTGGGTGCACTGCTGTTCGCGATCAGCGTGGTCGGGATCTTCCTCAACCGCAAGAACCTCATCATCCTGCTGATGGCCATCGAGCTGATGCTGCTGGCGGTAAATCTCAATTTCATCGCCTTCTCGCGCTATCTTGACGACGCCGCGGGCCAGGTGTTTGTGTTCTTCATTCTCACCGTGGCGGCGGCCGAATCGGCGATTGGCCTGGCGATCCTGGTGGTGCTGTTCAGGAACCTCTCCACCATCAACGCCGAGGACCTCGACAGCCTGAAAGGATGACGCGGACCGTGGTTGTCGGACGACCCTGATCGACACGATGATTTCCATGAAGACCCTGTATCTGGTCGTGCCGCTGGCTCCGCTCGCCGGGGCGATCGTTGCCGGCCTGTGGGGACGGGCGATCGGACGCGCCAATGCGCACCGCGTGACGATTCTCTCGGTGCTGGCGTCGTTCGTCGCGTCGTGCGTGATCTTTGCGGACGTGCTCGCCGGAAACACCTGGAACGGCAGCGTCTACACCTGGGTCACCAGCGGCGAGACGCGGCTCGAGATCGGCTTTCTCATCGACCGGCTGTCGGCGCTGATGATGATCGTGGTCAGCTTCGTGTCGTTGATGGTGCACGTCTATACCATCGGCTACATGGCCGAAGACCCCGGCTACCAGAGGTTCTTCTCCTACATTTCGCTGTTCACCTTTTCGATGCTGATGCTGGTGATGGCGAACAACTTCCTGCAGCTGTTTTTCGGCTGGGAGGCGGTCGGGCTGCTGTCTTACCTGCTGATCGGTTTCTGGTACACCCGCCCGACGGCCATCTACGCGAATCTCAAGGCGTTCCTGGTCAACCGCGTGGGCGACTTCGGCTTCCTGCTCGGCATCGCTTTGGTGCTCGCGTTTTTCGGCACGCTCGACTACAACCAGGTGTTCGCCCAGGCGCCCGCCCTTGCGGCCCGCACGATCGAGGTGTTCCCCGGCGCCCCATGGCTGCTGATCACGCTGATCTGCCTGTGCCTGTTCGTCGGTGCGATGGGCAAGAGCGCACAGTTCCCGCTGCACGTCTGGCTGCCGGATTCGATGGAAGGTCCGACGCCGATCTCGGCGTTGATCCACGCCGCCACCATGGTGACGGCCGGCATCTTCCTGGTGGCGCGCATGTCGCCGCTGTACGAGCTGTCGGGCACGGCGCTTTCCGTGGTGCTGGTGATCGGCGCCATCACCGCGCTCTCGATGGGACTGGTCGCGTTGACCCAGTTCGACATCAAGCGCGTGGTGGCGTATTCGACGCTCTCGCAGCTCGGCTACATGACCGTGGCGCTCGGCGCTTCGGCCTATTCGGCGGCGATGTTTCACCTCGCCACCCACGCCTTCTTCAAGGCGTTGCTGTTCCTCGGCGCGGGCTCGGTGATCATCGCCATGCACCACGAGCAGGACATGCGCCGCATGGGCGGCCTGCGCAGGTACATGCCGGTCACCTACTGGACGGTGCTGATCGGGGCGTTCGCCTCGGCCGGGATTCCGCCGTTCGCGGGGTTCTTTTCCAAGGACGCGATCATCGAAGCGGCGCATCTGGCGAGCGTGCCTGGCGCGGGCTTCGCGTATTTCTGCGTGCTCGCCTGCGTGTTCGTCACCGCGACCTACACCTTCAGGCTGCTGTTCATGGCGTTTCACGGCGCGCCGCGCATGGACGCGCACACCCGCGAACACCTGCACGAGACGCCCTGGGTGGTGACCCTGCCGCTGGTGCTGCTCGCAATCCCGTCGATTTTTTCGGGCTGGTATGTCGGGACGGCGGTGTTCGGGGATTATTTCGGCGGCTCGATTGCGGTGCGCCCGGAGCACGGCGCGGTCGCGCAGATGGCCGCCGAGTACCACGGCTTGTGGGCCTATGTCGCGCACGGCGTGACGGCGGCGCCGTTCCTGCTCGCGCTGGCCGGAATCGCCACCGCCTGGTATCTGTACATCGCGCGGCCGGACCTGCCGAAGGTGGTCGCGCGCAAGTTCGGCTTGCTGTACGCGATCATCGAGCGCAAGTACGGATTTGACGAGCTGTACTCGTGGCTGCTCGCCGACGGCGCGCGCGCCATCGGCAACGGGTTGTGGAAGGGCGGAGACCAGCGCTTGATCGACGGCGTGATCGTGAACGGATCGGCGCGACTGGTCGGCTGGACC
>JBGOTT010000447.1:0-2760 GCA_041476585.1 Gammaproteobacteria bacterium | reverse complement strand
TGAAACACCATCTTGTAGTCGCCTTCGAACATGGCGGCGATCTTTTTCTCGAATTCGCCGCTGGCATACAGCCGCGCGACTTCGTACTCGTCCTTGTACGCGAGGAGCTTGGCGTAGTATCGCGCCACAGCCTCGGCGAGCTTCTCGCCCCCGGTGCGCTCGTTCTCGACCGAGCGGACCCGTTCGACGAGCCCCCGGTAGCGCGCGGCGTATGCCGCGTCCTGGTACCCGGTGAGCAGTTGCACGCGCCGCTCGATGATCTCGTCGAGATTGCGCGACAGGTGCTGCGAGATCGGGATCACTTCCGCAGGGGTCGCTGCACGGCGCACGCGCTCCAGGTCGAGCGCGGCACGGCGGCCCCAGGCGAAGCTCTTGCAGTTGAATTCGACCGCCACGCCGTTCAGCTCGATCGCGCGCTCGATCGCCGCCGCCGACAGCGGCACCCAGCCGCGCTGCCAGGAGTAGCCGAGCATGAACATGTTGGTGGCGATCGAGTCGCCCATCAGATTGGTGGCGAGCTCGGCGGCCGGGATGAACTCGGCGTAGTTCGCGCCGCAGGCGGCGGCCACGTCGTGCGCCAGATCGCCGCCCGGCAACTGCCAGTTCGGATTGCGCACGAACTCCGCCACGGGCGCGGTGGTGGCGTTCACCAACGCGCGCGTGCGCCCGATCTGCATCCTTTCGAGCGCCTCGCTGTTGCCCGTGACCACGAGATCGCAGCCGATCACCAGGCGCGCGGCGCCAGCGCCGATGCGCGCGGCGTGCAGCTCCGCCGGGGTGGCCGCGATTTTCACGTGCGACATCACCGGGCCGCCCTTTTGCGCGAGCCCGGACATGTCGAGCACCGACACGCCCTTTCCTTCCATGTGCGCCGCGACGGCGAGGATCTGGCCGATGGTGACCACCCCGGTGCCGCCGATTCCCGTCACCAGCACGCCGTAGGGCGCATCGAGCGCCGGCATCGACGGTTCAGGCAGCGAACCCCAGTCTCCGGCCGCGTCGCCGTGCGCCACCTTGCGGCCTTTTTTCAGTTGGCCGCCCTCGACGGTGACGAAGCTCGGGCAGAAGCCGTTGACGCAGGAGTAGTCCTTGTTGCAGGTGGACTGGTTGATGGTGCGCTTGCGGCCGAACTCGGTCTCGAGCGGCTCGACCGAAAGGCAGTTCGACTTCACGCTGCAATCGCCGCAGCCCTCGCACACCATCTCGTTGATCACCGCGCGCTTGGCCGGATCGGGAAATGCGTTGCGCTTGCGCCGCCGGCGCTTCTCCGAGGCACAGGTCTGGTCGTAGATGATCGCGGACACGCCCGCGACTTCGCGCAGTTCGCGCTGCACGGCGTCTAGGTCGTCGCGATGCCGCACGGTGACGCCCGGCGCCCAGTTGGTGCCCGCCGGGTATTTCTCGGGCTCGTCGGTGACGACGACGATCGGTGTTACGCCTTCGGCGGCGATCTGCCGGGAGATGATCGCCGGATCGAGCGGGCCGTCGTGCACCTGGCCGCCGGTCATCGCGACCGCGTCGTTGTACAGGATCTTGTAGGTCATGGAGACCTTGGCCGCCACCGCGGCGCGGATCGCCATCATTCCCGAGTGGTAATAGGTGCCGTCGCCGAGGTTGGCGAAGATGTGCTTCTCATTGGTGAACGGCGCCTGGCCGATCCACGGCGCGCCTTCGCCGCCCATGTGCGTGAAGGTCGCGGTCGAGCGGTCCATCCATACCGCCATGAAATGGCAGCCGATGCCCGCGGTGGCGCGGCTGCCCTCGGGCACGCGCGTGGAAGTGTTGTGCGGACATCCGGAGCAGAAGTACGGTTGCCGCACCGTGGTGATGCGCGGCTTGGCGAGCGCTTTCTCCTTGAAATCGAGAAACGCGAGGCGTTCCCTGAACTGGCTTCCGAGTTGCGCGGTCATGCCGAGCTTCTCGAGCCGCGCCGCGACCACGCGCGCGACCATCGCGGGCGAGTGCTCGTAATGCGCGGGCAGCAGCCAGGTTCCGGCCGGTTGCCCGTCGGCACGGCTCCATTCGCCGTTGTCGTCAAACTTGCCCACAACGCGCGGAGGCGCGGTCCTCTTTCCGTCGGGTGGCGCCCAGCGGCCTTCCTGCCAGCTGTAGAGCTCTTCCTTGATCTGGTATTCGATCAGCTGGCGTTTTTCCTCGACGACCAGGATCTCTTCCAGCCCTTCGGCGAAGCGCCGCGCGCCCTGCGGCTCGAGCGGCCAGGTCATCGCAACCTTGTAGACGCGCAAGCCGATCTCGCGCGCCATTGCCTCTTCGATGCCGAGGTCGGCGAGCGCCTGCATCGTATCGCCGAACGATTTGCCGGTGGTGACGATCCCCAGGCGCGCGCGCGGCGAATCCCAGACGATGCGGTCGAGGCGGTTGGCACGCACGTAGGCGAGCGCGGCATAGACCTTGTAGTCGAGCAGGCGCGCTTCCTGCTCCAGGATGCCGTCGGGCCAGCGGATGTTGAGGCCGCCCTGCGGCAGCGCGAATTCCGCCGGAATGATGGTCTGCACGCGCCGCGGATCGACATCCACCGAGGCGCCGGACTCGACCACGTCGGTGACGCACTTGAACGCCACACAGCAACCGGAGAAACGCGACATGGCAAACCCGTGCAGGCCGAGATCGAGATATTCCTGCACGTTGGCGGGATTGAGAACCGGGATGCAGCAGGCCTTGAAATTGTGCTCGCTCTGGTGGGCAACGGTCGACGATTTTGCGGCGTGGTCATCGCCCGCAAGCACGAGCACGCCGCCG
>JBGOTT010000446.1:0-2762 GCA_041476585.1 Gammaproteobacteria bacterium | reverse complement strand
GTCCAGAGCGGATAGCTGGTGGTCGACGTGTCGTGCTCGGCCTCGATCACACCGGAGCGATGGCTGCCCGGTATGAACATCAGCGGGCCGTTGAACTCGTTGACGTCGTCCAGGAAGATCGCGATGTTCATCGCGCGCGCCTCGGGCATCTGGTCGTCGTTCCGCCAGGTGCCGTAGTCCTGGTGCCACTGCCAGACGTCGCCGTCGAACGCCATCTTGCCGTTGATCTTGAACTGGTGCATGTAGAGGTCTTCGGCGAAGATCTGCCGCACCGGCTCGACCATGCGCGGATGGCGCGCGAGCCTGGCAAACGGCTCGCTGTACATGTGCGCGGCAAAATTCGTGCGCACCACGTCGCCGGTCCTCTCGCGCACGTTCTCGGGGCGGCGCTGCGCGTAGAGCGCGGGCACCTCGTCGGTCAGGACCTTCATCTCCGCGCGGCTGAACAGCGAGGGGAAGAACAGGTAGCCGTCGCGCTCGAATTGCGCGAGCTGTTCGGGGGTCAGGTTCATTGCGTCTCCTTCTTTGCCGGCTCCACCAGCTGGAAGAATACTTCGTCACCGCGAATCATGCCCAGCTCGTAGCGCGCACGCTCCTCCACTGAATCGAGGCCCTGTTTGAGGTCGCGCACGTCGGCTGCAAGCGCTTCGTTGCGCTGCACCAGCCGCTCGTTGGACGCGCGCTGCGCCGCCACCTTGCGGTCGGTATCCCAGACGCGCAGCCAGCCGCCCTTGCCGAGCCACAGCGGATACTGGATCAGCACGATCAGCGACGCGAACACGACAGCGAGGAACTTCATGGTCGCGGCCCCGCTGTCCGGCTCACTTCAGCCGTAAGAACGCGCCGCGCCCCGGATAGCTGGCGGTTTCGCCGAGGTCTTCCTCGATGCGCAGCAGCTGGTTGTACTTCGCGACGCGGTCCGAGCGTGAAACGGACCCGGTCTTGATCTGCAAGGCGTTGCAGCCCACCGCGATGTCCGCAATGGTGGTGTCCTCGGTCTCGCCGGAACGGTGCGAGATCACGGCGGCGTATCCCGAGCGCTTGGCCAGTTCGATCGCGGCGAAGGTCTCGCTCAGCGTTCCGATCTGATTGACCTTGATGAGGATGGCGTTGGCGACCCCCTGTTGCACGCCTTCGCGCAACAGCCGCGTGTTGGTGACGAACACGTCGTCGCCGACCAGTTGCAGCTTCTTGCCGAGCCGGCCGGTGAGCAGCTTCCAGCCCTCCCAGTCGTTCTCCGCCATGCCGTCCTCGATCGAGACGATCGGGTAGCGGTCGGCCCACGCCGCGAGCGTGTCGCAGAATTCCCCGGCGCTGAGCGTCAGGCGCTCACCCGCGAGCACATAACGCCCGTCCTTGTAGAACTCCGACGCCGCGCAATCGAGCGCCAGCATCACATCCTGCCCGGCGGCATAGCCCGCCTTGTCGACCGCCTGGAGGATCAGTTCGATCGCCGCCGCATGCGTGTCGAGGCTGGGCGCGAATCCGCCCTCGTCGCCCACCGAGGTCGACAGCCCCTTCCCGTCGAGCAGCTTCTTCAGTGCGTGGAAAACCTCGACGGCGCAGCGCAGCGCATCGCGAAAGGTGGCCGCGCCGACCGGCACGATCATGAATTCCTGCAAGTCGAGCGAATTGTTGGCGTGCGCGCCGCCGTTGATCACGTTGATCATCGGCACCGGCATCTGCATCTGCCCGGAACCGCCGAAGTAGCGATACAGCGGCAGTCCGGATTCTTCCGCGGCCGCCTTGGCGACCGCCATCGACACCGCGAGCAGCCCATTCGCGCCGAGCCGGGACTTGTTCTCCGTGCCGTCGAGCTCGATCAGGGTCTTGTCGATGAAGCTCTGCTCGGAGGCATCGAGGCCGACAATGGCCTCTGAAACCTCCGTGTTGACGTTCTCGACCGCGCGCAGCACGCCCTTGCCGCCGTAGCGCTGCGCGTCGGCGTCGCGCAGCTCGATTGCCTCGCGGCTGCCGGTGGACGCGCCCGAGGGCACTGCCGCCCGTCCCATGACCCCGGATTCAAGCAGCACGTCGGCTTCGACGGTCGGATTCCCGCGCGAATCGAGGATCTCGCGCGCCACCACATCGACGATGGAACTCATGTCACTTTCCTCATTGTTCTTGTCCGCTCCTAGGCAGCCATTGCCGTCACCCGATTCTCCGCGAACTCGCGCCGCTTCACCAGCCGGTCGAGCTCGACCAGCGTTTCGATCAACTCGCGCATCATTGCAAGCGGCCAGGAGTTCGGGCCGTCGCACAGTGCCTCGTCGGGTTTCGGGTGAGTCTCCATGAACACGCCGGCGACGCCCGCGGCGACCGCGGCGCGCGCAAGCACCGGGATGAACCGGCGCTCGCCGCCGCTGGCGGCGCCCTGCCCGCCCGGCAGCTGCACCGAATGCGTGGCGTCGAATACCACCGGACACCCGGTCTCGCGCATGATGGCGAGCGAGCGCATGTCGGAAACCAGGTTGCCGTAGCCGAAGGAAAAGCCGCGCTCGCACACCAGCACGTTGTCCCGGCCGCTGGCCTGCCGCGCCTTTTCGACCACGTTCTTCATCTCCTGCGGCGAAAGGAACTGGCCCTTCTTGATGTTCACCGGTTTTCCCGCCGAGGCGACCGCGCGGATGAAATCGGTCTGCCGGCAGAGGAACGCGGGGGTCTGCAGCACGTCCACTACCGCCGCCACGGGCTCGACCTCGTCCTTGTCATGGACATCCGTGAGCAGCGGCACGCCGAGCTGGCGCTTGACCTCGGCAAGG
>JBGOTT010000445.1:0-2783 GCA_041476585.1 Gammaproteobacteria bacterium | reverse complement strand
GCCCTACCCCGCCTACCGGCTGCTGATCATCGGCGTCGGCCTCGCGGTGGCCGCGCTGCTCTATGTGCTGGTGGCGAAGACGCGCATCGGCATGCTGGTGCGCGCCGGCGCGTCCAACCGCGAGATGGCGCTCGCGATGGGGGTGAACATCCGGCGGTTGTTCACGCTGGTATTCGGTGTCGGCGCGGCGCTGTGCGCGGTCGCCGGCGCGATGCTCGGGCCGCTGTTCGCGGTACAGGTCGGCATGGGCGAGTCGATCCTGATCCTCGCCTTCGTCGTCATCGTGATCGGCGGCATCGGCTCGATCCGCGGTGCGCTGGTCGGCGCGGTGCTGGTGGGGATGGTCGACACCATCGGCCGCGCGTTCCTGCCGCACCTGTTCGGCCTGTTCCTGCCGCCGCAGTTTGCGAGCGCGGCCGGCCCGGCCATCGCCTCGGTGCTGGTGTACCTGCTGATGGCGGTGGTTCTGTTCGTCAAGCCGCAGGGCCTGTTCCCTGCTCGTGGATGACTGCGCGCGGATGAATGCGCGCGCCGCTGCCTTGATCGCCGCGCTCGTTGCCGCGGTCGCCTTCCCGCTCGCGATGCAGGCCGCCGACCAGCTGTTCTTCGTCGGTTTCGCGAGCCGTGTGCTGATCTGGGCGATCGCCGCCTCCAGCCTCAACCTGGTGCTGGGCTACGGCGGCATGATCTCCTTCGGCCACGCCGCCTTCGTCGGCACCGGCGCCTATGTCTCGGGCATCCTGATTGCGGGAGGCGTGACCAGCGCCTGGATCGGCTGGCCGGCCGCGATGCTCGCCTCTGCCGTGCTTGCGCTCGCGATCGGCGCCGCTTCGCTGCGCACGCGGGGCGCGTACTTCATCATGATCACACTGGCCTTCGCGCAGATGATGTATTACCTGATGAATTCGATGAAGGCTTATGGCGGCGACGAGGGACTGAGCTTGAGCTCCCGCGCGGCACTCGGCTTTGGCCTGGATCCCGGCAACGAGGTGACGTTTTACTACGTGGTCCTGGCCGCGCTCTGCGCACTGCTCTACGCGACGCACCGCCTCGCGCATGCGCGCTTCGGCCGGGTGATCGCGGCGATCCGCGAGAACGCGACGCGCGCCGAAGCGATCGGCTTCCCGGTGTACCGCTACCAGCTGATCTGCTTCGTGATCGCGGGCGCCGCGGGCGGCCTCGCGGGCGCTTTGCTCGCGAGCCACGGCAAGTACGTGAGCCCCAGCCTGCTGCACTGGACCCAGTCGGGCACGCTGATGATCATGGTGATCCTCGGCGGCGTCGGTCGACTGTGGGGCGGCGCGCTCGGCGCGATGCTGCTGCTCGGGCTCGAGCACCTGATCGCCGAGCATCCGATACCGTGGCTGCTGGCTCTCGCGCCGAACTATCCGCAGCACGCCAACCTCGGCGTCGGAATTGTGATGCTGGTGATCGTTCTCTACGCCCCGCAAGGGATTGCGGGGCTCGTTTCGCGGCGAGGCTCGCGTGGCTGAACTGCTCGAAATCCGTTCGCTCGCCAAACATTTCGGCGGCGTCGTCGCCACCGACGAAGTATCGCTCGAAGTGCGCGCGGGCGAGGTGCATGCGCTGATCGGGCCCAATGGCGCGGGCAAGACCACGCTGGTGGCCCAGATCTCGGGCAGCCTCGCGCCGGATGCCGGGCACATCGTGTTCGACGGACGCGACGTCACGCGCCTCGCGCAGCACCAGCGCGTGCGGGCGGGCCTCGCCCGCTCCTACCAGATCACCAGCATCTTCCGGCGCTCATCGGTCATTGAGAACCTCGCGCTCGCGGTGCAGGCGCGCTCGGGCTCGAGCCTCGCGTTCTGGCAGCCGGTTGCATCCGAATCTGGGCTGTTCGACGAAGCCCACCTGATCGCGGCCGAGATCGGGCTCTCCGATCGCGCGGACATCGCGGGCGGCGAGCTTGCGCACGGCGAGCAGCGTGCGCTCGAGATAGGCCTCGCACTCGCCACCCGGCCGCGGCTGCTGCTGCTCGATGAGCCGATGGCGGGGATGGGGCCGGAGGAATCGCAGCGAATCATCGGGTTGATCGACCGCGTGCGGCAGAGCGTGTCGGTGCTGCTGGTCGAGCACGACATGGATGCGGTGTTCCGGCTCGCGGACCGGATTTCGGTGCTGGTGAACGGCCGCGTGATCGCTACTGGCGTGCCGGATGAGATCCGGGCGAATGAGGAAGTCAGGCGGGCGTATCTTGGCGACGAGGCGCTGAGCGCATGAGTGACATGCTGCTCGAAGTTGCGGGGATCGAAACCGCCTACGGCCAGAGCCAGGTGCTGCACGGCATCGATTTGGAAATTCAAGCGGGAGAAACAGTCACGCTGCTCGGGCGCAACGGCATGGGCAAGACCACGGCGATACGCTCGATCATGGGGCTCACGCCGGCGAGACGCGGTGCGATTTCGTTTCGCGGCTCGCGAATTGAAGCGGAAGCGCCCGATCGCATTGCGCGGCGCGGGATTGCGTTGGTGCCCGAGGGAAGACAGATTTTTCCGAACCTTTCGGTGCGGGAGCATCTCGTCGCGTTCGCGGAAAATCGCAGTGGTGCGGCTGAGCCGTGGACGCCGGAGCGGGTGTTCGCGCTGTTTCCGCGTCTCAGGGAGCGGGCCGAGCACATGGGGAACCAGTTGTCCGGAGGTGAGCAGCAGATGCTCGCCATCGGGCGTGCGCTAGTTACCAATCCGTATTTGCTCATCCTCGATGAAGCGACCGAGGGTTTGGCGCCATTGATTCGCGAAGAGATCTGGAGATGCCTCGGCGCG
>JBGOTT010000444.1:0-2802 GCA_041476585.1 Gammaproteobacteria bacterium | reverse complement strand
GCGCACCTCGTAGAAGCGGGCCTGCAACCCGGGCAGATGGTGGCGATCATGCTGCCCACCTGCAAGGAGTACCTCTACTCGTTCTACGGCGTGCTGCTCGCCGGCGGCGTGCCCGTGCCGCTGTATCCGCCGGCGCGTCTGACCACGATCGAAGACCACATGACACGCCATGTGGGGATCCTGAAGAACGCCGGCGCGATGATCATGATCACGATCCCCGAGGCGAAGGCCCTCGCGTACCTGCTGCGCGCGCAGGTGGAGTCGCTGCGCACGGTGCTGGTGCCGGCAGAGCTCCAGGGCGGCAGCGCGGGTTTTGCGCCGGTGCGCGGCAAACCCGGCGACACGGGCTTTCTGCAGTACACCTCGGGCAGCACCGGCAATCCCAAGGGCGTGGTGCTGTCGCACGCGAACCTGATGGCCAATGTGCGCGCGATGGGCGCGGCGGTGAACGCCAACCCCGAGGACGTGTTCGTGAGCTGGCTGCCGCTGTACCACGACCTCGGTCTGATCGGCGCCAACTTCGCGACGCTGGTGCTCGGTTTTCCGGTGGTGCTGATGTCGCCGCTCGCGTTCCTGTCGCGGCCTTCGAGCTGGATGCGCGCGATCCACCGCCACCGCGGCACCATGTCGGGCGGCCCCAATTTCTCCTTCGAGTTGTGCCTGCGGCGCATCCCGGACGAAGACATGGAAGGCATCGACCTGTCCTCCTGGCGCTTCGCATTCAACGCCGCCGAGCCGGTCAGCCCGGGCACGATCGTGGAGTTCGAGCGGCGCTTCGGCAAATACGGACTGCGCAAGAATTGCCTCTCGCCGTCCTACGGCCTGGCGGAATCTTCCGTCGGTGTCGCGATCACGACCCCGGGAACGTCATGGCGTGCCGATCGCCTCGACCGCGATCGCTTCACGCGCACCGGGGAGGCGATCCTCGCGCCGGCGGAGGATCCGTCGCCGCTCGTCGTGATCGGCTGCGGCACGCCGATCCCCGGGCACGACATCCGCGTGGTCGACGCGGCGGGGCTGGAGCTGCCGGAGAGGCAGGAAGGGCTGCTGCAATTCTGCGGACCTTCGTCGACCTCGGGCTACTACCGCAACCCGGAAGCGACCAGGACGCTGTTCGCGGGAGAGTGGCTCAATACCGGCGACCGCGCGTATCTCTCCGAGGGCGTGCTGTTTCTCACCGGCCGGGAGAAGGACATCATCATCCGCGGCGGCCGCAACATCAGCCCCTACGAACTGGAACAAGCGGTCGGCAATCTGGCCGGCATCCGCCGCGGCTGCGTCGCGGTGTTCGGCAGCACGGACGCCGCGACCGGCACCGAGCGCGTCGTGGTGCTGGCCGAAACGCGCGACAAGGACGCTTCGCGCCACGAGAGCCTCAAACGCATGATCAATGAACTCGCGGTGAGCCTGACCGGCGCGCCGGCAGACGATATCGTGCTCGCGCCTCCGGCGACCGTGCCCAAGACCTCGAGCGGCAAGATCCGCCGCGTCGCGGCGCGCGAATTCTACGAGCGCGGGCCCTCCGCTGTGAAGCCGAAGGCGGTGTGGCTGCAATTCGTGCGGCTGGCGCTGGCCGGCGCGGCGCCGCAGTTGCGGCGTGCAGGGCGCGTGCTCACGGGAGCGCTGTTTGCGGCGCGCGCATGGCTCGCGTTCCTCGCGGTCTTTCCGCTCGTGTTCATAAGCGCGCTGTTCGCGCCCGCGCGCTTCTGCTGGCGGCTCGGGCACGCGCTCGCGCGGGTGTTTTTCCGCGCGGCGGGAATCCCGCTGGTCGCGCACGGCGTGCAGAAGCTGCCCGGGAAGGGCCCGGTGGTGCTGGTTGCGAACCATGGGAGCTACCTCGACGCGGTGGTGCTGCTCGCGCTGCTCGAAGAGCGAAATTACGCGTTCGTCGCCAAACGCGAGTTTCTCGCCAACTTCGTCATGCGCACCCTGCTCTCGGGCTTCGGCACGCGCTTCGTCGAGCGCTCCGAAGTGCAGAAAAGCGTCGAGCACGCGGGCGAACTCGCCGATGCGGCGAGGCAGGGCGAATCGCTGATCCTGTTCGCCGAAGGCGCGCTCAACCGCCGCACCGGTCTTGCGCCATTTCGCACCGGCGCGTTCCAGGTCGCCGCGCAAGCCGGAATTCCGGTGGTGCCGGTGGCGCTGCGCGGCGTGCGCTCGGTGCTGCGCGACGGCACCTGGTTCCCGCGCCGCGCAGCGATCGCAGTCACGTTTGGCGCGCCGATCGCGCCGCGCGGCAGCGACTGGAGTTCAGCGGTGCAGTTGAGGGACGCGGCGCGCGCGGAGATTCTGAAGCATTGCGGGGAGCCGGATTTGGCGCCTGCGGGGGGTGCGGGGGCGGTCGAGTGAGTCGGATGTTCGACCCAATTGCTCAGGCGACCCCGACACCTCGTCCAATTGCAGCGCGCTTGACCTTCGGTGCTCCGGCCTTGCGGGCCTTCCATAGGTCAAAGGCTGCCTGTTGTGCAATCCACAAGTCGGCCCGGCCTCCGTTTTTCACGCCCAGCCAGCCCTCCAACCGCAGCGCCATTTGTGAGGAAATGGCAGCGCGGCCATTTAGCACGCGGGACAAAGAGGCGCGCGTCACACCAAGCTGAGCGGCTGCTTCGGTGACGTTCAGATCCAGGGCGGGCAATACATCCTCACGCAAGGTTTCGCCAGGGTGAGGCGGGTTGTGCATTCGGGTCATCTCATATCTCCTAGTGGTAGTCCTGATAGTTCACCAGCACCGCATCTTCGCCTTCAAACTTGAAGGTCAGTCGCCAATTGCCATTGACCGTGATTGAATACTGCCCCGCAAGG
>JBGOTT010000443.1:0-2807 GCA_041476585.1 Gammaproteobacteria bacterium | reverse complement strand
GGAAGCGCGAGGTGATCTGCACCGCGCGGATCGCGTCGGCCGGGCGGAACGAGCGCATCGACACCACCGGCGGGCCATGGAACGGCCCGGCCGGCTCGGTCCGGATCGAGGTCCGGTACATCGGCACGTTGCGCCCCGCGCTCATGTGGCGCAGCGGCAGGCCGTCCTCGAGCAGCGCCCATTCGAACGAATACGAGCAGCCGAGGATGAAGCTCACCAGATCCTCGCGCCACAGGTGGGCGATGTCGGTGGGCTCTTCGACCATCTCGCCGTTGCGGAATACGCGGTAGCGGGGCACGTCGCTGCGCATGTCGATGTCGGCACCGAGCATGGGCAGCGCCGGATCGCCTGCGATTCGGAAGGGGTGTGTTGGACGCGTTCCATGGCGCAATCCTCGGGCAGCGGCGGATTATTGTCCAGCGGCGGGGCGAACCTCGGTGAGTCGCACGATCACCACGCATGCCGATGCGCTGCTCACGGAGTATCGCGCTGGCTTCTATTCATCGGCGATCAGGGCGTCGTTCGTGGCAAGTGCCTCCGAACAACCCTCGATCTCGATTGCTCCCGCAGCGATGAACGCGAGCATTGTTTCATCCGCGCCCTTCTCTAGCGCGATGGACTGACGCATCGTCGATACCGAAACACGTGCAGAGCAGCGTCCGCGCCGGGTCAGCACGTTGAACACCTGTACCGGAGCGCCGAGCAGGCGGCATTCGGTCTGCCAATCGCCACGGAACGCGAACGGCTCGAGCGGTGCGTCGATCCTCTGCCGGACATCCGGGCGACCGTTCGCTCCGCGGCAATGCAGTTCGACGCCCTCGCCTTCCAGCACCATGAACTGCCGGTCGAACCCAGGCAGGCTGGAAAAGGGGCAGTTTGCGGTGATGCCAGTCGTGCCGACCTGCCAATCCACGGCGTCGTAGGCCGCGCCGTTCGGCTGCGACGCGATGATGTTCGATACGCCGAGGCCGTTTTTCCAGGCAAGCGCCGCATATTCACACGAGCGGAGAATTCGCATGCGCCGGTCCTCAACCGATCTTGATGCGACGCCATGCGCCCGAGCGCCATCGCAGCAGAAGCGTAACACCGAGCGCCGAGACATAGACGATCGCCGCGACCCAGCCGCCGGCGGCGCCGTAGCCGAACTGCGGCAGGAAGCCGACCCAGCCCTGCCCCGGCGCGAACGTGAGCATGTGCGCGAGCGGCACCCAGACGAACCACGCGAGCACCAGCACCATCGCAGCAGGCACGCGCACGTCGCCGGCGCCGCGCAGGCAGAACGTCGAGCCGAGGTTCATGCCGTCGAATAACTGGTAGCACGCAGCGAGCCACAGCAGCAGCCCGCCCAGTGCAATTACCTGCGGGGCGCTCGGATCGCCGGCCGCGACGAACAGCGGCAGCAGCCACGGCGATGTTGCGGCGAGCAGCACGCCTACCGCGCCCATGTAGACGACGCACAGCAGGATCGTCGTGTTCCCCAGCCGCCGCGCCCAGTCCTTGTCGCCGGCGCCTATCGACTGGCCGACCAGCGTCGTTCCGGCCAGGCTCAAGCCGATCGCCGGAAGAAAGGCAAGCGAGGTCAGCATCATCGCGATCTGGCTCGCGGCACCTTCGACCGCACCGAGCTTCACCTGCATCAGCTGGAACAGCGACAGGCCGATCAGGTCGACCGTGCCGGACAGTCCCATCGGCAAACCGAAGGCAAGCAGGCGTCCGATCGGCCTCGAACGTGGCCGCCACAGCAGCTGCGACTTGAAGTCGCGCCGGAACTCGCGGCCGAGGAAGATCACGATCGCAAGCGCGAGCCCGACGAGCATCGCCGAAGTCGTCGCCCACGCCGAGCCGGCAATTCCCCAGCCGAGGTGGAACATGTACACCTCATTCAGGATCGCGTTGACGACCGACTCCACCACCACGACCAGCAGCGTGATATGCGTGCGGCTGATGCCGTTGAAGAAGCTGGTGACCACCCATACGGCAACTGCGAGCGGCCCGCCGAGCATGCGCGGGAACCAATAGGCGAGAGCGAGCGCTTCGATCTGCGGCGCGAGTTCGAAGGGCTTGAGCAGCCAC
This sequence comes from Gammaproteobacteria bacterium, assembly GCA_041476585.1. GTDB lineage: Bacteria > Pseudomonadota > Gammaproteobacteria > Burkholderiales > SG8-39 > JADGRQ01. Next base: position 734 of record JBGOTT010000443.1, on the reverse strand, counting down.
GCGCCGTTCAGCGCAAGCGCAATGAAGAATGGCGCAGTCAACAACGCGCCCCACAGCCCGGTCCACACCGCCCGCGCCGCGCGGTAACGCCGCCGGGCGCCGTACGCCTGCGCGACGAGGGGCTGTACGCAGATGCCCACGCCGCCGAACAGCAGGATGAACACGAACACCAGGTAATAGACCGCGCCGAGCGCCGCGGTGGCCTCGGTGGACAGCCGCCCGATGAACCAGGCGTCGGTCAGGCCGAGAACGGCCTGCACGCCCGAGTTCAGGAACAGCGGCATGGCGAGCGCAAGCACGGCGCGCACGCTCACGCGGCGCCTGCCCCGCGCGTCGAACCGCAGCGCGGGAAGTTCGGAGTCCCGCGCCGTCAGCGCCCGGCCGCCGCGGCGACCGGTATCACCGCGGCTTCGGTCTGCCGCACGCAGTCGACGTAGTAGCGCGGGCCGGCGCCGCCGGGCTCGCCCAGCTCGACCAGGCCGTGAATGTCGGTCTCGAATCCCGGGAACTTCTGGTTGAATGCGCGCGCGAACTGCAGGTACTGGACGATGGTGCGGTTGAAGCGCTCGCCGGGAATCAGCAGCGGAATCCCGGGGGGATAGGGCGTGAGCAGCACCGTGGTGATGCGGCCCTCCAGATGGTCGATCTCGACGCGATCCATCTCGCGGTGCGCGATGCGCGCGAAGGCGTCCGACGGCTTCATCGCCGGTTGCATGTCGGAAAGGTACATCTCG
>JBGOTT010000442.1:0-2825 GCA_041476585.1 Gammaproteobacteria bacterium | reverse complement strand
CACGGGAATTCCTTCCAGTCGAGGAACACCATGAAATCGGGCATGTTTGCCTTGTATTGTCCGTCGGAGCCGATCTGGCGCATCAGGTACATGCCGAAGGCGTAGCCCCCGAGCGCGAAGAACAATCCGTGACCGAGCGAAAGGATCCCCGCATATCCCCACGCCAGGTCCATCGCCAACGCGACGATCGCGTAGCACATGATCTTGCCGACCAGCGTGACCCAGTACGCCGACAGGTGAAACGGGTTGCCCTCCGGGATTACCAGGTTGCAGACCGGAAACACCACGAACAGCGCGAGCGCAAACGCGGCGAGCGTCACCCAGCCGCGTGGGCCGTACAGCCGCGTAATGACTGAAGATACCGGACCCACGCTCAAGTCTCCACCGCGCGGCCCTTGAGGGCAAACATGCCCTGCGGGCGCTTCTGGATGAACATGATGATGAACACGAGCACCACGATCTTCGCCAGCACTGCGCCCTGCCACGCCTCGAGCAGCTTGTTGGCGAAACCCAGGCCCAGCGCCGCGTAGGCCGTGCCCGCGAGCTGGCCGACGCCGCCCAGCACCACCACCATGAACGAGTCGACGATGTACGCCTGCCCGAGATCGGGGCCGACGTTGCCGATCTGCGACAGTGCGCAGCCTGCAAGCCCGGCAATTCCCGACCCCAGGCCGAACGCCCAGGTGTCGACCCGCGCGGTCGGAACGCCGACGCACGCGGCCATCGCGCGGTTCTGCGTCACACCGCGCACGAACAGTCCGAGACGCGTTCGCGTGAGCAGCAGCCAGATGCCCAGCAGCACCGCGGCGGCAAACAGCACGATCACGACCCGGCTCCACGGCAGCACAACGCCGGCGAGTATTTCGATGCCCCCCGACATGAACGCAGGGTTCTCGACCTGAACGTTCTGCGCGCCGAACAGCGTTCTAACGGACTGTATTAGAACCAGGCTGATGCCCCAGGTGGCGAGCAGCGTCTCGAGCGGGCGGCCGTAAAGCCAGCGGATCACCGATCGCTCGAGCAGCATCCCGACGGCGGCCGCGACCACGAATGCGGCCGGTACCGCACAGGCCAGATACCAGTCGAATGCGCCCGGCGCATTTGCGCGAAACAGGTTTTGCACCACATAGGTGGTGTAGGCGCCGACCATGATCAGCTCGCCGTGCGCCAAATTGATGACACCCATCAACCCGTAGGTGATGGCAAGCCCCAGCGCCGCAAGCAGCAGGATCGAGCCCAGGGAAATGCTGGTGAACAGGATGCCGGCGCGCTCGCCCCAGGCGAGGCGCCCCTCGACCGCGCGCAGGCTCGCCTGCGCCTCGAGGCGGATCTCGTCGTCGGATTCGGCGAAACTGCCGTCCTTGCGCTTCTCGAGGACACCGAGCAGCAGCATCTTGGTGTTCGGGTTGTTCGATCCGCCGAGCATGCGAATCGCGGCAATGCGCGAGTCCTTGCTGCCGTCTTTCAGTTCCATGGTGGCGGCGATCAACTCCAGCATCGGCTTGATCGTCGGGTCGGCTTCCTTCTCAAGAGCTCTCTTCACCAGCGGCAACATCGCCGGATCCGCCCCGCCCGCGAGTTCCTTGACCGCCGCCAACCGCGTTTCCCGCTGCGGGGATATCAGCTTCAACCCGGCCAGCGCCCCGGCCAGTTCGCGCCGCAGACGATTGTTCGCCACCACGTCTTCGCGTTCCTCGGGCAACGGCGCAACCTTGGCGCCGGTCACGGCGTCGGTCGCCTCTTCGCCTTTGACGATCAACACGCGCTTGCCGGCAACCTGCAACTCGCCATCTGCGAGCGCCTGCAGGACCGCCGCCGCCTGCAGGTCCCCGGACGCGACCAGGGCCGCGATGGCGGCGACCTGCTCGTCGCTCTCGCCGAACGCAAGTTTCTCGACGTTGGCCGCATCCAGCGCGAATGCGCGGGATGCGAACAGCAGCAACGCGATCAGTAGGATGCGCATGGTTCCAATTGAAAGGGGGCCGCCGCAGCGGCCCCCTCCAGAGCAATGATAACGCCTGCGGCAGTTACTTCGCGATCACCGTCTTGCCCTCCGGCTCGTCCTTCTTCTTGTCGTTGCCCGCGATGAACGGGCTCCACGGCTTCGCCTTGACCGGGCCTGGAGTCTTCCAGACGACGTTGAATTGCCCGTCGGCCTTTACTTCGCCGATGAACACCGCCTTGTGCAGGTGGTGGTTCTTGGGGTCCATCGTCGAGGTAATGCCCGATGGCGCCTTGAAGGTCTGGCCGGCCATCGCGGCGATCACCTTGTCGACGTCCGTGGTCTTCGCTTTCTCGACCGCCTGCTTCCACATGTGAATGCCGATCCACGCCGCTTCCATCGGGTCGTTGGTGAGCGGTTTGTCGGCATTCGCGAGCTTCACCTTCTTGGCGTAGGTAGCCCATTCCTTTTTCCACGCGTCGTTGACCGGGTTCTTCTGCGACATGAAGTAGTTCCACGCCGCGAGGTGGCCGACAAGCGGCTTGGTGTCGACGCCGCGCAGTTCTTCTTCGCCGACAGAGAACGCCACCACCGGCACGTCGGTCGCCTTCAGGCCCTGGTTGCCCAGTTCCTTGTAGAACGGCACGTTCGAGTCGCCGTTGATCGTCGAAACCACCGCGGTCTTGCCGCCGGCTGCGAACTTCTTGATGTCGGCCACTATGGTTTGATAGTCGCTGTGGCCGAACGGCGTGTACTTCTCGTCGATGTCCTTGTCGGCAACGCCTTTCGATTTCAGGAACGCACGCAGGATCTTGTTGGTCGTGCGCGGATACACATAGTCGGTCCCGAGCAGCACCCAGCGCTTGGCGCCGCCGCCTTCCTT
>JBGOTT010000441.1:0-2828 GCA_041476585.1 Gammaproteobacteria bacterium | reverse complement strand
CGCGGTGCCGGGCGCATCCGCCTACTATCTCGGCGGTTGCGTCATCTATACCGGCAAGGGCCGGTTTGCGCTACTCGGCCTGACCGCGCAGGACATGACAGGGATGCGCTCCGCAAGCGAACCGTTCGCGCAGCTGCTCGCGCGGCGGGTCCGAGCCAACCTCGGCACGTCTTGGGGATTGAGCGAAACCGGCGCCAGCGGCCCGAGCGGCAACCGCTACGGAGACGCAGCCGGGCATGCCTGCATCGCCGTCAGCGGCCCCGTCGAGGCGGTGATCACCGTCGAAACAGGCAACGCGGACCGGGAAGCGAACATGTGGGTGTTCTGTCGAAAGGCGCTCGAACTGCTGGAGTCGTGCCTTCGCAAAGCCTGAATCCGGCTCGGTTCGGCCAACTGCCTATTTCTTGGGTTGGACCGGTTCCGGTTCCGGCGAGCCGCGGCGCGAGCCCTCGCGCATCGCCTGCGCGCGCGAACGCTCCTGCAATACCCACTCGTTCAGGCCCTGTGGCGTGTCGCAATTGACGCCCCGGTCCGCCTTGCAGCGGGCGAGCGCGCGGGCACGCTGGGCATCGCGTTCCTTCTGCGTCGCACTCGTGGCATTACCGGAAGTCTGCGCGCTCGCGCACAAAGGCGTTGCCGCCACGAGTACTGCGAATATGGCGACGGTTATCAGGCGCATAGCTGGATCTCTCGCATGGTTGGACCGCATCGAGGGTGATCGGTTCGATCGTCGCGCGCCCGGCTACACGGGGCCCAGCCGCGGCGCGGGCCTGCGGATCGCCGTGAGTTCGCCCGTCGACTTCGAGCGGCAGCGCCATCTTGTCTGCTCCTATCGGATTACGGTGAGCTGCGTCGTATCGATTTCGATCCACACCGGCTCGTCCGCCTGGAACACGTCCTGGGCCCGTGCAGTAACGCGCAGCGGCTGTGCCGCCCCCGGCAAGGTCACGTGATAGTCCCAGTACTCTCCCAGGTAGGCGCGGCGCTGCACTCTGCCCGGCACGCAGCAGCGGCCGCCGCGGGCACCCGGGTCCTGCTTGAACAGGTGGATGCTCTGCGGGCGGATGGAAACCAGCACATCGTTCGGCAGGCCGCCCGCGGTCTGCAGGGCATGCTTCGGCACGCAGAAGCCGCCGAAGTTCACGGCATCTCCTTCTGACTTTCCTTCCAGGAAATTCGTCCGCCCGATGAAGCCGGCCACGAACCTTGTCCTGGGTCGGCCATACAGGTCATAGGGCGCGTCGATTTGCTCCACGCGGCCCTTGTTCATCACCGCGATGCGGTCCGAAGTGACCATCGCCTCGGCTTGATCGTGGGTCACGTACACCATGGTCATCCTGAACTCGTCATGCAGGCGGCGGATCTCGAATCGCATTTCCTCGCGCAGGTTCGCATCGAGGTTGGAGAGCGGTTCGTCCAGCAGCAGCACGGAGGGCTTGACCACGATGGACCTCGCCAACGCCACGCGCTGCTGCTGCCCGCCGCTCAGTTCGGCCGGGTACCGGTTGCGAAGGGCGCCCAGTTGCACCACTTCCAGGATCTCGGATACGCGACGGCGGATCTCGTCTGAGTTCAGCTTGCGCACCTTCAGGCCGAAGCCGACGTTCTCCGCCACGGTCATGTTGGGCCAGATGGCGTAGCTCTGGAAGATCATCGACATCTGTCGCTTCTCCGGCGGCAGGCTGGAGGTGGGGGAGGAAATCACCTGGCCATCGAGCTCGATGGTGCCGGTCGTCGGTGTCATGAATCCCGCGATCATGCGCAGCGTGGTCGTCTTGCCGCAACCCGAAGGCCCCAGCAGCGAGACCAGCTCGCCCTCCTCCAGCGTGAGATTGAAATTCTCGACGGCCGTAAAGTTGCCGAAGGTGCGGGACACGTTGCGCAGCACCAGCTTGCTCATGCAGCGGTCCTCCGCAGCATGAAGTCGCGGCCCATCACGCGGAAGCCGATCAGGATCAGGGCGATCGTGATGAACACCAGCACCAGCCCGATGGCGGCCAGCATCTCGAAGTTGCCCTCGTCGCTCTTGTCGAACAGCAGCACCGAGAGCACCTGGGTATTGATCGAATACAGGAAGATGGCGGAGCTCAGCTCGCGCGTGCCGGGAATGAATACGAGAATGAACGCGCCGGCCAGGCTGCGCTTGAGCAACGGCGCAACCACCTGCCGGATGGCGGTGAAGCGCGTGCCGCCGAGGATGCGCACGGCATCCTCCAGCTCCGGGTTGATGCTGCGGATGGCCGCGTTGCTGTTGGCGTAGGCGATTGGCAGAAAGCGCGTGGCAAACGCCAGGATCAGGATCCACGCGGTTCCATAGAGAACCAGCGGGGGCCGCGTATAGGCGGCGTAAAAGCCGATGGCGAGCACGATGCCCGGAATGACGAACGGCGCCATGGTGAGGAACGACAGCAGATTGCCGACCGTCTTGCCGACCAGCTGGCGGTTCACGATGTAGGCCACGCACAGTGCCAGCACGACGGCGATGGCGGAGGCGGCGCCCGTATACAGAAACGTGTGGAGCGTGGCATTGCGCGTCAGGGTGTTCTCGAACAGCGTGAAATACAGGTTGTTCAGCGTGAGGTTTTCGAGCGAGAAACCGCGTCCCCAAGCCTTGGCCAGCGCGGCCTGGCAGATCACCACCATCGGCATGAAGAAAGACAGCGCGCAGACCGCCAGGCAATAGCCGAGCATCGGCCACTTCCAGCGCCCAAGCTGTATCGGCCGGCGTTCCCCGCCCTTGCCGGTGAGGGAGACGTAGCCCTTGCGGCTGGTGATGCGGCGCTGCAGCCAGAACAGAAGGATGGTGATGCACAGCAGCGGCATGGCGT
>JBGOTT010000440.1:0-2828 GCA_041476585.1 Gammaproteobacteria bacterium | reverse complement strand
GGCGCAGGCGGATCTCGAAACCATGCGCGCCGAGGTGGACATGGCGCGCCAGGATTACAAACCGGGCATGATGTTCGATCTTTCCTACGGCTTCCGCCGGCCGATGCCGGACGGCACCGCGCGTCCTGACATGGTCACGGCCATGGTCACATTCGATCTGCCGATCTTCCGCGCCAAGCGCCAGGACCGCCGGCTCGCCGAGAAGCAGGGGCTGGCGGCGGCGGCCGGGTTCGAGACCGAGGACAAGCGGCGCGAACTCCAGTCCATGTACGCCGCCGCGCGCGCCGAGCATGAGGCCACCGCCGCGCGCATGCGCGTGTTCGAGGAGCAGCTCCTGCCTAACATCCGCCGCGAAACCCAGATTACGATCGCGGGTTTTGCCAGCGAACAGAGCATGCTGCGCGAGGCGCGCCTAAAGGAATTCGACGCCAACCTCGAACTCCTGCGCCTGCGCGTGGAACTGGCCAAGTCCCAGGCCGAACTTCTATACCTGACCGGAGAACCACAGCCATGAAAACCCGACAACTGAGAGGTCTCATCGCCGCCGGCGTGGTCGTCGCGCTCGGGATTGTAACCGCCGTCTGGTACACACGATCGGACAAGACCGGCACGGTAGCGCCGTCGGCGGCGAAAGGCGAACGCAAGGTACTCTACTGGGCCGACCCCATGACCCCGGGCTTCAAGTCCGACAAGCCCGGCAAGTCGCCATTCATGGACATGGAACTGGTTCCTGTCTATGAAGACGAGGGCGGTGCAGTGGTGGTCAGCGTGCGTCCCGAGATCGTACAGAACCTGGGTATTCGTACGTACACGGTCGCACGCGGCAGTCAACCGCGGCGCGTGACGGTGACGGGCTATATCTTCCGAGATGCGCGCGGGCTTGCGGTGCTCGTGGACCTCATCGATCGCGACGCGAGCCTCGTGCGCGTCGGTCAACGCGCCGAGGTCCGCGTGGCCGATGTGCCGGACCGGACTTGGGGCGGCGTGGTCGAGAAGGTCGAGTCGGACGTGGACATCGGCGCACGCACGCTCAAGGCGCGCGTGCGCCTGAGCCAAGGCGATACGGTGCTGAAGCCCAACATGTTCGCCGAGGTCGCGATTCTGGGCACGGTCACGGGCAAATTGGCGCTGTTCGTGCCGCGCGAGGCGCTGATCCGCACCGGCTCGCGCAACGCCGTGGTGCTAGCGCTCGGCGAAGGCCGCTTCCAGCCGGTGGCGGTAACGCCCGGCGTCGAGTCCGACGACTGGATCGAGATCCGTCACGGTATCAAGGAGGGCGACGTCGTGGTGACCTCGGGCCAGTTCCTGATCGACTCCGAGGCAAGCGTGCGCGCGAGCTTCTCGCGCATGCAATCCACCGAGCCCGCGCCCGGCGAAACCAAGACGCCGGCCGGCGGCGCGCATACCGGACACTAGGAGCGCGCCATGATTGCCAAGCTCATCCGCTGGTCGCTCGACAACCGATTCCTCGTGCTGCTCATCACCGCCCTGCTCGTGGCCGCGGGCATCTACGCCGTCGTGCGCACGCCGCTCGATGCCATTCCCGACTTGTCCGACGTGCAGGTGATCATCAAGACCAACTACCCGGGGCAGGCGCCGCAGGTGGTGGAGGACCAGGTCACCTACCCGCTCGCCACCGCCATGCTGTCGGTGCCGGGTGCCACTACGGTGCGCGGCTACTCCATGTTCGGGGACTCCTTCGTCTATATCATTTTCGCGGACGGCACCGATATCTACTGGGCGCGCTCACGCGTGCTCGAGTACCTCTCCCAGGTGATCCCACGCCTGCCGCGCGCGGCCAGGCCCGCGCTCGGCCCGGACGCCACCGGCGTGGGCTGGGTGTACGAGTACGCCCTGGTGGACCGCAGCGGCAAACACGACCTGTCGCAACTGCGCGCGTTGCAGGACTGGTTCCTGAAATACGAGCTGCGCACCGTGCCGGGCGTGTCCGAGGTCGCCGCGGTCGGCGGCATGGTCAAGCAGTACCAGATCGTCGTGGACCCGGCCAAGCTGCGCGCCTACCGGCTGACGCTGCCGGACGTGCGCATGGCGGTCGAGAAAGGCAATCAGGAATCGGGCGGCGCGGTCATCGAGCTGGCCGAGGCCGAGTACATGATCCGCGCGCGTGGCTACGTGCAGAGCATCAACGACCTGCGCGCGATTCCCCTCGGGCTCACCTCAGCCGGCGCGCCGATCCGCCTTGAGCAGGTCGCCGAGATCCGCCTCGGGCCGGAGATGCGCCGCGGTATCACCGAGTTGAACGGCGAGGGCGAGGTCGCGGGCGGCATCATCGTGATGCGCCACGGCGAGAACGCGCTTGCGACCATCGAGGCGGTGAAGCAGAAGCTCGATAGCCTCAGGAAGAGCCTACCCGAGGGCGTCGAGATCGTCACGACCTACGACCGCGCCGAACTCATCAAGCGCGCGGTGCGCAACCTCACCGGCACGCTCACCGAGGAATTCATCATCGTCGCGCTGGTGTGCCTAGCGTTCCTGTTTCACCTGCGCTCGGCACTGGTCGCCATCGTGATGCTGCCGATCGGCATTTTGGTGGCCTTCATTGTGATGCACAGCCAGGGGATCAATGCCAACATCATGTCGCTCGGCGGTATCGCCATCGCCATCGGCGCGATGGTGGACGCGGCCATCGTCATGATCGAGAACGTGCATAAACATTTCGAGCGCGACAAAGTGACCGCTAAGAACCGCTGGGAGATCGTGCGCCAGGCGACCGAAGAAGTCGGACCACCGCTGTTCTTTTCGCTGCTGATTATTACCGTGAGCTTCCTGCCGGTGTTCGCCTTGCAGGCGCAGGAAGGCCGGCTGTT
>JBGOTT010000439.1:0-2830 GCA_041476585.1 Gammaproteobacteria bacterium | reverse complement strand
CATGCTGGGGGTGCGCCGGGAGGGCGTGACCGAGGCCGCAGGCAAGTTGCAGGCCGAAGGATTGATTCACTACAGCCGCGGCCACATCACGGTACTGGACCGTCCGACGCTGGAAGGCCGCGTATGCGAGTGCTACGCAGTAGTGAAGAAAGAGTACGACCGCCTGCTGCCGATCAAGCGCGCCGCCATCTGATTACCTGATTGCCTGCCCAAGATTGCGCTGGCTTAAGTGCGCCAGCGCACCGAGTTTCCGGTCGGAAAGGCGAACCATGCCCCTGTCGCCTTTCGCACGCGCATCGGCGTGCCGGCTGGCGTGCTTCACTTGGAAATAAAGGGTTTATCGTGCCTTACGACAACGTGATCTGGCATTTGCTGTTCAAGTTCTGCATGGCGGTGGTGCTGGTGTTCGGCGTCATCGGCCTCGCCATGGGGATCGGATTGATCGTCGCCGGCCCAGCGACGTTCCGGTTCTTCAACACGATGAATCGCTGGGTTTCCATGCGAGGCCCTCTCAAGCCGATGGAGAGACCGCGCGACACCGAGCGCTTCGCGCACCGGCACCGGCGCTGGATTGGCGCCCTGCTTGTCGCGGGCGGAGTGTTCGCGACCTTTGGACTGGCCACCCGGATCGAGGCGTCAGCGGCCGCCGCGATGTTCGCCAAGGGGACCATGCTTCCCGTGATCGCGATCGTCGCCGAGAGCCTGAAGTGGTTCCTGATTGTCGGCAGCATCTGCGGCGTCGTGGTCGGATTCATGCTCTGCTTCCGCCCGGATGGGTTGGCCGCCATCGAGAAGCATGCCAACCGATGGATTTCCTCGCGGCGCTTCACGCGCGGCGAGAATGACATGCACCTCACGCTCGACAAACTGGTCGAGGCCCATCCGGGGCCATCCGGCTGGATCTTCATCTGCACTGCGCTGGGCGTGGCGATCTATTCCGCGGCAATGCTGTTCGCGCGTATCTGATCAAACCGGGCGCTGTGTGCGTAGGCGCACATACAACGGAGCATCCCTGCTGTAGCTTGACCGAATGAATCGAGACCGTGCGGCAAACAGCCTGCTTGCCGTGCTGCCCCGCGAGGGCTACCAGCTCCTGCTTCCGCGCCTGGAGTCGGTCACGCTGAAGTTCGGCGACGTGCTCTATCGTCCCCGCGAAGCGATTCGGCATGTCTACTTTCCAATCGACTGCCTGGTGTCGCTGCTCACGCTGGTAGAGGGACATCTGGCCCTGGAAGTCGGACTGGTCGGCCGCGAAGGCATGCTCGGGATCCCGCTGGCCCTCGGGGTCAGGGATTCGCCGGTGCGCGCGCTGGTACAGGGATCCGGAACGGCCTTGCGCATGAAGTCCGCACATTTCCTGAACGATTACCGGCACAACGTGCCGTTGCAGCGCGCGCTGCGCCGGTATATCTACGATCTGATGGTCCAGGTAACGCAGACCGCCGCGTGCAACCGCTTCCACCACGTCGAAGCCCGCCTCGCCCGCTGGCTGCTGATGACGCGCGATCGCGTGTGTTCGAACCAGTTTCGTATCACGCAGGACATGCTCGGCAGCATGCTGGGCGTGCTGCGCGTTGCGGTGACCAAGGCCGCCGGCACGCTGCAGAAACGAAAACTGATCAGTTACAGCCGCGGCGAAATCAGCATACTTGACAGCAAGTCTCTCGAGACGGCCGCGTGCCTGTGTTACCAGATCGTCAAGGACGTACCCGCCGTTACGCGGGAATAGTGGCCGCCATGAGCGCCGGCATCTGCCGTTGGCCGGGTGTTTCGAAAATGTGCGCGGCCTTGGTCCTCTTCAGCGCCGTGGCGGTATCGGCACAGCCGGTCGGCGGCTTTTCCGCAAAGCGCGCAGCTGCTGTCGATTTCAAAGAGGCGCAGCGCAGGTTGCAGCAGGCGCAGTTGACCCGCGAGCGCGGGATGAAGCCGCTGACTGGAGAGCATGTCATCGACGGGGGCACCCGCCGGTTGAACGAAGAATACATGCGGCGCCAGGCGAGACTGGAGCGCTCGCTCGCCGCGGCGGAGTCCAGGTACCGCGAGACAACGGCGGCCCTGCAGGCGTTCAACTCGGAGAAATAGCAGTTGCGCAAAACGCATCCGCATTTGCGGCAGCGGAAATTTCACTTCTCATGGGAGCATCAGCATGCATGAATCCGGTTTGGAAGAGTTGGGACGCAGATAATGGCACATCCATTTCCCGATCTGCCGTACGCAATCGACGCGCTCGAGCCCCATATCTCCAGGGAGACGATGGAGTATCACTACGGCAAACACCACCGGGCCTATGTCGACAAGCTGGACAAGCTTGCCAAGGGCACCGAATTCGAGAGCCTCGCGCTAGAGGAAATAATCCAGAAGATCAGCATCGACAAGGCCGCGCAGCAGAATAAGGCGAGGCGCGCGATACTCGACAACGCGTCCCAGGCATGGAACCACGCCTTCTATTGGCGCTGCCTGACCCCGCATGCGGCACCATTCCCGAACGACCTGTTCGCCCGGAAAATCGATACCGAATTCGGTTCCCTCGACAAACTGCAGAAGCAGTTTACCGAGACCGCCCTGGGTTTCGTCGGGGCCGGCTGGGTATGGCTGTATGCGCATCGGGATGGTTCGCTCGACATCTGCACCACCAGTAACGCCGAAACCCTGTGCGCGAGCGGGCACGTGCCCCTCCTCACATGCGACGTGTGGGAGCACGCGTACTACATCGACCGCCGCAACGACAGGGCGGGCTATCTGGCGGCATTCTGGCAGTTGGTGAATTGGAAATTCGCTGCGGCCAACCTGGCGCGGGTCGATGAACGGCGGGGAGAGTCAACGCAGGATG
>JBGOTT010000438.1:0-2843 GCA_041476585.1 Gammaproteobacteria bacterium | reverse complement strand
CAAATGGGCGGAGCGCGCTGGCGAGCGATTGCTCGGCAGTAAGCGATTCTCGCAGGCACTCGCGGAGCGTGGCCTACGGCGCGTGAAGATGAGCGGCGGCGTGCGGGCGTTCGGTGGCGTGCGGCTCAAAATGGACTTGGAGTTGCCTGTCAATGCAGACGTTTGAACGCGGGCAGTGGCACTTGTGGCACGTGCAACCCATTACGCCGTTACGCGCGTACGCGTGTGCGCGCGCGCAATACGTGCTTATCAGTTCGACCCGCCACAAGTGCCCAGCGCCAGTGCTCGTTGAAATCAGAACGCGGCTCCGTTGTATCGCTGGCACGGGGCGGCGGGTCCTCTTGGGCCGGTCCCCAAGCGGGCGGCAAGACCGCGTTTTTCGCCTAGCCACCAGTTCTCCGGAGGGCCCCCACTTCAGGGTCTCCAATGGGGTCGCTTATGACTGATGATAGGCGCGATCTGATGGGTCGCAACGAGTACTCTCGTCATCGGCAATGCGATCCGAAGTCCGTGGCGAAGGCCGAGGCAGACGGGCGCATTGCGGCAGCGGTCAAGCGCGACCAGGGCGGCCGTTTCCTCGGAATCGACTGGCGGCTTGCCGATGACCTCTGGGCACGGCACACGGATCCGGTTGCGGCTGCCAAGAACAATAAAAGCGTGCTGCCGCCTGGTCCGTCCGGAGTTGAGCCGCTGGCAGAACCGGGAGCGCTCGGCGCGAGCGCTGATGTCTACGGTTTTTTTGCCGCGCGAGCCCGTGAAAAGGTAGCCGATGCAGATCTGCGCGAGCTTGAAAAAGCGCAGCGGTATGGCTTGGCGCTGCGCGCCGATGAAGTACGCGAGATCAGCGCGCGGCGGTATCGCGCCGTCCGTGACCAGATCACGAACATTCCCGATCGTGTCGCGGCGGAACTGGCAGCCGAGAAAGATCCGGCGCGCGTGCATGCGCGACTGAGCCAAGAAATCGAACGGGTACTGCATCAACTTGCGGACGAGGCCGAGGCCGATGCTGAGCGAGGCTGAGACCAACTCGCTTGAGCAGGTGCTCCGCCGATTGCCGAGCGGGTGGCTGCTCGATTGCGACACGTTCGCGAAATCCATCCGGCCCGATCCTCGATTGACGATCACCCAGTGGGCGGATTTGCATCGAGTTCTCTCCCCCGACATTTCGCCGGAGCCTGGGCCCTGGCGCACCGCCCGGGTGCCATATGCGCGCGAGATCATGGACGAGCTCTCGCCCTCGGCGCCGACGCAGGAAGTGACGTTCGTCGCCGGCACGCAGGTTGCGAAGACCGAGATTGGCAACAATTTCGTGGGCTTCGTCATTGACTGGGCGCCGGGGCCGATGATGATGGTGCTGCCGACCTCGAACACCGGCAAGCGCAGCTCGCGCACGCGCCTGGCGCGGATGATCGAGGGCTCGCCGCGGCTGCGGGCGAAGATCAGCGAGCGCGCGCGCGACCGATCGAACTCGGTGATGATGAAAGACTTCCCCGGCGGGGTCCTGGTGATCGCCGGTTCGAACAGCGCCGCAGAACTCAAGTCGATGCCGGTGCGCTACCTGTTCGAAGACGAGGTTGACGAATATCCCGACGATGTTGACGGCCAGGGCCCGGCGGACGAGCTCGCGGAGAAGCGCACCGACAACTTCGTGCGCAAGAAAATCTACCGCGCTTCGACGACGACGGTAAAAGGCCGCTCGAAGATCTGGAAGCACTGGCTGCGTTCGGACCAGCGCCGCTATCACGTGCCCTGCCCGCACTGCCAGGCCGAGCAGATCCTGGTGTGGGAACAGATGCGCTGGGAGACGCGCAAGATCTGGGAAGTTACCCGTGCCGACGATGGAGAGATCGTCACCGTCGAGGCCGGCACCGAAGGCGCGATCGAGCGCGACACGGCTGAGCTGCTCGACGTCTGGTACGAATGCGCGGCCTGCGCGGAGCGCATCCAGGAGCACCACAAGACCGTCATGCTCGAGCGCGGCCGGTGGGTGAAGGGCAACCCCGTCAGCCGCCGCGCCGGGTTCCACCTGCCGGCGCTGTACTCGCCCTTGGGGTGGTTTAGCTGGCGCCAGGCGGTGGAGAAACGGCTCGAGGCCGACAAAGATCCGACCGGCATGCTGCTCAAGGTCTTCACGAACACCGTGACGGCCGAGCCCTACGCCGACGCCGGCGAGCAGATCTCCGACCTTTCGCTCAAGGAGCGGATCGAGACATACCGCCTCGGAACGGTGCCGATGGGCGGGTTGATCCTCACCGCCAGCGTGGACGTGCAGGCGAACCGGCTCGAACTGAAGCTCAAGGCCTGGGGGCGCGGCGAAGAGTCGTGGCTGGTCGATTACCAGATCATCAACGGCGACACCGAGACCCGGGCGCCTTGGGATGCGCTGGACGAGTACCTGCAGAAAAAATTCCCGCACGAGAGCGGGGCGCAGTTGCGGATTCTCGCGTGCGCGGTCGATGCCGGCTACCGCACGCAGACGGTCTACGACTTCTGCCGCAAGCGGCGGCATCGGCACGTGTTCCCCGTACGAGGCCAATCGCAGGAAGGCAAGCGCGTTCTCGGGCTGCCGACCAAGCAGGACGTCGACCACAAGGGCGCGAAGATCGCCAAAGGCGTCGAACTCTGGCCGATCGGCACCGACACCGCGAAGGCGAAGATCTACGCGCGGCTAAAGATCACGAACGCGGGCCCGGGGTGCATGCACTTCCCTAACGGGCTTCCGGACGAGTATTTCTCCGGCCTCACGGCCGAACGCCTGGTGACGCACTACCACCGCGGCTATGCGAAGCGCACATGGGAGAAAGATGCCGGCGCGCGCAACGAACCGCTCGACCTCGAGGTGT
>JBGOTT010000437.1:0-2847 GCA_041476585.1 Gammaproteobacteria bacterium | reverse complement strand
GCTGGAGCACTTTGCCGGGGATGGCATGATGATCTACTTCAACGACCCTATCAAGCTCGACAACCCGGCCGCGAATGCGGTGTGCATGGCGCTCGCAATGCAGGAACACTTCGTTCCGCTTCGGGTCGGGTGGAACAAGCGCGGCTACGACCTCGGCCTGGGAATTGGCATCGCCCAGGGCTATGCGACGCTCGGCGCAGTTGGTTTCGAGGAGCGCTGGGAATATGCGTGCATAGGCAGCGTCACCAATCTCGCCGCAAGGTTATGCAGCGAAGCCAAAGGCGGGCAGATTCTCACGGACCGGAAAACTCTTGCCTGCGTCGAAGACTGGGTGCAGGCGGAGGCGTTGGGGGAAGTCATGCTGAAGGGTCTCACCCATTCGGTTCCGGTGTTCAACGTCACTCGTTCCAACGCCTAGACTGTGTAGAGCCAGCTACCGCGGGTTCGCCGCAGTGAGGATAGCCGCGGCCGCGTCGGTGAGCACCCGGCAGCCGAGCACGATGTCCTCGTCGCGGCTGTCCTCGGCGAAGTCGTGGCTGATGCCGCCGATCGACGGGATGAACAGCATCGCCGACGGGATGCGTTCCGAGACGATGCCTGCATCGTGGAACGCGCCGCTCGGCATGCGCTGCCACTTCCCGGGCGCGTGGCGTGCCGCCGCTGCCGCAATGTGCTCCTGCAAACCTTCGTCCATGCGCGTCGGCGCGATCGGCGCGCGTGCGCGCGTCACCTCGATCGCCACCCCGCCGCGCGCGTTCATTTCCGCAACCAGGCGCAGCGCGATCGCCTCGAAGACCTCGAGCGGCGCTTCCGAGGCATCGCGGAACTGCAGGTCGAGTTCCGCATAGCCCGGCACGATCGAGGTCGCGTTCGGCTCGATGCGCGCGCGACCCATGGTCCAGACGCTGCGCTCGGCGGCTGCCTTGGGGAACTCCTGGTTGATGCGGTGGGCCAGCTCGTAGAGCGCCGTGGCGGCATCCCGGCGACGCGCCATCATGGTGGTGCCGGCATGGTTCTGCTGCCCGCGGAACACGAAGCGCATGCCGCGCAGTCCGACGATGCCGGTGACCACGCCGATGCGCATGCCCGCATCGTCGAGATGCGGGCCCTGTTCGATGTGCGCTTCGAGAAAACCGGCATAGCGCCCGGGCGCGACGCGCAGGCGGGGCGCATCCTGGAGTCCCGCTTGGCGCAGTGCATCGGCGAGCGTCACGCCGTCGCGGTCCACCGCGCCGCGCTCGATATCCGGGGTCAACGTTCCGCTGAGCGAGCGGCTGCCGAGGCAGCCGACAAAGCGCGACTCCTCGTCCTGGAACGACACTGCGTCCGCCGCGAGCACACGCGTCGCATCGTCTGATGCAAGCGCGCGCACCACTTCGAGTGCGTAAATCACGCCGAGCGCGCCGTCCAGCCAACCGCCGGTGGGCTGCGTGTCGGAGTGCGAGCCGACGAGCAGCGCCTTGCCCGGGTTGCGCGAACGGCCGAGCACGTTTCCGACGCCGTCGATCGTCGCTTCAAGGCCCGCCTCCTCATAGCGGCGGGCGATCCAGCGTCTCGCCTGCATGTCGGCCGCGCTGAACGCCGGTCTGACGACACCGCGGCCATGCGCGCCAATGCCGCGCAGCGCACGCAGGTCGGCGAGCAGGCGCTCCGGATCGATATTGGGCATGGGGCGGGCTCGGCGGCGCGCTGGTTCTCGGACTCGAGTTGTTCGCGCAGTCTGGCCTGCGCGGCGAAGGCGTCAGCCGTCGCCTAACAGACGCGCCGGCACGTCGGGCACCCGCAGGAGATTTTCCAGCTCCGCGGTGCCTTTCATCCGCGACGCGATTTCGGCGCAGGCCCGGCGTTGTTCATTGCCCTCGACGATGCCTTCGAGCTTCACGCGGCCCGCCGCCACCGAAACCCGCACCTTGCAATGCGACGTCGACGTATGGGTCCTGAGCGCGGCACGCACGTGGTGCTCGACCGCGATGTCGCCGAGCTTCGCGCGCGACGCTTCGGTCTCGGCAAACTGCTCGGATTTCACCAGGCCGATGATCTTCTCGACGCAGTGCGCGACCGAGATGCGGTCGGTGTTGAAGCCCACGTCGTACTCGTTGATGTCCTGCGGATCGATGTGGAAATGGCGGCGCATCACCGCGCGGGCCGCTTCTTCGTTCTGGTCCACGATCCGCTCGACCTGGTTCACATCGTCCGACTCGAGGCGCTCCATCATTCGCTGCACGCGCACCCGCCGCGAGGCGGTGACGCAAACGCGTAACGCGTGCGGCACGTCCTTGAGCAGCGCGGTCGCCCCCCAGCCGCGCAGGATCAGGCCGTCGCCCGACGCCGCGAGCGAGACGATTTCGTCCGCAGTGAGGACGCGCAGGCTGAGCTGGTCCACGGTCAGCCGCTCGAAGAGCCCCTGGGTGCCCTCGAGAAAGCTGACCACGTGGCTCTTGCGGATGCGCGCGCGGCTCGCCAGCTGGTCGATGATCTCGTGGTGCCTCACCTTGAGGCCCAGTGCCTGTTCGAGCCCCTTGGCAACGTCCTTTCCGAGCGAACCCATTTCCCGGTTCATCGCGATCAGCGGCATGCGCCCCCCCTCTTTGCCTACATCTTAATACTGATCACGGCCCGCCATCACCGCCGCAACGACGTCAGGATCGGCGAGCGCGTACGCCGTCCCGCGGCGCAGGACCGGCGGCTAGCTCAGGGAGCCGCTTCCTTCACAGGCGGGGCGACCTTCATCACTTCGTCGATGGTGGTGATCCCCGCGGCGATTTTCATCGCTCCGCTGATGCGCAGCGGCTTCATGCCTTCCTTGAGCGCGATCTGGCGCAGCTTCGATTCGTCGGCTCCGTTGGC
>JBGOTT010000436.1:0-2851 GCA_041476585.1 Gammaproteobacteria bacterium | reverse complement strand
TGCAGGATTGAGCATGGACGCGTGGTGGGCGGTATACGTCGCGATCGGAGCGGCAGTCGGTTTCATGGCCGGAATGCTCGGCATCGGCGGCGGCATGATCATGGTGCCGATGCTGGTGTTCGTATTCACCGCCAAGGGATTTCCACCGCAACACCTGATGCACCTGGCGATCGCCACTTCGATGTCGACCGTGCTGTTCACGTCGCTCTCGAGCGTGCGCGCGCATCATCGGCGCGGCGGCGTCGATTGGCCCGTGGTGCGCGCGATGGCGCCGGGTATCCTAGCCGGCTCGTTCGCTGCGTCGCTGATCGCCGGCCTCATCCCGACGCGTCCTTTGGCGATGTTCTTCACCGGCTTCATTTTCTATGCAGCGACGCAGATGTTTTTTGAAATGAAGCCGCGCAGAACGCGCGCGATGCCCGGGCCGGGCGGACTGTTTGCCGCCGGCGCGACGATCGGCGCACTATCCAGCCTGGTCGCCGCCGGAGGCGCATTCCTGTCGATTCCGTTCCTCGCCTGGTGCAACCTGCCGTTGCGCCGCGCGATCGGCACTGCGGCGGCGATCGGTTTTCCGATCGCGCTTGCGGGTTCGGCCGGCTATGCGCTGAACGGGCTGCGCATTTCCGGACTGCCGCCGAACAGCTTCGGCTACATACACGTGCCGGCGCTGATGCTCGTGGCGGTCCCCAGCATGCTCGCTGCGCCTTGGGGCGCGCGCCTTGCGCATGGCATGCCGGTTGCGAAACTGCGGGTGGTGTTCGCGCTCATGCTGTACGCTCTCGCCGCACGCATGCTGTGGACTCTCTGGTGAGCGTGGATCCCGTGAAATGAGCCGCCAAGCCGCCATCGCCAACGCCGAACGCTACTTCGACTGCGGTGGCTTCCTTGCCGAACTCGCGCGTCGCGTAGCGATTCCGACCGAAAGCCAGAACCCGGAGCGCGCCGGTGAGCTGGAGCGCTATCTCTCGGCAGAATTGCAGCCCGCGCTCGAAAAGCTGGGTTTGCGGTGCCGCATCCTGCCCAACCCGGCGCAAAAGGGCGGCCCGTTCTTGTTCGCCGAGCGTATCGAGGGCGAGGGCCTGGTGACGGCTTTCAGCTATGGCCACGGCGACGTGATCCGTGGCCAGGACGCGCAATGGAGAAACGGACTCGCGCCCTGGCGCATCACCGTCGAGGGTGAGCGCTGGTACGGCCGCGGCACCGCCGACAACAAAGGCCAGCACACCATCAACCTCGGGGCCGTCGCGGCCGTGCTCGCGGCGCGCGGCAGGCTCGGCTTCAACCTGAAACTGCTGGTCGAGACCGGCGAAGAGATGGGCTCGCCGGGACTGCGCACAGTGTGCGAGCAGCAGCGCGAACTGTTCCGCGCCGATGTATTCATCGCCTCCGACGGGCCGCGACTCTCGCCTGAGCGCCCGACCATCTTTCTCGGTTCGCGGGGTGCGTGCAACTTCGATCTCTCGGTCGATCTGCGCAAGGGCGGCCATCACTCGGGCAACTGGGGCGGGTTGCTCGCCAACCCGGGGAGCATCCTCGCGCATGCGATCGCGAGCATCACGTCGCCGACCGGCGAAATCCGCGTTCCCGAATGGCGGCCGGACAGTCTCACGGCAGCGGTGCGCAAGGTGCTCGCCGATTGCGAAGTCAGCGGCGGTCCGGATGCGCCCGCGATTGATCCGTACTGGGGCGAACCCGGTCTGTCTGCGGCTGAGAAGGTATTCGGCTGGTCGAGCTTCGAAGTGCTCGCCTTCCGCACCGGCGATCCCGAACGCCCCGTGAACGCCATCCCGCCCCGTGCCAACGCGCACTGCCAGTTGCGCTACGTCGTGGGTATCGATGCGGCCGACATCGTGCCCGCATTGCGCCGTCATCTCGACAAGAGCGGCTTTCCGATGGTGAAGGTGACGCCCGCACGCGACGGCCTCTTCTCTGCCACGCGACTCGATCCGGAACATGCGTGGGTGCGCTGGGCGGTGGAATCGATCCGCGCGACGACGGGTGTCAAGCCCGCGATCCTGCCCAATCTCGGCGGCTCTCTGCCGAACGACGTATTTGCAGACGTACTGGGGCTGCCGACCGTCTGGGTGCCGCACTCCTACGCCGCCTGCTCGCAGCACGCGCCGGACGAGCACCTGCTGGCGCCGCTCGCTCGCGACGGGCTGCGGATCATGGCGGGGTTGTGGTGGGACCTGGGCGAGCGCGGGACTCCCCGGTCGCTGCGGCAATAGCGCCAGCCGTGGAGTAACATGGCGCGGCCCCGGCAGCATACTTTCCCAAGGAGGAAACCATGACGCGTACAGGTTGGCTGAGCACTGCGCTGTTGACGTTATTCTGCTCGCTTGCGGCGCACCCCGCGCTCGCGCAGCAGCCATTGAAAATCGGCATCGTCACCTTCCTCTCCGGCGCCGCCGCGGGGCCGTTCGGCGTGCCGGCGCGCAACGGTTTCGAACTGGTCGCGGAGATGCTCAATGCGGGAACGGTGCCTGCGCCTTATGCGGCGAAGGGACTCGGGGGCCGGCCGATGGAACTGGTCATCATCGACGAAAACGGAGGGACGCAAAAACAGGTCGCCGAGTTCCGCAATCTTACGCAGCGCGTCGACATTGTCGTCGGCTACATCTCGAGCGGGGACTGCCTGGCGATCGCGCCGGTGGCCGAAGAGCTGAAGAAACTCACCGTGCTGTTCGACTGCGGCACGCCGCGCATCTTCGAGGACGCGTCCTATCGCTACGTGTTCCGCACCGGCCCGAGCGGCACCATGGACAACGTCGCCGCGGCGCTCTACCTGCTCGAGCGCCACCCGAACGTGAAGTCGATCGCCGGCATCATCCAGAACTACGCCTGGGGCCAG
>JBGOTT010000435.1:0-2878 GCA_041476585.1 Gammaproteobacteria bacterium | reverse complement strand
TGCCTGCGCCGAACACGCCGCCGGCGCCTGCGCCTAGCAGCGCCCCAGCGAATCGTGATCGCGGGCCGACGCTCACCTCCATTTGTGAAATCCGATTACGCGGGACGTTGATCCCCTCGGCGCGGCCCTCGATCTGAAGGCTCAGGCTCTGTTCAGCCAGCGCGCCGATCGTGCCCTCGAGCGGATGGTCCTCGATCCCGGGCGCCACGACGCGCACGCGCATGCCTGGCACGAGTTGCGGCGTGTGCGCGTCATCGCCGACGGCAGGGGTGGGGGCAAAGAACCAGCCGGCACACAGCAGTACGAGTGCGCGCTTTACGGTTCGATCCAAAAGCCTGCCTGGCGCGGCAGAGAGGTCTGCGATGTCGACGAACGGCGTTCTCATGTTGATCGAGCCTTCTCGGGGAGCGGATGAGTCGCGGGCCACGGGGCGACTTTCCCCCTGCGTGCTTGGTGTCGCTAGAGGCCGGCGGTTAAACTCCCCCAAGGGCTGCTTATAGGGGACCGGCCGATGCCGCGGGGCGCCTACGACGTCATGGACTTGAAGGCGCTGCGGTGCTTTTTCGCAGTCGCCCGGCGCGGCAGCTTGACGAAAGCGGGAATCGAGCTCGGAATCTCGGAAGCGGCCGTGGCCCGGCGGGTGCGGGCGCTGGAGAGCTATCTCGGCGTTAAGCTGTACGAGTCACGCGGCGGGCGCGTGCACCTGACCGCTGCGGGCGAGCGGACCGCGCGGCTCGCGGTCTCGGTATTCGGCGAGATCGATGCGCTCGAGCAGGCGGTGGGCGGGGCCCAGGAAACCGCTGAGATCGCGCTCGCGTCCCACGACTCGGTGCTGCGCTACCTGTTGCCCGACAAGGTCGAGGCGTTCTACCGAGCGCACCCGCTCGCGCGCTTGCGACTGCTCGCGCGGCCGGTCGAGGAAACACTGCGCCTGGTGCGCGCCAACGAGTGCGATCTCGGGGTGATCCCGGAAGGGCAGATTCCCGAGGAGCTGAGCTTCCACGCGATCGCGACCTACCCGGCCTGCCTCGTGTTTCAGAAGGGCCATCCGCTCGCGCGTCGTGCCCGCGAGGACTTCGCCTCGCTCGTGAGCGACGGGATGACAGGCCGTTACCCGCTGATCATCCTCGAGGTGCAGCGGGAGGATTCACGCCTCAGGCAGGCCCTCGAACGGCACAAGATTCCCTTCAATGTCGGCATCGAAGTCAGCACGATCGACACGCTCAAGCATTACGTTGCGCGCGGCCTCGGCATCGCGGTGATCAGCGGATTTTCCGTCGCGCAGGAGGATTACGCGCGCCTGGAGGTTCTGCCGATTCCCCCGGACTTCGGCGGTGCGACGACCTACGGTGTGGTGTTGCGCCGCGGCAAGCATCGGACCGCGCTCCTCAAGAGCCTGCTGAAGGAGTTGACGACACCGGACGGCAAGTAGCGCCGCGCGGTGGCGACGACTGATTGTGTCGAAAGTGGCGCAGGACGGGTTTTTGAGCGGGTGCTCGGGGCTCGGTGCGGCGGTCACGGACGTGTCGACGGTCAACACCGGTAGGAATCCGCGGCTAAGGTGGGCGATCTCCCACGGCTTGCCGTGCAGTGCGCCGCGAGCGACTCCAGATGATCCCGACGCAGGGCACAGGTCCGTGGAGCCGGGCCGCGACTCGAGCTAGCGGGGCGCTTCCAACAGGTACTGACGCAGGAACCTAACCGCGATCGAGCCGTGGCCGATCAGCGCCTCGTCGAACGTGCGCTGGCGGAACTGGTCGCCGACCTTCTTGCGGTAGTCGCGTTCCAGGTCGCGGATTTCCTCCAGCCCCAGGAAATACTGCACCAGCTGCGTGGAATCGAGCTTGGCACGCAGCAGCTTCTTGTCCGCCATCGCCTGCTCCTGGAACCCTTCCTCGACCATCAGCCGCACCGCCTCGGCATCGCTCATCGTGCCCGACTGGAGCTTGATGTCGATGAGCGCGTTGGTCGCGACGATCATTTCGCCGCGCAGGTCGTAGAAGCGAAAGCGCGCGTTGCGCGCTCCACCCCAGCCGAGCCGCACCATCAGCCCCTCGCCGTAGACCGCCCAGCCTTCGACCATTGCGGCATTCCACATCACCGCGCGCAGCGGATTGAGGCTGCGCTTCGAATAGAAGTACTGCGTATGATGCCCGGGATAGGCCTCATGTGCGGCCACCAACTGCAGCTCGTAGTCGTTCTGGCCACGCAGGTACGACTCGACGCGCTCGGGCGTCCAGCTCGGATCGATCGGGTCGACGTAATAGGTTGCGCGCCAGGCAGGCCGGCGATCGAGTACTCCCGGCGCAAGGTACTCAGCGGCCGAGGAGCCGCGCTTGAACTCCGGCATCGGTTCTACCGCGAGTGTGTCGCGTGGCGGCAGCGCCAGCAGGTCGTGGGCGCTGACGAAGTCGCGCAGCGCATCGAGGTTGCGGCCGTGCGCGCTGACCAGCTCGTCGGGCCTGGCGTGGTCCTTGGAGAGCTCGTCCTTGACCTTGAGGATCGTCGCCTTCTGCTCGGCTGCGTCGGCATTCGCCGGCGGTACCGCGAGCGCGGGCCACAGTTGCTGATGCAGCGTGAGCGCGCTTGCGTACAACTGGCTGCGCGCGCGCTCGAAGCTCGCTTGGGCGCGCGTTGCGACTTCGGCCGTCGTCAGGGTTGTTTGCAGCGCGAGCGGAAACTTCTTCTGGTAAAGCGCGGCGCCTAAACGCCAGTCGCCGTGTGCGGCAGGCGCCAGGGTCTTCTCGAGGAAGCCCTGGTAGGCGCGCAATGCGGCGATCGCCGTCTGGCGGGCGCGCTCGGAGGTCGGATCCTTCTGCGTGAAGTTCTTGAGGTCGGTCTCGAAGAATTCGATGCGCCCGAGGTTATCTTTGTTGGC
>JBGOTT010000434.1:0-2915 GCA_041476585.1 Gammaproteobacteria bacterium | reverse complement strand
GAAGGCCGACCAGAAATCCCTCGACGGCCCCTCCGGCACCGAGGTGGATTTCACCGACCTGCACGCCTGGTGCGAGGTCTATCTGCCCGGCGCCGGCTGGGTGGGGCTCGATGCGACCTCGGGACTGTTCGCCGGCGAAGGGCATATTCCGCTTGCATGCACGCCCGAGCCGGCAAGCGCGTCGCCGATCAGCGGCATCACCGAGCCCTGCGAGGTCGAGTTCTCTCACGTGATGACGGTGGCGCGGGTGTGGGAAGCCCCGCGCGTCACCAAGCCTTACACCGACGTGGACTGGCTGGCGATGCAAGCGCTCGGCGACCGGGTGGATGCCGAGCTCGCAGCCCGCGACGTGCGGCTCACCCAGGGCGGCGAGCCGACCTTCGTGTCGATCGACGACATGGATGGGCCCGAATGGAACATTGCCGCACTTTCACCGAAGAAGTTCGAGCTCGCGGAAAAGCTCATCCACCGGCTGAAGGCCCGGTTTGCGCCCGGCGGCATGCTGCATTACGGACAGGGCAAGTGGTACCCCGGCGAACCGCTGCCGCGCTGGGCGCTCGGCATCTATTGGCGCGTGGACGGCACGCCGATCTGGCGCGATGAGGCGCTGATTGCTCGGGATGGCAAGGACTACGGCTTCACGCCGGCGGATGCGAAGAGATTCATCGAGGCGCTTGCCGGCAACCTGTCGCTGCATCCGGGCCACGCCATTCCCGCCTTCGAGGACATCTGGCAGATGCTGCATCTGGAGCAGGCCTTGCCGGTCAACATCGATCCGCGCAAGGCCGACCTGAAAGACCCGAATGAGCGCAGGCGCCTTGCGCGCGCTTTGGAGCTGGGCCTTGGAGAGCGGACCGGCTACGTGCTGCCGTTGAAACCAGTCGACCGGCCGCCGGCCAGATCCACCGACGAGATCCTCAGCATCAATGCGGTCGCCTGGGGCTCGAGCCTGTGGCCGCTCAAGCGTGAGCATCTCTACCTGGTGGCCGGAGATTCGCCGATCGGGCTGCGTCTACCGCTTTCGACGTTGCCCTGGGTGCTGCCCGAGGAACTGGAGCGGGAGTTTCCGGTCGATCCGTTCGAAGGGCGGTCGCAAATTGACGATCCACACACGGTCAAGGCGGTCGGCCGAAGGAAAGTTGCGAAGCCGAAAGAAGATCCCAAGCCGCGCGAGGTCGTGCACACCGCGCTGTGTGCCGAGGTGCGCGAAGGGCGGCTCTGCATCTTTCTTCCTCCGATGACCCGTATCGAGGACTACCTCGCTCTCGTCGCGGCGATCGAGACGACGGCCGCGCAACTGAAGGTGCCGTTGCGGCTGGAAGGCTATCCCCCGCCGCGCGACCCCCGCGTGAAACTGCTCGGGGTGACACCCGACCCGGGCGTGATCGAAGTCAACATCCATCCGGCATCGGACTGGCGCGAGCTGGTGGAGAACACCCAGATCCTCTACGAGGAGGCGCGGCAGTCGCGGCTCGGCACCGAGAAATTCATGCTCGACGGCCGCCACACGGGCACCGGCGGCGGCAACCACGTGACGCTCGGCGCCGCGACGCCGGCCGACAGCCTCTGGCTGCGCCGTCCCGACCTGCTGAAGAGCCTGATCACCTACTGGCAGAACCACCCGGCGCTGTCCTACCTTTTTTCCGGCACGTTCATCGGACCGACCAGCCAGGCGCCGCGCGTCGATGAGGCCCGCGACGACCGGCTCTACGAACTGGCCATCGCGTTCCAGCAGATGGAGAAGGCGCTGCCCGAAGCGGAGGAAAGCAAGCGGCCCTGGCTCGTCGACCGGCTGCTGAGAAACCTGCTCACCGACCTGACCGGGAATACCCACCGGGCCGAGTTCTGCATCGACAAGCTGTATTCACCCGATGGGTCGACCGGCCGGCTGGGCCTGGTGGAATTCCGCTCGTTCGAGATGCCGCCGCATGCGCAGATGAGCCTGTGCCAGATGCTGCTGCTGCGCGCGCTGGTGGCTCGCTTCTGGCGCGAGCCTTACACGGGAAAACTGGTTGCCTGGGACACCCAATTGCACGATCGCTGGATGCTGCCCCACTTCGTCGCCGAGGACATTCGCGACGTCGCACGCGACCTGCAGCAGGCCGGCTATGCGTTCGAAGAGCGTTGGTTCGATCCGTTCGTCGAATTCCGCTTCCCGCGCTACGGCGAGTTCACGGCGCAGGGTGCGCACATCGAGCTGCGCGCGGCGCTCGAGCCCTGGCACGTGATGGGCGAGGAAGGCGTGCAGGGCGCGATGGCGCGCTACGTGGATTCCTCGCTCGAGCGATTGCAGGTAAAGGCGACCGGCCTGGTCGGTGAGCGTTTTGTGCTCACCTGCAACGGCCGCGCGGTGCCGCTCGCGCCGACCGGCAACGCCGGTGAATTCGTTGCGGGCGTGCGCTACCGCGCGTGGGCACCGCCCTCGGCGCTGCACCCGACGATCGGCGTGCAGACGCCGCTGGTGTTCGATCTGGTGGACACCTGGAACAACCGTTCGCTCGGCGGCTGCCAGTACCACGTCGCCCATCCGGGCGGGCGCAGCCACGAGACGTTTCCGGTCAACGCTTATGAGGCGGAAGGGCGGAGATTGGCGCGGTTCGTGCGAATGGGGCACACGCCGGGGCGCATGGACGTGCGGCCCGAAGAGCACAATCCGAGCTTTCCGTTCACGCTCGACCTGCGGCGCGAGGCTTGAGGGCCGGAGCTACTGCACCGGCGACGTCAGCCGCGCAACCCGAACGGCGATCATGTTCAAGTATCTCCAATCCCGGATTCGCGGCACGGCCAGCGTGGGCCCGGGAACGCCGCCGCCCGGCCTGATCGCCTTCTACTGGCACTTCGTGCGCCAGACCCGGGGCTGGTATGCGCTGATGTTCGCGACCAGTCTGGCGGTGGCGCTGATCGACACCGTGATT
>JBGOTT010000433.1:0-2921 GCA_041476585.1 Gammaproteobacteria bacterium | reverse complement strand
CCTCCGGGTCGTCCGAGTAGAACTCGTCGAGCATCAGGAAAGGATCGTGGCGCAGATCCTGGCTCGCGCCGAGGCTGCGGCGCAGCTTCACGCCGGCGCCATCCGAGGCTGCGACCGAGGGGATGATTCGTTGCAGGGTGCGTGTCGTCATGGCTGACTCCGTCTTTTAAGTGCCTCCATTTGACTATTGATCGTATGGATTAAAAAGCAGAAAATACAGTTGATTTTGATCTATTTAATAGATATCAATGCGCTCTCCGCGTATTTCGCTCGACCAGTGGAATGTGCTGGTTTCTGTCGTTGAATCAGGTGGTTATTCAAACGCCGCCGAACGCATCCACAAAAGTCAGTCAACACTCACCTACGCGGTGCAGAAACTGGAGAAGCTGCTGGGCGTAAAGGCGTTCGAGCTCCGCGGCCGCAAGGCCGTGCTGACACCCACCGGCGAAGTCCTGTACCGGCGCGGCAAGACCCTGCTGCAGGATGCGGCGCGGCTCGAGCATGCTGCGGGCGAGCTCGCGCAAGGATGGGAACCGGAATTGCGGCTCGCGGTGGACATCGTGTTTCCGACCTGGCTGCTGCTCGAGTGCTTCGCGAAATTCGCCGAAGAACGGCCCGACACGCGCATCGAACTGATCGAGACGGTCCTCGGCGGCACCGAGGAAGCGCTCGCCGAGCGCAAGGCCGACATCGCGATCGGCTCGATCATCCCGCCGGGTTTCGCAGGCGAAGCGCTGATGCAAATGCGCTTCGTCTGCCTGGCGGCATCCGGGCACCCATTGCACAAGCTCGGCCGGCCGCTCACGCTGGACGACCTGCGCTCGCACCGGCACCTCGTGATCCGCGACTCGGGCGTGCAGCGCGCGCGCTCCGGCGGCTGGCTGAATGAATTGCGCTGGACCGTGTCGCACAAGGCGACTTCGATCCGCGCTGCGCTGATGGGGCTGGGCTACGCCTGGTATCCGGAAGAAAGCGTGCGCGAGGAAATCGACCGCGGGGCGCTGAAGGCCTTGCCGCTGCGCGAGGGCGCAGAGAGATTTGCGACGCTGTATCTGGTCTACGCCGACCGCGATGCGGCCGGGCCCGGGACGCTGCGGCTTGCGTCGATCATTCGGGAGGAGGTGAAGAGGACCTGCCAGGCGAAGCAGGCCTGAGGGTGGACCTATAATTCGCGGCATGGAACGTTGTTTCGGCCTGTTGCGCCGCACGCCGTGGATCGTGCTCGCCGCCGTCCTGTCATTCGCAGCGATGGCCGAAGACCTCGCGCCCGGCGACGCGCGCGCCATGCGCGCGGTCATCGAGGCGCAACTCGACGCTTTCCGGCGCGACGACGCGCCGCGCGCGTTCTCCTATGCTGCGGCGGGTATCCGCGAGGCCTTCGGA
This sequence comes from Gammaproteobacteria bacterium, assembly GCA_041476585.1. Classification (GTDB taxonomy): domain Bacteria; phylum Pseudomonadota; class Gammaproteobacteria; order Burkholderiales; family SG8-39; genus JADGRQ01. The sequence goes on along the minus strand of JBGOTT010000433.1, from coordinate 1,538 downwards.
ACCGCGGAAACGTTCATCGAGATGGTGCGCAGGGCGTACCCCGTGGTTTACCGGCCGAACAGCGTGCAGTTCGAGACGCCCGTCCTGATCGAGGGCGAAGTCGTGCAGCCGGTGAGGATGACCGACGCCGAAGGGCGGGCCTGGCTCGCGGTGTATCCGATGCAGCGGCAGCCTGACGGTGGCTGGCGAATCAATGGCTGCCAGCTCGGCAGGCTGCCGGGCCGGGAGGTTTGAGCGGCAGCTTGCGCGTCAGCGGCGCTTGCCCGCGACCTCCAGCGCCTCCGGATTCACGACGTTGATCGGCGCGCCGGCAGCGTACGCGGCGATCTGGTCGAAGATATCGGAGAACTGAAGCTCGTACTCTTCGCGCGAGACATAGCCGATGTGAGGCGTGCAGACGACGTTGTCCATCGTGAACAGCGGATCGCGCACGTCGCGCGGCGGCTCTTCTTCGTAAACATCGACCGCCGCCATGCCAGGGCGTCCCGCCTTCAACGCATTCACCAGCGCGCCGGGCTCGATGAGCGGCGCGCGGCTCGTGTTCACGATCAGCGCCGCAGGCTTCATTCGAGCCAGGTCGCCGGCGGTCACGATGCCGCGCGTTGCGTCGACCAGGCGCATGTGCAGGGAAATGATGTCGCATTCCTTGAAGAACGCCTCCTTGGAGCGCGCGGCAGCGAAGCCGTCCGCGCGTGCGCGCGCAAGCGTGGCTTCCCGCCCCCATATCAGCACTTTCAGCCCGAATGCCTTGCCGTATCCCGCGACCACGGCGCCGATCCTGCCGTAGCTGTATATCCCCAGCGTCTTGCCGCGCAGCGTGCTGCCGACGCCGATCTGCCACTTCCCCGCCTTGAGCGCGTTCATCTGCTGGGGTATCTGGCGCATCGCGGCAAGAATCAGCCCCCAGGTCAGCTCCGCCGTCGCATACGACGGCGTGCCGGCATGCATGTTCGAAGACACGATCACGCCGAGCCGGGTGCAGGCGTCGACGTCGATGTGCGGGTACACGCTGCGTTGGCTGATGAGCTTGAGTTTCGGCAGCCGCTCGAGCAGCGGAGCGCGGATTTTCGTCCGCTCGCGTATCAGCACCAGCGCTTCGGTGTCCTTCAGCCGCCCGGCCAGTTGATCGACGTCCTGGACGTGATCGTTCCAGATCTTCACTTCGTGGCCTGAGAGCTTGCTGAAACAGGCAAGCGTGCGCAGGGTGTCGTGGTAGTCGTCGAGTATCGAGATTTTCATGCGCTGCGCACTCCCTTGTTCAGAGTAGGCAATTCTATTCAAGCAGACCCGTTGCCAAGCTCTGGTTCCCATCGGCGATCAACGCGTTTGGGGCCAACCCGATGACCGGGCGGTCTTCCGCCCGGTGAAAGCCGCATAAACTTCCAGGAAATGAAGCATTGCCTCTTGTGCCGAATCCTCGCAGCCTGCGCCGTGGCCTGCGCCCTGCCCGTTCCAGCCGCAGGCTTCCCGGAGCACTACGGCGCCGACGCCGGCGGCACGCGCTACGCACCGCTTGCGGAGATCACGCCGGGGAACGT
>JBGOTT010000432.1:0-2950 GCA_041476585.1 Gammaproteobacteria bacterium | reverse complement strand
TTTTGGCGCAACATCGATCCGACGGTGAAGGACCGGCAGTTCTGCGACATCGGCACCCAATACCGCACCGCGGTGTTTTATCACACGCCCGAGCAGAAGCGCATCGCCGAAGACTCGAAGGCGAAACTGGAAAAATCAAAGCCCTTCAAGGCCCAGATCGTCACACCGGTCGTGGCGGCCGGCGACTTCTGGCCGGCCGAGGAGTACCACCAGGACTATTACAGGAAGAACCCGGTGCGTTACAAGTTCTATCGCACAGGTTGCGGGCGCGACGCACGCCTGGAAGAGCTCTGGGGCAAGCCGGCCGGGTAAGCACCGCGCGTATGGCAGAATCAGCGGCATGAGCGCCGCTGCGATCACCATCCGCCTCGCCCAGCCTCGGGATGCGCAGGGAATTGCGCTGATGTCGCGCGACCTGATCGAGTCCGGGCTGGGCTGGCGCTACGACGCCCCGCGCATCGCGCGGGGAATTGCCGACCGCGATACGGTCGCGCTGGTCGCGTGCGACCGACAGCTCGTCGTCGGCTTTGCAATGATGCAGTTCGGCGACGAGCGCGCGCACCTCGCGCTGCTCGCCGTGCGGGCGCTGTACCGCCGCCGCGGGATCGCGCGCCGCCTGGTCGAATGGCTGGTCGAGTCGGCGCAGACTGCAGGAATCGCAACCATCCACCTCGAATTGCGCGCGAGCAACGACGCCGCGAAACGCTTCTACCGGGTGCTGGATTTTTCAGAAACCGTGCTCGTTCCCGGCTATTATCTCGGCAGGGAAGCGGCGCTGCGCATGCTGCGGGTGCTGCGCCAGCCGGGTCCGGCGCCGCTCACCTGGCGCCCGCCCAGATTCGATCCCCACTGAGCGTTTCCCGCCTGCAGCGCCCATGGATCTGCAGCTCAGGGACAGAACAGCCCTCGTCACCGGAGCCTCTGCAGGCATCGGCCGCGGCATTGCGCTCGCGCTGGGCGCCGAGGGCGTGCGTCTGGCGCTCGCCGCGCGGCGCAGGAAACGACTCCACGAGGTGGCAGCCGAAATCGTGGCGCAGGGCGGGCATGCACCGGTCATCATTGAATGCGACCTGATGCAGCAGGACGCCGCCGAGCGCATCGCATCGGCCGCGCTCGCGGGCCTCGGCTCGGTCGACATCCTGGTGAACAACGCAGGCGGCAGCCGTGCCTTCAAGCTGGATGCGGGCGAGGCGCAGTGGGACGAGGCGCTCACGCTCAACTTCACGCGCCAGCGCCAGATCGCGCACCGGCTGCTTTCCCAGATGATCGGGCGCAAATGGGGCCGCATCATCAACATCACCGGAAAGTCCGAGCCCGAAGGCATCAACGGCGCGTTCTGCGCCAAGGCCGCGATGCATTCGTGGGCGAAGGGGCTGTCACGCGAAGTCGGCAAGCACGGCATCACCGTCAACTGCATCCCGCCAGGGCGCATCCTGTCGGAGCAGATCCTGCGCAACTACACGCCCGAGTACCGGCAATGGCAGTCCGACCACGAGATCCCGGTGGGCGAATACGGCAAGCCCGAGGACATCGCGAACCTGGTCTGCTTTCTCGTCTCCCCGCTCGCGCGCTACATTACCGGCGCGGTAATCCCGGTCGACGGCGGGCTGCGGCGCTACCAGTTCTAGGATAAGGAAGGACACGATGCAAAGATCCGCGTTCGCGATCGCCGCACTGCTGCGCGCATGCGCTGCACAGGCGCAGTACCCGGGGAAACTCGCTGGCCGGCGATCAAGGCCTACCATGCGCGCCTCGCAGCCCGCCCGAAGGTGCAGGAGACGCTCAAGGCGGAAGCACTGGTGAAGTAGGCCATGGCCGGTACGCTGCCCACGCTGTTCATCTCGCACGGCTCGCCGATGCACGCGCTCGACGCGGGCGCGGTCGGCGAGGCGTGGGCCGCGCTCGGTGATCGCTATCCGCATCCGAAGGCGATGCTGATCGCCTCGGCGCACTGGGAAACCAACCTGCCGATGCTCACCGGGAACGCGAAGCCGGAGACGATCCACGATTTTTTCGGCTTTCCCGCGCCGCTCTACAAGATCCGTTACGCGGCGCCCGGCGCGCCGGAGATCGCCGCTCGCGCCCAGCAAATGCTCAAGGACGCCGGCTACACAGCGGCCATCGACGGCCTGCGCGGCCTCGATCACGGCGCGTGGTCGCCGCTGCTGCATTCCCATCCGAAAGCCGATGTGCCGGTGGTGCAGGTATCGCTGCAAACCCCGCTCGGCGCGCGCCATCACCTGCAACTCGGGCGTGCGCTCGCGCCGCTCGCCGATGAAGGCGTGCTGATCATCGGATCGGGCCAGACCACGCACAATCTGCGCGAGCGCACAGACACCGACCGGGCGATGCCCTACGTGCTCGAATTCCAGGCATGGATCAAGAACCGGCTGGAATCCGGCGCCACTGTAGAACTCACCGATTACCGCAGCCGCGCGCCGCACGCTGCGCGCGCGCATCCGACCGAAGAGCACTTGCTGCCGCTGTTCGTCGCGCTCGGCGCGGCGAGCGGGCGTCCGCGCATCGAACGCGTATACGACGCCGTGGAAAACGGCGTGCTCGCGATGGACGCCTACCTGTTTCACCCCGCCTGAGCGTCAACCCGGCCTGTTCCGCTAAACTCCGTCGCCATGACAGATTGGGACGTGATCGTTGTCGGCGCAGGCAACGCCGCCTTGTGCGCGGCGCTGGCGGCGCGCGAGAAATGCGACCGCGTGCTGGTGCTCGAGCGCGCGCCCGAGGACGAATCGGGCGGCAACTCGCGTTTTACCGCCGGCGCGATGCGCGTCACCTACGCGGGTGTCGAAGACCTGCGCAAGCTGATGCCGGACCTCACCGACGAGGAAGTGGCGCGCACCGATTTCGGCACCTATACGGAAGACCAGTTCCTCGACGACATGGCGCGGGTGACGCAATTCCGCTGCGACCCGGACCTCACCGAGATTCTCGT
>JBGOTT010000431.1:0-2972 GCA_041476585.1 Gammaproteobacteria bacterium | reverse complement strand
CGAGACCGCGACACCGACCCACTGCCGCGGGCGGATCTCCTCGCCGAGCAGCGGTCGCGCGAGCAGCAGGATGAAGATCGGCGCGGTCGACAGGTAGAGCACCGCGCTGGTCGCGGTGGTGTAGTGCAGGCCGAGCCATTGCAGCGCGAGGTGCAGTCCCCCGCCCGTGAACCCGAGCGCGGCCAGGACCAGCCAGTCGCGGCGGCCGTAGGCGCGCAGGCCGTCGCGCAGTTCGCGCCAGCAGAACGGCGAGAGCAGCAGGATCACGATTACCAGCCGCCCGGCGGTGGCGATGCCGGGCGAAACGTCGTCGCGCACCGCGCGCGCCACGATCCAGTTGCCCGACCACAGCACGAGCGAGATCAGCAGAATGAAATAGGCCGCGAGGCGCATTGGTCGCATGCTAATCTCAATTCATGCCTTACCTCGCCGCCGCCGGGCGCATGCTGGAATACGAGGCGATCGAGGGCACCGCCCCGACGCTGGTGTTCCTGCACGAAGGTCTCGGCTCGATCGGGCAATGGCGCGATTTTCCGCGCCGCGTCGCGCAGGCGACCGGTTGCGCGGCGCTGGTATACGCGCGTTACGGTTACGGGCAATCCAGCGTGCTTGCCGAGGAGCGCGTGCCGGTGAGCTTCATGCACGACGAGGCATTGAAATCCCTGCCGGAAGTGCTGGCCGCGCGCGGCATCGCGAATCCGGTGCTGGTGGGCCATTCCGACGGCGCTTCGATTGCGTTGATCCACGCCGGCGCGGGGCATGCGGTGCGCGGCATGGTGGTCATGGCGCCGCACGTATTCGTCGAGGACATCTCGATCGCCAGCATCGTCGCCGCGCGCGAGGCCTTCGAGCGCACCGACCTGCGCGAGCGCCTGGGCAAGCACCACCGCGACCCGCGCAGGACGTTTTATCTGTGGAACGACGCCTGGCTCGACCCGGCGTTCCGCGACTGGAACATCGAGGAGTACCTGCCCGCAATCCGCTGCCCGCTGCTCGCGATCCAGGGCGAGGACGACGAATACGGAACGATGGCGCAGCTCGACGCGATTGCGCGCCAGGTGACGGGGCCGTGCGAATTGCTGAAATTGCCAAAATGCGGCCACTCGCCGCATCGCGACCGGCCCGATGAAGTCGTCGCGGCGATCACGCGCTTCATCGGAGGCTTGCAGTGAACACGCTCGCGTCCGCTCCCGCGCTCAGGCGCGACGTCCGGGTGATCGGAGTGGTCGCTTCGGGGCACGCGCTTTCGCATTTCTACCAACTCGTCATCGCGGTGATGTTTCCGTTGATCAAGGACGATCTCGGCGTGTCCTACGCGGCGCTCGGGGCGACCATCGCCATCTTCTACACGGTGTCCGGCGTTTGCCAGACGCTCGCCGGCTTCGCGGTCGACCGCTACGGCGCGAAGCGCGTGCTGATCACCGGGCTGGCGCTGTGTTCGGCGGGCGTACTGCTCGCCGGTGTGTCACGCGGCTACGCAATGCTGGTGGTGGCCGCGCTGGTCGCGGGCGTCGGCAACAGCGTGTTCCATCCCGCGGATTTCGCAATCCTCATCGCGCGCGTCAATCCGCGGCGGCTGGGTTACGCCTTCAGCTTCCACGGCGTCGGCGGCAATCTCGGCTGGGCGCTGGCCCCGGCGTTCAGCTACGGGGTATCGGCGCTGTACGGATGGCACGTCGCGCTGATCGGCGCGGCCATGCTGGGCCCGATGATGATCGCGTTGCTGCTCGCCAACGGCGAGGCGATCGCGGTCGCCGGCAGGTCCACCGCGCATGGCGCGCCGAAGGCGAGCCTGGCCGAAGACGCTCGCGTTCTGCTCGCCGTGCCGGTGGTGATGTGCTTCCTGTATTTCCTGCTGCTGTCGGTGGCGTTTACCGGAGTGCAGATTTTCGGCGTGACCAGCATGGTGGCGCTCTACCAGGTGCCGGTGGCGCTCGCGTCGACGGCGCTTACGGCCTATCTGCTGGCAAGCGCCGCAGGCGTGCTGTTCGGCGGATGGGTGGCGACGCGGGCGGCGCGCCACGACCTGGTCGCCGCGGGCGGGTTGCTGACGGGAGGCACGGCAATCCTGGCGATGGCGTTCGCGCCGCTGTCGCCCTGGGCACTCGCGCCGCTGCTCGCATTCGCCGGTTTTTCCACCGGCATGACCAACCCCTCGCGCGACATGCTGGTGCGCTCGGCCGCGCCGCCCGGCTCGGCGGGCAAGGTATACGGATTCGTGTACTCGGGTCTCGACGTCGGCTCGATGGCGACGCCGGTGTTCTACGGCTGGCTGATCGACCGCGGCATGCCGCAGGCGGTGTTCATCGCCGTGTTCGTCGCCACGCTGCTCACCATCGCGACCGTGCTGCAACTGCCCGGTCAGGCGCGCAAAGTGCGCCCCGCGGCTACTGGTAGTTGATCCCCTTGCGCTCGAGCAGGCGCAGCAGCGCGGGCCAGTCCTTCTGGGCTGCGGAACGGTTCGGGCGCTCGAACTGCTCGATCGCCGTTTTCGCCGCCTTTTCCGAAATCAGCCCGACCTCGACCCGGCCGCCCGCGAGCGCATCGACCTGGATCTGGCAGGCGCAGTCGAGGTAGTACATCACCTCGAAGGCCTCGCGCACGGTTTCGCCGAGCGCGAGCAGGCCGTGGTTGCGCAGGATCATCGCCTTCGAGGTCGTGCCGAGGTCCGCTGCCATGCGCGTGCGCTCGTCCATCTCCAGCGCGATGCCTTCGTAGTCGTGGTAGGTGAGCATGCCGTAGACGCGCATCGTGTGCTGGCTGATCGGCAGCAGGCCGCATTTCTGCGCCGACACAGCGACGCCCGAGCGCGTGTGCGTGTGGATCACGCAGTTGATCTCGGGGCGCGCCTCGTGCACGCAGCCGTGGATCACGAAGCCCGCTGCGTTGTAGCCCAGGCCCGTCGGGTCATCGAGTACTTTTCCATGGTGGTCGATCCGCACCAGGTTCGAAGCGGTGATCTCGTCGAACAT
>JBGOTT010000430.1:0-2985 GCA_041476585.1 Gammaproteobacteria bacterium | reverse complement strand
GAACTTCAACACCGTGACGCAGAAGCATCTCGCGCCGCTCGGCCACGGCGGGCCGAATGGCGTCTATGCGCTGGTGGCGTCCCGGCAGATGAAGAAGTATGGCCTGGAGAAATCCGACTACGGCCACATCGCCATCGCGCAGCGCGAATGGGCGGCGAAAAATCCGTTCGCGGTCTACCGCACGCCGCTGACGATGGCGGAGTATCTGGCGGCGCCGTTGGTGGCCGATCCGCTGTCGCGCTACGACTGCGTGCCGGTGGTGGCGGGCGCGCAGGCCATTGTGGTGGCGCGTCCCGACCGTGCGCCGAAGGGGCGGCCCGGGGTGCGCGTGCGGGCGCACCGCGCGAGCTTCAACTACGACAACCAGGAGGGCGATGGCCTGCAAACCGGCATCAGCACGTTTGCGAGCGAACTGTGGCAGGAGGCCGGCGCGCGGCCGGAGGATATCGATGTCGCCAGCATCTACGACGATTATCCGACCATGGTGTTGGCGCAGGCGAATGACTTGGGCCTCGCTCCCGGCAACGATCTGGCGCGGTTCTGCCGCCTGACCATCGGCGAGCGGCGCTTTCCGCTCAACACCTGGGGCGGCATGCTGTCGGCGGGCCAGCCGGGCGGCCCGGCCGGTGGCCTCAATGGCATTTCCGAGGCCGTGCTGCAATTGCAGCATCGCGCCGGCGAGCGCCAGGTGAAGGGCGCGAGGCTCGCGGTCGCGACCGGCTACGGCATGACCATGTACCGCTACGGCGGCACCGCGGCGGCCGCGGTGTTGGAGCGCGTGGAATGACCCCGGGCGTGAACATCTGGCGGTGCGCGAACTGCCGCGTGGGATTTTTCCCGGAGCGGCTGCTGTGCCCGCGGTGTCACGGCGACAAGTTCGAAACGGATCGCGTGTACGAGGCGGTGGTGGAGGAGGTCTCCGTCATCCGCCACATGCTCGGCCAGGAGAACTGGCAGCCGAGGCGGATCGCCAGCGTGCTCACCTCCGATGGTCAGCGCATCACGGTCGGTCTGCTCGACGAGTCCGGTCCTGGCAGCAAGATCGAGTTGTTCGAGGAAGACTTAGCGCCATTCGGCAGGGCGAAGGTGAAGTAGCTCGCGCCACAAGCGCGCTTCACCCTCCCCTGGAGGGGGAGGGTCGGCGAAGCATCGAGCGTAGCGAGATGCGAGCCGGGGTGGGGTGGTTGCCTTGCACCAGAAAAATCACCCCACCCCGCTCGCCTTCGCTGCGCTCAGGCGTGCGACCCTCCCCCTCCAGGGGAGGGTAACGGAGCAAGCGGCGAGGGCGCCGACACTACCCCGCTTTCTTCCGCGCCGCGGCCTCGTCCAGCACCCGCCGCGCGGCGTTCGCCATCGCCACGTCGATCATCTTGCCGTCGACGGTGGTCGAGGCGCTGCCCTGCGCCAGCGCCTTGTCGAACGCCTCCAGTACGCGGGAGTAATAGTCGAGCTCTCCTTGCGTCGGCGCGTAGAGCCGGTTGCACGGCTCGATCTGCGATGGGTGGATGAGCTTGCGCCCGCGATAGCCGAGCCGCCGCGACAGCGCGGTGTCCTGCTCGAAGCCTTCCGCATCGCGCACGTTGGAGAACACGCCGTCGAGCGGGGTGTCGAAACGCGCGGCGCGCGCGCAGAGGAGCGTGTGGCAACGCGCGTGCATCATCTCCGGCCCGTCGATCGACCAGACGCAGCCGAGATCGGTGTTGAGATCGCCGTCCTGCGCGCCGCCGAAGGTGAGCGAGGCGACCCGCGCCGCGCCAAGCGACATGTCGTAGGCGTTGAGCACGCCCTTGGCGCTCTCGATCGACAGCACCAGCCGCGTTGAGCCGACAGCTAAGCCGCGCGCCTGCTCCAGCGCGCCGATCATGCCGTCCCAGCGCACCACCTCGTCGCGCGATTCCACCTTGGGCAGGAACAGTCCGGCGATGCCGTTGACGCCGATTACGGCGTCGAGATCGGCTTCGGCGAGGCCGGTTTCCAGCCCGTTGGTGCGCACCCAGACGCGGTTGCCGGGGAACTTCGGCGCATACTGGCGCACGCCCGCGCGCGCGTTCGCTTTCTCGGCCGCGGGGACGGAATCCTCAAGGTCGAAGATGAAGGCGTCGGACGGCAGTCCCATCGCCTTTTCCAGGAATTTCTCGCGGTTGGCCGGGACATAGAGAAAGCTGCGCGGCAGCGGCATGGGTGTTCCTTACACTCAGTCTGTCATGCCCCGCGAAGGCGGGGCATCCAGGTTGATGACACTGCACTGTTACTCAGCTGCGGTGACTTTCGGCTGCGCTGGCGTCGCGAGTTTAGTCACGCCCTCGGCGATGAGCTCGCGGATCGCCGCCGGCGCGTAGCCGAGCTCGCGCAAAATCTCCTCGGAATGCTCGCCCAGCATCGGCGACGGCCGCGCCATGTCGGGCCCGTCGTGGTCGAGCAGGACCGGGTTGCGCGTCGCTTTCATGGTGCCGAGCCGCGGATGCTCGACCGTCTTCACCATGCCGCGCGCCACGATCTGCGGATGCTCGAACACCTCCTTGAAATTGTTCACCCGCGCGCACGGCACGCCGACGTTCATCAGCGCCGCCTCCAACTCGTCGGATTGCCGCTTGCGGATTGCCGGTTCCACGATCGGCAGCAGCGCATCCTCGTTGGCCTTGCGCCCCGCGTAGGTCTTAAAGCGCGGATCGGTCAGATGCGCATCGAGTCCGAGCACCTGCATGAACTTCTCGAACAGCACGTTGTTCGGCGTGCCGATGGCGAGATAGCGCCGGTCGCTGGTTTCGAACAACTGATAGGGCGCGGTCAAGCGGTGGCGGTTGCCCATCGGCTGCGGCACCTTGCCGGTTTCGAGATACTCCGCCGCCTCCCAGGCCGCAGCCGCGATCGAGGCCTCGACCAGCGACACGTCGGCGATGCGGCCTTCGCCATTCCTCGCAGCGCCGACCAGGCTCGCGAGCGTCGCGTAAGTGGCGAACAACGCGCCGAACACGTCGGCGGTCT
>JBGOTT010000429.1:0-3022 GCA_041476585.1 Gammaproteobacteria bacterium | reverse complement strand
GCGGTGCTGGTGCTGGGCGATCCCGCGCTCGCGCGCGCGGCGCGCGAGCTTTCGGGCGGGAAATTCCCGGTGCTCGAGGCGGCGGGCAGCGTCGCCGCGCTCGAGGTCCTCGCGCAGGAGGATGTCGGCGTGATGGCTACACGATACTCACGGCTTGCGGTGCGGCCGAAGGACTGCAACGTCTGGCAGAAACCGAGGTCGATGTGATCGTCTCGGATCAGCGCATGCCCGGCATGACCGGCGTCGAATTCCTGCGCCAGGCGAAGGCGCTCGCACCGTCGACGGTGCGGCTGCTGCTCACCGGCTACTCGGACCTCGCCGCGATTGTCGGCTCGGTCAACGAATCGGAGGTGTTCCGTTTCATCAGCAAGCCCTGGCAGCAGGAAGACCTGCTCGCGACGATCGCCGAAGCGGTCAGCGTGGCGATCGCGCTGGAGGCGAGCCCGCCCGCCGCTGCGGCCGCGGGCGGCACCTCGGACCTTGTCGTGGTGGTGCTGGAGGACGAAGCGACGGCGCGCGCCGAGCGCCAGATGGCGGGCGAATCCTGCCAGGTGCTGAATGCGCCGAGCCTGGATGACGCGCTCGCGGCGCTCGCGAAGCATGAGGTCGCGGTCCTCGTCTCCGATCTTGAGTCGCAGAACATCGACCATACCGCGCTGTTCAAGGCGCTCAAGACCGAGCACCCGCAGACGCTGGTCATCGTCACCACCGCGGCGTCGGACTCCGAGGTGATCATCAACCTGATCAACGAGGCGCGCATCTTCCGCTTCATCAACAAGCCGGTGAACCTGGCGGTGCTGCATCGGCAAGTCGTTGCGGCGCTGCAGCGCTACCAGGCGTTCCGGCAATCCCCCGCGCTGCTCGGGACGCAGGCCGCCCGGCATGCCGCAGCCGCGCCTGAGAACGAGGCGGCCCGCTCGATGCTCGCGCGGCTGAGGGCGCTCGGCGGACGGTTTGCGGCGGCGCTGAAGGGCTAACGCAGTCCGTCGGCGGGCACTACCGGAAAGTCCTTCTCTCCGGCGCTCGGGACGCCGGCCCGCAGCCAGCGAATATGCGGCGAGCCGTAGACCTCGACGCGCTGCAGGTTCGGCAACGGGTGGTCGTTCTGATACCAGTGCGTGTCGCCATGCACCACCAGCACCGGCCCTGGGAAACGCGCCGCATGCGCGGCAAGCGCCGCGCGAAGTTCTGCAAAACCGTCCCGTCCGCGCGTTGGCCGTCGCTCGAAGTTGGGGTTGGCGTGAAACAGAACCGCAACCGCGGCGAGCTTTTGCCTGGTCGCGAGTCCGAAGGAATCCGCGAGCCAGGCGTGCACCGCGCGCATGCGCGCGGCATGCTCGCCGTCCATCTCCGGCGTGCGGCCCAGGTTGTTGTTGCTGCCCGGCACGTTGAGCGCGATGAACAACGCGTTCGCCGTGACCCAGCGCAGGTGCTCAGGATACTCGCGCGATTGCCGGGCGAAGCGCTCGAGCTTTGGATCCCCGGAATGGAACAGTGCCCGCAATTTCTTCAGCCGCTCCATCGGCTCGAAGCCCGAGCGGTGGCAGTCGGTCCATTCGTTGTCGCCGAACACGAGCACGAACGGATGACGGATACGCGCAAACTGGCGCTGCCGCGCTTCGAGCCACTCGTCGGTGCATGGCCCGGTGCCCGAGGTGATGTCGCCCACGTGCACCACGAACGCGAGCGGCTCGGCGTTCATTTCGTCGATCATCGCGTCGAGCAGGTTTGCCTGCGCCTGGGAGTAGGGCACATCGCCAAGCAGCGCATACGCCGGCCCCTCGGCGCGCAGCGGCGTCGGCGCGCAAGCCGCCGAAACCAGCAATACGGCGAGCGCCAGCAGCGCCGCAAGGATCCGGGTCATAGCTTTTTCAGCCGGTAAAGCAGTTCCAGCGCGTCGCGCGGCGACAATTCGTCCGGGTTGACCTGGCCGAGGGTGTCGCGCAGCGGGTCGATCGGCGCTTCGGGGACCGCATCCGTGCCTGCACCCGGCGCGAACAGGTCGGCCTGCCCGCCGCGGCCGGCACTTTCGTCTTCGAGTTTCTGCAGATAGCGCCGCGCCTTCGCGATCACGGCTTTCGGCACTCCGGCGAGCGCGGCGACCGCGAGCCCGTAGCTCTGGCTCGCCGGGCCTTCTTCGAGCGCGTGCAGGAACACCACCGTGTCCTTGTGCTCGACCGCGTCGAAGTGCACGTTGGCGACCTCCCTGTATTCGAGCGCGAGGCGGGTCAGCTCGAAGTAGTGCGTGGCAAACAGCGTGAGTGACCGGTTGCGCTCCACCAGCTGCCGAGCGATCGCCCACGCGAGCGCGAGGCCGTCGAAGGTCGAAGTGCCGCGCCCGACCTCGTCCATCAGCACCAGGCTCGATTCGGTCGCGTTGTGCAGGATGTTGGCGCTCTCGGTCATCTCCACCATGAAGGTCGAGCGCCCGCCGGCCAGATCGTCCGCCGCCCCGATGCGGGTGAAGATCTGGTCGATGGGCCCGAGCTTCGTACTGGACGCCGGGACGTAAGCGCCGACGTGCGCGAGCAGCACGATCAGCGCGACCTGGCGCATGTAGGTGGACTTACCCCCCATGTTGGGTCCGGTAATCAGGAGCAGGCGCCGGGCGGTTGCGACGCGCGCCGGATTGGCGATGAAGTGCTCGACCTGGTCTTCCACCACCGGGTGGCGGCCGGCTTCGATCTCGATCAGCGGTTCGGCCGCGAACTGCGGCCGGCACCAGCCGCGGTGCGATGCGTTGGCCGCGAAGCAGGCGAGTACGTCGAGCTGCGCGGCCGCGCGCGCGACCGATTGCAGCCGCGGCAGGTGCACGGCGAGCTTTTCCAGCAGTTCCTCGTACAGCGACTTCTCCAGCGCGAGCGAGCGGTCCCTGGCCGAAAGCGCCTTGTCCTCGAATGCCTTCAGTTCGGGGGTGATGTAGCGCTCGGCGTTTTTCAGCGTCTGGCGCCGCCGGTAGTCGTCCGGGACTTTTCCTGCGTGCGCGTTGGTGACCTCGATGTAATAGCCGTGGACGCGGTTG
>JBGOTT010000428.1:0-3041 GCA_041476585.1 Gammaproteobacteria bacterium | reverse complement strand
TGTTGGTCGGCACCATGTCGTTGTTAAGAAGCTCGCCGCCGTTTTCCTTGAGAAACTTCGTCGACACGCGGAACAGGTCGTGGCCGAAGGCATAGTCCGCCGTGAGCATGTACCACCTGGCCCCCTTGATCTTGTTTTCCGCCTTCTGCCAGGTGCCGATGGTCTTGGTATACATCGTGTTGCCGCCTTCGACGTGAAACATCAGGCGGTTGCAGTTCTTGCCGCGCAGCGCGTCCGAGTTGGCGCCGGTGTTGAAGAAGGGCGTTGTCTTGTAGCGCGCGACCTGTTCGCCGATGGCGAGCGCCGAAGCCGAGTTGATTTCGCCGATGATCGCGACCACTTTGTCGCGCTCGATGAGCTTCTGCGCCTTGGTCACGGCGGTCTGCGGGTTGACGCTGTCCTCGGCGATCAGTTCCACCTTGCGGCCGAGCAAGCCGCCCGCGGCGTTCACTTCATCCACCGCCAACGACGCCGCCCTGAAGCCGTAGTCGCCGAGCTGCCCGAGGAATCCGGTGCGCGGCGTCAAATGGGCGAGCTTGATGGCGTCGGCCTGCGCTCGCACGATCGCGGGAAAGCCGAATTGTGCGGCGGCGGCCGCACCGGCAAGCGCAGCGCTCTTTTTCAGGGCGTCGCGGCGCCCGGGTTGCGCGGGCCGGTTCTCCTGCTGATCGCGGGAATGATCGTCCATGCTATCTCCTCCTGGGTTGTCCGGTCTGCCGGGCGTCCGGCGCTTGGCGCGCAGGCGTTGTGCATCGCGTCTGCGCTCCGGGCTTTGGCTGTTCGGCCTGCAATCTTACGCCGACACCCTTACCGGTCAAGCGAACGAAACGACAGGAAATTCGATCCTGCTCTTTTCACCCGTCTGGCCGACGGCGACCGTTTCGCGCTGATTCACCGCCGCCGCTCGCAGATATCTATGCGTCGAACCCCGGCATACAGACTCACTCCGGTGGCGTCCACTCGAGCGCCCAATCCACGAATTCGGCGGCTGGCATCGGCCTAGCGATGAAGTAGCCCTGTGCCAGCGAGCAGCCGATGCGCTTCAACTGGGTCCAATCGGCGCGGGTTTCCACGCCCTCTGCGACTACCTTGAGGCCGAGTTTGTGCGCCATGTCGATGCTCGACGCCAGCATGACGCCGCGTTGAGGATGGGCCGCGGCGTCGGTCACGAAAGACTGGTCGATTTTCAACTCGGTGAAAGGAATACGGGCGAGCTGCTGCATCGAGGAATAACCAGTGCCGTAATCATCGATCGAAAGCCCGAACCCTTTGACCCGCAGGCGCGCCAGGTTCTCGAGGGCGCGCGCAACGTTGGTCATTGCCGCCGATTCCGTGATCTCCAGGATCATGTCGCGCGGCTGCAGTCCGCGCTTCTGCGCCAGTTCGGTGATCCGGTCGGCAAGGGCCGGATCATCGAGAGACTTCAGCGACAAATTGACCGAGACCGAAACCAACAGGCCCTGGCTGCGCCAGGCAACGCAGGCGGCCGCCGAACGGTCCACCATGATCCACGTAAGCTTGTCGATCAACCCCCTGTTCTCGAGCACGCGTATGAATGCATTCGGCGGAACCATGCCGCGCTGCGGGTGGCGCCAGCGCGCGAGCGCTTCGGCTCCAACCACTTCTCCCTTGACCAGATCCACCTTGGGTTGGAAAAACGGCTCGAACTGCGCCTTGTCGAGCGCCTCGATGATTTCCGCCTCGGGTATCGCGGCCTGCGGAGCCGCCGCGCGCGGGGCTGACGTTCCATGCCGCTTGATCAAATCCTGCAATTTCTGCGGTGTTGCCGGCTTCTCGATCGCGCCGAGGAGGTTGATACCGTAAGCCTGCGTCATGGTCTCGACCGAAGAAATCAGATTGCGGTCCAGCGCGCTCGTAAGGATGATGGACGCCTTGGTTCCGGTTTCGCCGACATGGCGGATGAACTCCATGCCGTCCATGTTCGGCATGTCCAGATCGCAGATGATGATGTCTACGGCCTGGGGCGCGTTGTGGAAGCGGGCTAGCGCGTCGTGACCGTCCGTCGCTTCCAGTATGTGCAAGGCCCCGAGCCCTTGCAGCGCGCGGACCAGCGTCTTGCGCTGGAACTCGTGATCCTCGGCGACGAGAAAATGCAATTCCGAAATTTTCATCGTTGTTCCTCTTGCATCGCCTGTGCCGTGTAAGCGATGACGCGCAGGCCCCTGAGCTGCTCGCTGGCGGCCTCAGGGTACGACCAGCCGGCGCTGCGCAACAGTTCCATGGGCAGCTTGCGGTTCACCGGACGGTCGTCGACGATCACTACGCGGCGGTTCATGGTTGGTGGCTCGAATGGCCTAGGCGTTCGCCGGTCTCGGCGCGCAGGCACTCCACGAGCCGGGCTTGCTCGCGTTCGAAATCGGTGACGCATCCGCGGACCGCGGTACGGTTCTCGGTCCGTGCGGCCTCCTCGATGCGCGCGGCCACGTCGGCAAGCGGCTGCGCGCCTATCATGCCGCTCGCGCCTTTGACCCGATGGGCGGCCCTTGCAATCGCCGCGACGTCCTCGCCCGCAAGGGCCTCGCGCAGCGCCACCGCATCGGCTGCGTTCGCGGCGAGGAATTCGCGCAGTATCTCGCGTCGCAGTTCTTCGTCCCCGCCCGTGAACTGATTCAGCGTGACCGAATCGAGCGGCGGTTCGCCAGAGGCGGGATCGGCCCCGGCCATGCCCGGTTTCGGAGGCGCAGCCGGACCCGGTGGCCGGCCGGCCGCCGCGGACGCGTCAGTTGCAACGACGTCGGAGCCGATCCACTGCGCGAGCTTGGACTGGAGCACCGGCAGCGCGATCGGTTTGGACAGATAATCGTTCATTCCAGCGTCGATACATACGCTGGCATCGCTCGCTAGTGCGTTCGCGGTGCAGGCGATGATCGGTATCGGCCGTGGTGTTTTCTTCGCGGCTTCCAGGCGCCTGATTTCCCGCGCAAGCTGATAGCCGTCCATCCGCGGCATGTCGCAGTCCGTCAGCACCAGTGCGTAGGCGCCGGTTTTCCACTTTTCCAGTGCTTCGACGCCGTCCCGCG
>JBGOTT010000427.1:0-3050 GCA_041476585.1 Gammaproteobacteria bacterium | reverse complement strand
TCCGGTTCGCGCGCTGGCGCGGGTGGCGGACGGCCGGCGAGCCGTTGCTGTGGACGCTGCATCTGGGCTATGCGTGGCTGATCGCGGCGATCGGATTGCGCGGGCTTGCCGCGTTGAGCTCTTCCATGCCCCGCGATGCGTGGATTCATGCGTTCACGGTCGGCGCGCTCGGCATGACCATGGCGGGCCTGATGACGCGCGTGGTGCTGCGACATACCGGCCGGCCGCTGCGGGTTGTGTCCGCGATGCGTGCCGCATATCCAATGGTGTTCGCTGCAGCGCTGCTGCGGTTGGCGTACACCGTGCACGCGCTCGGCGAATGGGCGGTGGCGGGCTCGTCGCTGCTCTGGGCCGCGGCGTTCGTGATCTACCTGATCCTGTACGCTGGCATGCTGGTGCGGCCGAGCCTGCCGCGCGCACAGTCTGTTGGGACACAAGGTTGAATCCGTGGGCGCAGAACTGATCGCCGCGCTGCTCGCTGGTGAACGGCGCGCGATCGCGCGCGCCGTCTCGGCGGTGGAAAACGAAACCGCTGCAGGCGCTGAATTGCTGCGTGCGCTGCACCCGCACCTCGGCGCAGCGCGCGTGCTCGGCGTCACCGGACCACCGGGGGCCGGAAAATCCACGCTCGTCGACGCGCTGATCGGCGAGCTGCTGTCGCGCGGCGGCCGGGTGGGGGTGGTGGCGATCGATCCTTCCAGCCCGATCTCGGGTGGCGCAATTCTCGGCGACCGCATCCGCATGGGAACGCACCAGGGCGATGAGCGGGTGTTCATTCGCTCGCTGGCCGCGCGCGGGCATGCAGGCGGGCTGTCGCGCAGCGCGGCGCGCGCAGTGGACGTGCTCGACGCCGCGGGGTACGCACATATCATCGTCGAGACCGTCGGCGCGGGACAGTCCGAGGTCGACGTGGCCGATCTCGCCCACACCTGCATCGTGGTGCTGCCTCCGGGCCTGGGCGACGACGTGCAGGCGATCAAGGCCGGCATCCTCGAGATCGCCGACATCTACGTCGTCAACAAGGCCGACCTGCCGCTTGCCGAGCGCGCCGAACGCGAGCTGCTGGCGATGATCGCGCTGCGCAGCTATCCGGCGTGGAAGCCGCCGGTATTGCGCACGGTCGCGACCACTGGCGAGGGCGTGGCGAAGCTCGCCGAAGCGATTGCCGCGCATGCGCAGGCAGGCACCGGGCGGCGCGCGTGGGGCGATGCGCGCCGCGCACGCGTGCGGCGGCGGCTCGCGGCGAGCGCCGCCGACCGGCTCAGACGCAATATCGAGCAAGGCGGCCCGGATGAACTCGATGCGCTGTGCGAGCAACTGGCGCGCGGCGAGCTCGACCATGCGGCGGCCGACCTGCGGGCGATCGAAATCGCCGTGCTGAGGATGAAAAAGCCCTAGGCCGGCGAGCCCGGGACCGCTGATTCGCCCTGTGACAGCAGCTTGCGTGCTTCTGCGCGCATGCGCGCGGCGGCCGCTTGCTTGACGCGGCCGAAGCCGCGCACCCGGGCGGGAAGGGCCGCAATGCGAATTGCGTTCGCAAGGTTGTGCGCGTCGAGTCCGTGCAGCAGGTTTTCGATCATCGTCAAATACTCTTTCGGCAGCTCGCGCTCCGCCCGGCGCGCCGCCGAGAGGCCAAACGGATCGAGCAGCGTGCCTCGCAACGCGCGCAGGCGGGCGAGAAGCTTGAGTGCCGGACGCAGCCAGCGGCCGAAGCTGAGTTTTCGCGCTGGCCGGCCATCGCTGCGCGCGCGCACGAGGTATTCCGGCGCCAAGTGGTAACGCACCGTGTAATCGCCCGCGAAATGTTCGCTCAGCGAGCGTTCGAGGCTGCCATCGGAGTACATCCGCGCGACCTCGTATTCGTCCTTGTAGGCGAGTAGCTTGGCGTAATTGAGCGCCACCTGCCGCGTCAGTTCGAACGGCGCGCCGGGGGCCAGCACAGCACGCTCCGCCGCACGCACCGTGGCGACGAAATCCACGTAGCGCTGCGCGTAGTCCGCGTCCTGGTACTCGACCAGGCGCCGGCGCGCGCGCTCGATGGTCGCGTCCAGACCCGCCGGCCCGTCCTCCGCCGCATCGTCGCCCGACAGCGCATGCAGCGACTCCGGATCGGCTGCGGCGAGACGGCCGCAGGAAAACGCGAGCTGGTTCGCTTCCACCTCGACCGCATTGAGTTCCAGCGCGCGCGCGATGGCCGCGCGACCAACGGGCACCAGTCCCAGCTGCCACGCGAAACCGAGCAGCAGCACGTTCGCGGTTATGGTGTCGCCGAGCAGCCGCTCGGCCAGATCCTGCGCGTCGCAGACCGCCACGGCATCGGCGCCGATCGCGTGGCGGATCTTCGCCAGCAGTCCCGCGGCGTGCACGTCGGCGTCCGGATCGGCGACGAAGTCCGACGTCGGGATCTGGTGCAGGTTCGCGGCGACGCGGGTGCGACCGCGCGTGAGGCTCTGCAGCGCTTCGGGCGAAGCGCCGACCACCAGGTCGCAGGCGATCATCGCGTCGGCCTGCTGGGTGTCGATGCGCGCCTGGTTGAGCAGTTCCGCGCTTTCCGCCAGCCGCACGAAGGCGATCACCGATCCGCCCTTTTGCGCGAATCCCATGAAATCGAGCACCGACGCGCTCTTCCCCTCGAGGTGCGCGGCAGTGGCGACCAGCGCGCCGACGGTGATGACGCCGGTGCCGCCGACGCCGGTGATCACCAGGTCGTAGGGCCCGGTCCAGCGCCACGCGGGCGGATCCGGCAGCCGGGCGATCGCGCGCGCGAGCGGTTCGTTCGCCGCTCCAGCGCCGGCGTTCTTGCGCAACTCCCCGCCCTCCACCGTGACCATCGCGGGGCAGTTCGCTTCCAGGCAGGCGTAGTCGTGATTGCAGACCCATTGATCGATCTGGCGCTTGCGCCCCAGTCCGGTGGCGAGCGGGCGGATCGCGACGCAATTCGACAGCGCGGTGCAATCGCCGCAGTTTTCGCACACCTCCGGATGGATGAACACGCGCCGCGTGCGCCCGGCGGCAAGCCCGCGCTTGATGCGCCGGCGCTGCTCGGTGGC
>JBGOTT010000426.1:0-3069 GCA_041476585.1 Gammaproteobacteria bacterium | reverse complement strand
GTAGATGAATACCCACGCCTCGCAATCCAAACCAATCGTCGACGCGTTGCTGCTGGCTGCGGGCACCGTCCTCGCGCTCTTCTTCTGGGAAAGCCACCAGGGATTCAGCCTCTGGGACGAGGGTTTCCTCTGGTACGGGGCGCAGCGAGTGATCGCGGGCGAGGTGCCCATTCGCGATTTCATGTCCTACGACCCGGGCCGTTACTACTGGTCGGCCGCGCTGATGTCTCTATGGGGCGATAGCGGCATCATTGCGCTGCGCGTGGCGACCGCAGTCTTCCAGGCGATGGGCCTGTTTGCCGGCCTGGCGCTGATATCGCTCAGCACGGCAAAACCGGACCGCCTGTTCAGCCTGGTTGCGGCGATTACGCTGGCGGTCTGGATGTCCCCGCCGTACAGACTTTTCGACAATTCGCTCCCGTATGTACTGATCGGCGCTCTCGCGTTTCTGGTTCAGCAACCATCCGCCCGGCGTTTTTTCCTGACGGGCATGACGGTCGGCCTGGTTGCGGTATTCGGCCGGAACCATGGCGTGTATGGCGTGGCAGCCAGCCTGGGCGCGATGACCTTTTTCGCGCTCGGGCGCGGGAACGATCCCGGGGTCGTCAAAGCGTTTGCAATCTGGTCCGCGGGTGTCGTCATCGGCTTCATCCCTGTCCTGGCGATGGTTGCCGTAGTTCCCGGCTTTGCGTTGGCCTTCTGGGAAAGCATCCGTTTTCTGTTCGAGATTCAAGCCACCAATCTTCCGCTGCCCATACCCTGGCCGTGGCGTATTCCGTACTGGCAAGGCCTGACGGTCGTATTGGTGCACGGCGTGCTGGTGGGGCTGCTCTTCATTGCGGTCATCGTCTCCGGGGTGCTGGGCATCGCTTGGTCATTCCGGCAAAGGCTGCGCAATAAGCCCGTTCCTGCGGCGCTGTTGGCCAGCGCCCTGCTGGCGCTTCCCTACGCGCACTATGCCTATTCACGCGCGGACCTGGATCATCTCGGTCCGGGCATCCCGCCCTTCCTCATCGCCTGCCTGGTGCTGCTCGCAAGCCAGCCTTCGAGAATCAAGTGGCCGCTGGCTGCGCTGCTTTGCGGGGCAAGCCTGTTGGTGATGCTCCCTACGCATCCGGGATGGGAGTGCTTTGCGATCAGCAAGTGCGTCGAAGCCGATGTGGCCGGAAACAGGCTCAGGATCGACCCGCGTACGGCCGCGGAACTGGAAATGCTCAACAAACTCGCCGATCGCTTCGCTCCGGGTGGGCGCAGCTTTGTCGCCGCGCCGTTCTGGCCCGGCGCGTATGCGGTGCTCGGACGCAAATCTCCGATGTGGGAAATCTATGCATTGTCCCCCCGCAGCGAGGCGTTTCAGCAGGCTGAAATCGAAAGGATCGAAGCCGCCAATCCCGGTTTTGCGGTGATCAATGACTACCCTCTCGATCGGCGGGATGAACTGCGTTTCCGCAACACCCACCCGATGATCGACCAGTACATCCGCGACCACTTCGAACCTTTGACGGGCTACGCGCAGCGTCGCGCATACCGGGTCTACAGAAGCAGGCAGGCCCCCCGATGAAACTGGCCGATGCGGTCCGCCACGGCCAGGTTCAGTGCAGCGCATCGACGGCCCGCCGGATGATCGTGTCGAGCTGATCCTCGATCCCGAGGCAGAGCGGCAGCCGCACCAGCTGTTCGCCTGCTGACAACTTCACCGGGAGATCGCTGTGGCTGCGGCCGTCGCGCAGTCCCGCAGGCGAGCTGTGCAACGGCACGCAATGGAATACGCTCCCGATCCAACTGTTCGCCATCGCCTGGATGAATTGCGTGCGCTTCTGGGAACTCGCTCGCCTGATCGAGCAGTCCGAAGCGCGCTGGCTGGTCACGCACACCGAGCTCGAGGCGCTAGGCGAGGCGTAAATCGTTTGAGAACAGACGCTTGGTTGTGGATTGAAACCGGGTTCACCGCCCCCACATGCTCAGGCATGAACCCGTCCATCTGGCATCAACACGCACTCAACAGCCAACTGCCCTCCCTGCCGGGCGGTTCGCGTCCCGAAAAGGACGTGACGCCCCTGAAGCCGATCCCCGCGGACGCGTTGATTCTCGTGCCGCTGCGCAATGCGGTGCTGTTTCCCGGCATGATCTCCCCGATCACCATCGGGCGCGCGAGTTCGGTGGCCGCGGCGCAGGAAGCGGTGCGGGCCGAGAAGCATGTCGGTTTCCTGCTGCAGCGCGATTCCTCGAAGACCGACGTGGTCCCTTCCGACCTGCATTGGGTCGGCACTTCGGGCCAGATCGTGCGCTACATCGCGGGCGAGGGTGCGCACCACTTGGTCGTTCAAGGACAGTCGCGCTTCCAGGTGCTGCAATTCCTCGAAGGCTGGCCGTTCCTGGTCGCGCGCGTGCGCGCGATCGAGACCATCGAAGAAACCGGCCCCGAGATCGAGGCGCGCTTCATGCAGTTGAAAGAGCGGGCAATGGAGGCAATCGACCTGCTGCCGCACACCCCGGGTGAACTGAAGGGCGTGGTGCAGGCGATGGAATCGCCCGGCGCGCTGGCCGACCTGGTGGCGAGCATGCTCGACGTGGACAATGCGGAAAAGCAGTCCATCCTGGAGAGCTTCGACCTGCGCCTGCGCCTGGACAAGGTGCTCACGCTGCTGGGCCAGCGCGTGGAGGTGCTCAGGCTGTCGAAGGAAATCGGCGACAAGACCCGCAAGGAATTCGATACGCGCCAGCGCGAGCACGTGCTGCGCGAGCAGGTGCGCCAGATCCAGAAGGAACTGGGCGAAGGCGACGACACCGCAGCCGAACTCGACGAGCTGAAAAAGACGATCGAGGCCGCGGGCATGCCCGAGGACGTGGCCAAGCACGTGAACAAGGAGTTGAAGCGGCTCGCGCGCATGAACGACCAGTCGGGCGAGGGCTCGATGCTGCGCACCTGGCTGGAGTGGATGGCCGAACTGCCGTGGAAGGCGGAAACGCCGCCGGCGATCGACATCGCCGAGGCGCGCCGCGTGCTCGACGAGGATCACTACGGCCTGGCGAAGGTGAAGCGCCGGATCCTCGAATACCTCGCGGTGC
>JBGOTT010000425.1:0-3080 GCA_041476585.1 Gammaproteobacteria bacterium | reverse complement strand
GTGCTCGACCTCGGAACCGGTTCGGGTGCGGTGGCGCTCGCGATCAAGCAGCACCGGCCGGATGCAGATGTTTGCGCGGTTGAGGCGTCTGCAGCGGCGCTCGAGGTCGCCTGCGCGAACGCAATGCGTCATGGCCTCGCGATCGAATTCATCGAAGGACGCTGGTTCGAACCGCTGGCTGCGCGGCGCTTCGAGCTGATCGTCGCCAATCCGCCCTATGTCGCGCAAGGCGATCCGCATCTTGCTCAGGGCGACCTGCGCTTCGAGCCGCGCGAGGCGCTGGTGGCGGGTGCTGACGGGCTCGATGCGATCCGCGAGATCGCGAGAGCGGCCCCGGCGCACCTCGATCCGGGCGGCTGGATTTTTCTGGAGCACGGCATCGGACAGGATGCCGCAGTGCGAGAGCTTCTTGCCGAGGCAGGACTTGATAGTGCGCGCTCCTGGCCCGATCTTGCAGGTATCGCGCGCGTCACCGGGGCCCGTTTGACGGCCCCTGGCCGTAGCCGCTAGAATCCGATCAAATTACTCGGGTATTCGGAGATTTCCATGGACGTTCAGAAGCTCATCAAGGAACAGGTCAGCGCACACCCGGTCGTGCTCTACATGAAGGGCACGCCGCAGTTCCCCCAGTGCGGGTTCTCGCAACTCGCGACCCAGGTGTTGCGCGCCTGCGGCGTGAACGAGTTCTTCAGCGTGAACGTGCTGGAGAACCCCGACATCCGCCAGGGCATCAAGGAGTTCGCCAACTGGCCGACGATCCCGCAGCTGTACGTCGCGGGCGAGTTCGTCGGCGGCTCGGATATCGTGAAGGAGATGTACCAGTCCGGCGAACTGCAGAAGCTGCTCGACGAGAAACTCGGCAAGCAGGCTGCCTAGTTCCCCGTCTGCGCCAGCAGCCGCGTGATCATTCGCGCGGCTTGCGAGGCGTAGCTCCCGCCGAACAGGTTCGCGTGGTTGAGGACGTGGTAGAGGTTGTACAAGTCCTTGCGCGCTGAATAACCCGGATCGAGCGGCCAGGTCTGCGCATACGCGGCGTAGAACTCGCGCGGAAACCCGCCGAACAGTTCGCTCATCGCAAGATCGGCTTCCCGGTCTCCGTAGTACACCGCCGGGTCGAAGATGACGGGTCCCTCGCGAGTGAACCCGATGTTGCCGCTCCACAGATCGCCGTGCAGGAGCGAGGCAACGGGATGGTGACCGGCGAGGAGTGCGCGGAGCGGTTCGATCTCAAACGCGAATCCTTTTGTCCGGGCCATCTCGAGTTGCGGCGTCATGCGCCGCGCGAACCAGAACTTCGCCCAGTCGTCGCTCCAGCCGTTGTGCTGCGGCGCGAGCCCGATCCAGTTGTCGTTTTCCCAGCCATATCGCGGACCGATGTTGCGATGCAGGCGGGCGAGCATGCATGCGAGCGCCGGCCAATCCGCGGGACCGCCGAATTCGAGTCGCTCCATCTCGATGAACGCTTCGCCGTCGCGCACGCCGTGCGCATAGGGCTGGGGCGCGCGCACGCCTGCGGCGCGCAGGAAGCGCAGCCCCTCGGCCTCGGCGGCGTACATGGCCGCGAATTCCGGCGCGCCGCGCTTCGTGAAGCGGGGGATCAAGGCGTAGCGGCCAGCAGCAGCGCGACCTCGCTCAGCAGTTTTGGCAGATGGTCCTTTGCTGCGCTCCAGACCACGTCGTGCTTGAGAATGCTGTAGCCGTGAATCAGAATGTTGCGGAACGCGATGATGCGGCGATGATTCGTGATCCGCGCGATAGTCTCGGGGTCCCGTTCGGAAATGTGCCGTAGTGCTTCGCCGACGATCTCGAAGCAGCGTTCGACCGCAAGCCGCAGGATTTTGTTCTTCTCGTAGTCCGCCAGCGTCATGCCGGACGTGATCTCGACAATCGTGCGGCCGGCATCCTGTATATCCCGAAGATACTTGGACACCTCAGGCTTCATAGACGAGCTGGCGGCTGGCGTTCACGGACTCGAGGAAGTAAGGGTTGTGCGACGCGCCGTCCACAACAACGTCCACGTCGCGTCCGAACAGGCGCTCAACGGCCTCCTTGAATCCGAAATACTGCTCGAACGGGGTCATCGCCGCGCTACTGCCGAACGCGACGAGAATGTCGATGTCGCTTCGGGCGGAATCGAAATCGTCGCGCGTAGCCGAACCAAAGACCTCGAGCCTGCGCACCCCGAAGCGGCGGCACAGATCCTGCAATGCACTCAGGCGTGTTTCGACGATCGCGGCCATCGGCGGCTCCCGCGCCCATGATAGCCAAAAATCAAGTCGTCAGCCGCGTGTTCGCGTGTCGGCCGGCTCGGCGCAGATTGCTTGCGGGACGGACCCCTAGACCCCCGAGAGGCGGATGTTGGCCATCGACAAGCGCTCGACCAGAATCTGCATGAACGCGCGGTCGAACTTGTGCCGGCACGCGGAGGAGGCCTCGGCCAGCTTCTCGGTCGGAACCGAGATGATCTTCGCGTCGGTGATGACGGTCACGTCTGCGCCGCGCGCCTGCCCCGACTTCGACAGGTAGGCCATCTCGCCGAAGCACTCGCCGGTTCGCAGCAGGTTGAGCAGCTTGCCCTTCTTGGTGACCTTGATCTGGCCGTCGGCGAGGATGCAGAAAAAGGCGCCGGGTTCGCCTTCCTTCATCAACACCTCGCCCGAGCCGCACTGGCGCCAGCTGCTGAAGCGCGCCACCTCCCAGATTTCCGCGTCGTTGAACTTCTCGAAGAACGGCAGCGAGCGCAGCGTGTTGAATTTGTCCGAGTCGGCGAATTCCTGGGTCTGCGCGCCGAGGTTCTCGTTGCGGAATGCTTCGGCAAGGTCGAGCGAGAAATCCTCCCATTCGGCGTAGCGTTCCTCCAGTTCCTTCGCCATTGCGCGCTTGACGATCGCATCGATGCTCGCCGGGATCTCGGGCCGGTACGACGAGGGCGGCGCGGCATCGACGTTGGTGATCTGGTAGATCAGGCTGAAGTTGTTGCTCGCCTGGAACGGCAGCCGGCCGGTCAGCAGGTGGTACATCACCACGCCCAGCGAATAGATGTCGGTGCGGTGATCGAGCGGGTGCTCCTTCACCTGTTG
>JBGOTT010000424.1:0-3093 GCA_041476585.1 Gammaproteobacteria bacterium | reverse complement strand
GAGGTACAGCTTCCGCGACCGCATGGTCATCCGGCTGATCATGTGGATGACAAATGGCCCGACAGAGCGCAACGCGGTCGTCGAGTTCACCGACTGGGCGCAGGTCGACGCGTTCGGGTCCGTCGTTGCGCGGATGTAGTTCAGCGGTACACCATCATGGGAATGGTGGAGTGCGTAAGGACGTCCTGGGTCTGGCTTCCGTGCAGCAGCGCGGAGATGCCCCTGCGGCCGTGGGACGCCATGAAGATCAGGTCGCAGCCATGGCGCTTCGCCGCATCGATGATCGCCTCGTAGGGACGGTCGCTTTGCACGTATTCGGTTTCGAACTCGATGCCCGCGGCACTGGCCCGGCGCGCGGCATCGGCAAAGATGGCCTCGGCTTTTTCGCGGCAGCGGCGCGCGTGTTCGTCGGGCGAGATTCCATGCCTCGACATCAGCTCGGTCTGCGTCGGCATCTGGTATTCTGGCATCGCGGTGAAACACGTGACCTTCGCGTTCGCTTCCCGCGCGAAGTCGACGCCGGCCTGGACCGCCTTGTCCGCGGTTTCCGAACCATCGGTGGGGATCAGAATGTGCTTGTACATGGCGCCTCCTCCGGCCCGTCCGGGCGCCGGCATCATTTGACGAAGATCAGCTGCGAGTGCAGGAACTGCTCGGTGGTGCGCTCGAAGCGCGCGCAGCGCCGGGTCATCGGCGCCGCGGTGCACCGATTCGAGGAACGCGCTGGCGCGCTGCTCGGCTCCGAGGGCGATGGCGAGCGCCTCGTGCGGTGTCATGAGGCGGTACACGAACTCGTGCGCTGCGGTTTCCGGCGCCCCGGCATCCAGCCACCTGTAATTGCCGTCCGGGGGCGACGGCAGGGCCACGCCATCCGTTCTGCGCAGCAGCACCTCGAGGTGCTCGGCCTCGAGCAAAGCCAGCCTGAAGAAGACCGCCGCCGCGCCTTCGTTGCCTTCGTCGGCCATGAGTTGCGCGAACTCGCCATAGCGCTCGGCGGCTTCGCGTTCGATGGCGATCGCATGCGCGTACAACTCGGGCGCCGACCGGATGGCTTTCATGGCCCTGACGGTGCCTCCCGCGCAATCTGCCGGCGCAGTTCGCGGTAGCGTTCCTCGGGGTCGGGTCCGAAGAGCGGATCGCGGATCACCGGCACCGCGGCTCTCACGGCCTCCCAGTCTGCCGGCGTGAGGACCGCGGCCGCGTGAGGCAGGACGTTTCTGTCCTCATTGGTGATATGGAATCGGTAGTACACGAGATATGTGGCCGCAGCCGCCTCGACCTCCGCGCGCGCAATCACGCCTCCCTCGACAATCTCGTTGAGGAGCGTGAGAAGCGTCTCGCCGGCCCGGGCAATGACGCGATGCTCCTGCCGCAGACGGGCGAATTCCAGCTCCATGCCGGGGCGCCGCTGCGCCAGGCGGGCAAATGCCGCATCTTCCCGGGGATGATGCAAGCGGTCGGCGAAATCCCGCAGGTAGAAGATGATATCGGACATCAACTCATAATTCGGGCGTTCGCCCGTGTGCAGCACGTCGACCTGCTTTTCCAGCTGGTCCAGCAGCCGGCCGAAATAGGCGTGCTCCGTATTCCACGCTGCGATCGGATTGACCATGGGGCCGATTCTCGTGGCGAGCTTGACCGATGCATTGAGCCAGATCAAACCGGCCCGCGAATTCGCGCCACAATATGTCCCGAAGCCATTCCGCCGCAACCGATTGCCTTTGACGCGAAGGAGAGAACATGTACAAGACATTGCTGGTCCCGGTGGACGGCCGCTCGCGCAGCGCGCGCAGCCTCGAAGTTGCGGGGCGCATCGCAAACCAATGGGAAGCGCACATCGTGGGACTGTATGTCGGGCACGCACCGTACGTACCCGGCGCCGCGCGGGCGGGGTTGGGCAGCGAGTTTCTGGCGGAGTACCAGGACAAGGTGCGCGCCGAGCAGACGGCTGCAGCCCGCGCCCAATTCGACGCAGGCGTAAAGGCTGCGGGAATCGCTGGCGCGGAGTGGCGCACCGAGGAAGGCGATCTCGTTCTTACTGTCGCCCTGCATGCCCGCTACGCCGACCTCGTGGTGGTGAATCAGACCGATGCGGCGGCTGATGCGCCCGCGAATTTTGCCGATGCGGTGGTGCTTGCGCTTGGCCGGCCGATGCTCATCGTCCCTTACGTCGGCGAGATCAAGAGCTTCGCGCAGGACATTCTCGTATGCTGGAACGCGAGTCGCGAGGCCGCGAGGGCGGTTACTGACGCGCTTCCGCTGCTGCAGCGCGCAAAGCGGGTCATCGTTCTGTCGGTGGATGGCAACGCGTCGCCGGGCGGCCACGGCGAATCGCCCGGATCGGATATCGCGCTCTATCTCGCGCGGCATGGCGTGCGCGCCGAGGCTGCCCGCACCGGTTCCGGGGGCCTCGACATCGGGAGCGTGATCCTGTCGCGGGCATTCGACTACAGCGTCGACCTGATCGTGATGGGCGCATACGGCCATTCGCGGGTGCGCGAGATCGTGCTGGGCGGAGCGACACGCTCGGTGCTCAAGAGCATGACGGTGCCGGTGCTGATGTCGCATTGAACGCGCGTCCGGACTGGTACCGGTTTGACTTGCATCAAAGCCCGATTGCGCACACATTTGCGGCTGGGGCAGCCCGCAACCGGGGCGGTCGATCACGCTCAACTCCAGCAAGGAGGTTTTCATGAAACGCCTGTTTATGTTTGCACTGACGGCCGCGCTCGCCTGTGGCGTCGCGTATGCACAGCCGCCGATCGTCATCAAGTTCAGTCACGTCGTCGCTGAGAACACGCCGAAAGGCAAGGCTTCGCTCAAGTTCAAGGAACTCGCCGAGAAGATGACCGGCGGCAAGGTCAAGGTCGAGGTCTATCCGAACAGCCAGCTTTACAAGGACCAGGAGGAAGTCGAAGCCCTGCAGATCGGCGCGGTGCAGATGCTGGCGCCGTCCCTCGCCAAGTTCGGCCCATTGGGCGCCAAGGAGTTCGAGGTGTTCGATCTGCCCTACCTGTTCGACAGCTTCGCAGACTTGCACAAGGTCACGCAGGGTCCGGTCGGGCAGAGCATGCTGAAGAAGCTCGAATCGAG
>JBGOTT010000423.1:0-3107 GCA_041476585.1 Gammaproteobacteria bacterium | reverse complement strand
GGATTTCGCCCGCATCCTCGAATTTCGGCAGCGCCACCTTGGGCACTTTGGTGCCGGAGAGCGAGGTGGTGGTCAGCTTGGTGCGCAGCTCGCGGCCCCTGTCCTTGCGGAACGCCTCGAGCTGCTGCTCGAGCGCGGTGTTGAAGAACATCGCGAGCAGCGTCGGCGCGGGCCCGTTGATCGTCATCGACACCGAGTTGTTCGGCGCGCACAGGTCGAACCCCGAGTACAGCACTTTCATGTCGTCCAGCGTCGCGATCGACACGCCCGAATTGCCGACCTTGCCGTAGATGTCCGGCCGCTCGTCGGGATCGAAGCCGTAGAGCGTCACCGAATCGAAGGCGGTCGACAGGCGCTTCGCCGGCATGTCCTTCGACAGCAGATGGAAGCGCCGGTTGGTGCGGAACGGATCGCCTTCGCCCGCGAACATGCGGGTCGGGTCTTCGTTCTCGCGCTTGAACGCGAACGCGCCGGCGGTGAACGGGAACGATCCCGGAACGTTTTCGCGCAGCTGCCAGCGCAGGATTTCACCCGCGTCCTCGAACTTCGGCAGCGCGACCTTCGGCACCTTGGTCCCTGAGAGCGAGGTCGGGGTGAGCTTGGTGCGCAGCTCCGTGTCGCGGATCTTCACCACGTACTCGTCGCCGGCCTAGGCCTTGACCGTATCGGGCCACATATCGAGCAGTTTCTTCGAGCGGGCGTCGAGCGCGGCGTTCTTCTCTTCGATCAGCGCATCGAGTGCGGCGCAGTCCCTGCCGGCCTTCGCGAGCATCGCCTTCGATGCGAGCAGGCTCTGCCGGTCGCGCGCGATGCGCGACTGTTGCAGCGCGCGCGCGTGAAACGCGCGCACCGCCTCCGCGATCTCGGCCAGGTAGCGCGAGCGCTTGGGCGGCACGACCACATGGACGCTCGACGAAACGCGGCGCTGCACCTTCGGCAGCCTGCCGGCGTCGAGCTTGAGCCCCTTTTCCACCAGCCTGGCTGCGATACCCTGATACAGTGCGGTGACGCCATCGTCGTTGAAACGCGCGGCGACGGTGCCGTACACCGGCATCTCGTCGGGGCCCGCCTTGAACGCCTGACGGTTTCGCTGCACCTGCTTGCGCACGTCGCGCAGCGCGTCCTCTGCGCCCTTGCGGTCGAATTTGTTGATCGCGACGAAATCGGCGAAATCGAGCATGTCGATCTTCTCGAGCTGGCTCGCCGCGCCGAATTCGGGCGTCATCACGTACAGCGACACGTCCACGTGCGGCACGATCGCAGCGTCGCCCTGCCCGATGCCCGAAGTCTCTACGATCACTAGGTCGAAGCCGGCTGCACGGCACGCGGCAATCACCTCCGGCAGGCACTGCGTGATTTCCGCGCCCGAGGAGCGGGTGGCAAGAGAGCGCATCGTGATGCCCGCGCCGTGGATCGAATTCATGCGGATGCGGTCGCCGAGCAGCGCGCCGCCGGTCTTGCGGCGCGAAGGGTCGACCGCGACGAGCGCGATCTTCAGCCGGTCACCCTGGTCGAGGCGAAAGCGCCGCACCAGTTCGTCGGTAAGCGAAGACTTGCCCGCGCCGCCCGTCCCGGTGACCCCGAGCGACGGCGCACGACGCTTCTCGGCCGCCTGCATGAGCTCGTCGCGCAGGCCCGCATCGAGGCTTCCCGCCTCCAGCGCCGTAATCACGCGCGCAAGCGCGACCGTGTCGCCGGCCTTGAGCCCCTTGAGGTCCTTCGGCGCGTGCACGCTCGGATCGAAGTCGCAGCGCGCCAGCATGTCGTTGATCATTCCCTGCAGACCCATCCTCTGTCCGTCCTCGGGCGAGTAGATGCGCGTCACGCCGTATTCGTGCAGCTCCTTGATCTCGGAGGCCACGATCACGCCGCCGCCGCCGCCGAACACGCGCACGTGCGCGGCGCCGGCCTCCCGCAGCAGGTCGATCATGTACTTGAAGTACTCGATGTGCCCGCCCTGGTAGGACGAGATGGCGATGCCCTGCACGTCCTCCTGCAGCGCCGCGTCCACCACCTCCTTGACCGAACGGTTGTGGCCGAGATGGATCACCTCCGCACCGGAGGCCTGCAGGATGCGGCGCATGATGTTGATCGACGCGTCGTGGCCGTCGAACAGGCTGGCCGCGGTGACGAAGCGGATCTTGTGCTTCGCCTGGTAAACGAGGTTGTGGCTGACGGACAGGTCGGTCATCGGGCGCCTCGCGCTGCGGCAAGTGCAGGATCGTGCATGCTAAGTGACGTTTACGTAAACGTCAACTGTGTCCTCCCGCCGGTCCCGCCGGAAGGGCATGTCCAGTATAGCCCCGGGGTCTAGCGGAACGCGAAGATCCGCTCGGCATTCCGCCCGCGCACGCGCTCGCGCACCCCGTCCGGCAGGCGGTCCACTCGCGCGAGGCACCCGAGCGGGTCGCCGATGGTGTGCGGATAGTCCGAGCCGTACAGCACGTTGTCCGAGCCAAAGGTGCGCACGGCCATCGCCAGCGCGTCGTCCGCAAACACCACCGAGTCGGCGTAGACGCGGCGCAGATACAGGCTCGGCTTGTTCTGCACTTTCGCGCGGCAGGCCGGGATGTGCTCGAAGCACTGGTCGAGGCGCCCGATCAGGAACGGGATCGCGCCGCCGCCATGCGAGGCGATGATCTTCAGGTCGAGGTAGCGCTCGAAAAAACCGTCGTACAGCATCCGCGCGATCGCGAGCGAAGTGTCGAA
This sequence comes from Gammaproteobacteria bacterium, assembly GCA_041476585.1. Taxonomy (GTDB): domain Bacteria; phylum Pseudomonadota; class Gammaproteobacteria; order Burkholderiales; family SG8-39; genus JADGRQ01. Next base: position 398 of record JBGOTT010000423.1, on the reverse strand, counting down.
GGTGAAACGGATCGACGCGGTGAGCTGGAACTCGTTCATCTGCAGCTCGCGCACGCCCGGTGGCGCGGTTGGATGCACCAGCACCGGCAGCTTCGCCTTGTCGATCGCCTTCCAGATCGGCTCGAACGCCGGATCGGTGAGCTGCTTGCCGTCGATGTTGGCGAGCACCATCACGCCGCAGGCACCCGCCTTCAGCGCGCGCTTGAGCTCCTTGAGCGCATCCTGCGGATGCTGCCAGGGCAGCGAGCAGAACCACTGGATCCGGTCGGGCCAGGTCTTCCTCGCGCGCGCCATTTCGTCGTTCACGGTCTGCGCCGCCTTGAGGCTCACCTTTTCCGCGCCCCAGTAGCAGTTCGGGCAACTGAGCGAGACCACCGACACGTCGATCGCGGCCTTGT
>JBGOTT010000422.1:0-3113 GCA_041476585.1 Gammaproteobacteria bacterium | reverse complement strand
TTCGCCGCGTGCACCGCCGCCTCCGAAGCGGCGTACTTGGCGACCGAGGTCTCGTACTGGTTCGGCTTGCCGTGGTCCTTCAGCCACGCGGCCCGATACACCAGCATCTGCGCGGCCTGGTGCTCGACCGCCATTTCGGCGATCTGCGCCTGGACCATCTGGTGCTGCGAAATGGGCTTGCCGAACTGGGTGCGCTCGTTGGCGTAGTTGACGGCAAGCTCCAGCGCGCCCCCGGCGACGCCAAGCGCGCCGGCCGCGCAGCCGAGCCGCGTCTGGTTCAGCTGCCACATGCAGATCTGGAATCCGCTGCCCGGCTTGCCGAGCACATTCTCCTTCGGCACCCTCATTGCATCGAACACGAACTCGCCGGTCGGCGCGCATTTCAGGCCGAGCTTGGTCTCGATGGCGCGGGCGGTGCAGCCCCTCATCCTTTTCGGCTCGATGATGAAGGCCGTGATTCCCCTGTTGCCCTTTTCCCTGTCCGTGTAGGCGTACAGCAGCCCCGCGTCGCCCACGTGCGCCTGCGAGATCCAAATCTTGTTGCCGTGGACTTCCCAGTGGTCGCCCCTGTCGATGGCGTGGGTCTTCATGCTGGCCACGTCCGAGCCGGTGTTGGGCTCGGTCATGGCGAAGAAGCCGAGCTGGGAACCCGCAACCCAGCCGGGGACGTACTTTTTCTTCTGCGCCTCGCTGCCGAATTTCGTCACGGTCAGCGCAGGCCCCAGGTTCTGCATGTTGAACGGCACCCGCCACGACGCCGACACGCGGCCGACCTGCTCGGCCATCAGCACCGACTCCAGGAAACCCATGCCGCTGCCGCCCAGTTCCTCGGGCAGGGCGCAGGAGAAAAAGCCCAGCTTGCCCATCTTCGCGACGCGATCGGCCCGGAACTCGTGCTTGCGCTCCTCCTCCTCGAGCGTAGGCGCGATCTCCGACATGGCGAATCGCCGCGCCGTGTCCTGGATCAGCCGCTGGTCTTCGCTCAACTCGAAATTCATCCTCGCCTCGCTTTCGTTCCGGGCAGGCAGGCCGTCACCCGATCAGCATGAGCAGGTCGTCGTCCTCGACCTTGTCGCCCTTCTTCACCTTGATTTCCTTCACCGTGCCGGCACAGTGCGAGTACACGGGGTTCTCCATCTTGAGCGCCTCGATGACGACCAATTCGTCGTCTTCCTCCACCTTGGAACCGACTTCGACGAGCACGGCCCAGATGCCACCCGCCAGCGGAGCCCGGACTTCCTGCACCATAGTCTTCCCCTTTTTCTCCAGATTGATTTGAGCAGCGTCAAAGAAATGCCTGCAGCGCATCTCTTGAGATCCATGATACCCGGTCAGAACTTCGTATACCCGCCGTCGATGACGATCTGTTCTCCGGTGTGGTACGCGGACCCGTCGCTCATCAGGTAGACCGCGATCGCGCCGAAATCGTCCCGCGTTCCCCAGCGCCGCGCCGGGATGCGCGGCAGCACCCCCTTCGCGAAGCGTTCGTCGCCCATCGCGCGGGCGGTCATCTCGGTCTCGATCCAGCCCGGCAGGATCGAGTTGACGCGAATGCGGTGGCGCGCCAGCTCGACCGCCAGCGCCCGGACAAAGGACGTCACCGCGCCCTTTGACGCACCGTAGTGGCTGTTGCGCGCCGCGCCTTCGATCGCCGCGGTGCTTGCCGTGGCTACCAGCGCGCCTCCCTTTCCGTGCGCGGCCATGTGGCGCGCGGCCGCGCGGAAGGTCAGAAACACTCCTTCCACGTTGACCTGCTGGACGCGCCGGAACTCGGCGAGCGTCATGTCGATGAGCGGCGTGGGTTTCGACGAAACACCGGCATTTGCGAAACATGCGTCCACGCGCCCCAACGCTACGACCGAATCCGCAAACGTCTTCTCGACCGCTTCCTCATTGCTCACATCGCAGACGAACGCCTCGGCATTTGCGCCCAGCGATGCCTTCGCCTTCGCGGTCTTTTCCGGATTGGAACCCCAGATCGCGACCCGCGCGCCCGATGCGATCAGCGCCTCGGCCATGCCGTAGCCGATGCCGCCGTTGCCGCCGGTGACGACGGCCGAGCGCCCGGAAAGATCAAAGGGCCGGTACATGGCTCAGACGAACTGGACTGACAAGCTGCCGAGCGAGCCGAAATCCGCGCGCAGCGTATCGCCCTTCTGCGCCCACACCGGCCGGATGAACGATCCCGAGAGCATCACGCGCCCCGGCTCGAGCACGGTGCCGAATCGGCCGACCTTGTTGGCGAGCCAGGCGATGCCCATCGCCGGATGGCCGAGCACCCCCGCGGCGACGCCGGTTTCCTCGATGTCCGCATTTCGATATAGCAGCCCGCTCGCCCAGCGCAGGTCGATGTCCATCGGACCCACCGCCCGCCCCCCGATCACCAGCCCGGCAGCCGCGCCGTTGTCGGCAACGGTGTCGAAGATCTTGCGCGGGTTCTGCACCCTTGCATCGATGATCTCGATCGCCGGCACCACGTATTCGGTCGCGCGCAGCACGTCGAGCAACCCGACGCCCGGGCCTTTCAACGGCTTGCCGAGCACGAACACCAGCTCGATCTCGACGCGCGGTACGATGTAGTTCGCAAACGGTACCTTGGCGCCATCCTCGACGACCATGTAGTCGTGCAGCACGCCGTAATCGGGCTCGTCGATCTGCGAGGACTGCTGCATGGCCTTCGAGGTGAGGCCGATCTTGTTTCCGATCACTTTCGAGCCGGCTGCCACCTTCATTTCGTTCACCAGGCCCTGGATCGCGTACGAGTCCTCGATGACGATGCCCGGATAGGTCTTCGAGAGCTGCAACACGGGCTTGCGCGTCTTTTCCGCGTGGATCAGCGATTCCGCGGCCTTCCTGCGGTCTGCGTCCGACATCATGATCCGTTCCTCCTCGTAAATTCGCTCAGATTCTCTCAGCAGCGCGATAATCTCGCAATGCGCGCTTCCGGTCTTCACGCCTTGCTGCTCGTCCCCGCATTGCTCGCCGTGACGCCGCCCTCGCCGGCGCAGCGCCAGGCGCCCCGGCCTAACGGGGTCTTCCTGATCGCGAAGCCCGAACTGGCCGACCCGAATTTCCGCCGCACGGTGGTTCTGGTAACGCAGACCGACGACGCG
>JBGOTT010000421.1:0-3119 GCA_041476585.1 Gammaproteobacteria bacterium | reverse complement strand
AGGGCGCGATCGCCGTCACGGAGCGGCAGCTCAAGCGCATCTACCGCTAAGCGAACGAGCCGGCGGGCGGATCACACCGCCCGCCGGATCATTGTTTGTGACGCAATCGGCGGACCGGTAACACAATGACGATTGCCATCGAGCAAGGTCAGATAAAACCTGCGCAGCGCAGCGTCACGCCGTGGCAGCGGCTGAAGGTTGACCGCGACTGGCTCGGTTTCTGGTTCATGTTGCCTGCGATGGCCTTCCTGATCCTGTTCCTTGCCTATCCGCTCGGGCTCGGCATCTGGATTTCTTTTACGGACGCCCGCATCGGCCGTCCCGGGGCGTTTATCGGGCTGGAAAATTATGAGTGGCTCTGGGGCGACTCGATATTCTGGTTGTCGGTGTTCAATACGCTTCTGTACACTTTCGTCGCGAGTATATTCAAATTCGCGATCGGCCTTTATCTGGCGCTGCTGCTCAACGAGAACATGCCGTTCAAGGCGATGCTGCGCGCGCTGGTGTTGATACCGTTTATCGTGCCGACGGTGCTCTCGGCGCTGGCCTTTTGGTGGATCTTCGACGCGCAGTTCTCAATCATTTCCTGGTCATTGAAGCAACTCGGCGTCATCAACGAGAACATCAATTTCCTCGGCGACGTCTATTGGGCTCGCTTCAGCGTGATATTCGTGAATATCTGGCGCGGTGTTCCTTTCGTCGCGATCACGCTGCTGGCCGGGCTGCAGACCGTCCCACCTTCGCTCTATGAGGCGGCCTCGCTCGACGGCGCCACGGAATGGCAGAAGTTCTGGCACGTCACGCTGCCGATGCTGACGCCGATCATCGCCGTGGTGATGACCTTCTCGGTGCTCTTCACCTTTACCGATTTTCAGCTGATCTACGTGCTCACGCGCGGCGGGCCGCTGAACGCCACGCACCTCATGGCGACGCTTTCCTTCCAGCGCGCGATCCCGGGCGGTGCGCTCGGCGAGGGCGCGGCGCTCGCCACCTCGATGGTGCCGTTCCTGCTGGCCGCGATCCTGTTCAGCTACTTCGGGCTGCAGCGGCGCGCCTGGCAACAGGGGGGCAGCGACAAATGAGCCTTGCCACAAACAGCACCGTGCAGGACTCGAAGGGCATGGAATACCTCGACAAGCCACTGCGGCGCTGGGTAACACTCTACGTGCCGCTCGCCTGCTTCCTTTTCGTGCTGCTGTTCCCGTTCTACTGGATGGGGATGACCTCGTTCAAACCGAACGAGGAGCTGGTGTCCAAGGCCGCCAATCCGTTCTGGATCATCCACCCGACGCTGGCGCACTTCGAGCGACTGCTGTTCAAGACCGAATATCCGCAATGGATGTGGAACACGATCCTGGTCTCGGTGGTCTCCACCTTCACCTCACTCGTGGCGAGCGTGTTCGCCGCCTACGCGATCGAGCGCCTGCGCTACCGGGGATCGAAGCAGGTCGGCCTGGCGATCTTCCTCGCCTACCTGGTGCCGCCGTCGATCCTGTTCATCCCGCTGGCGGCGATCGTGTTCCAGCTGGGTCTGTTCGACACGCGCTGGGCGCTGATTCTCACCTATCCGACCTTCCTGATTCCGTTCTGCACCTGGCTGCTGATGGGCTACTTCCGCACCATCCCGTACGAACTGGAGGAATGCGCGCTGATCGACGGCGCGACGCGCTGGCAGGTGCTCACCAAGATCATCCTGCCGCTCGCAGTGCCCGGCCTGATCTCGGCGGGCATCTTCGCGTTCACGCTGTCGTGGAACGAGTTCATCTACGCGCTCACCTTCATCTCCTCGTCCGAGAACAAGACCGTGCCGGTCGGCGTCATCACCGAACTGGTCGAGGGCGACGTGTACCACTGGGGCGCGCTGATGGCGGGCGCGCTGCTCGGGTCGCTGCCGGTGGCGATCCTGTATTCGTTTTTCGTCGAACATTATGTCTCCGGCATGACCGGCGCCGTGAAGGAATGACATGAATCAACTCGATTTCAACGGCCGCGCAGCGATCGTCACCGGCGGCGCGCAGGGCATCGGACTCGCGATCGGCAAGCGCCTGGTTGCCTCGGGCGCGAAACTGCGCATCTGGGACCGCGATGACAAGCTGCTCGCGGCAACCCTGGCGCAGCTTGGCTCGGCCGCGAGCGGGGATGCGATCGACATCACCGACTCCGCGGCGGTAGAGCGCGCGACCAGGAGCGCGCTGGAAGCGCTGGGCGGGATCGACGTGCTGGTCAACAACGCCGGCATTGCCGGCGTCAACGCGCCCACCGTCGAGTACCCGATCGGCGAGTGGGAGCGCGTGCTGCGCATCAACCTCACCAGCCAGTTCCTCACCTGCCGCGCCGTCGCGCCGCACATGGTGAGGCGCAAATACGGCCGCATCGTGAACATCGCCTCAATCGCGGGCAAGGAAGGAAACCCGAATGCGGTCGCCTACAGCGCCTCCAAGGCGGGCGTCATTTCGCTCACCAAATCGCTCGGCAAGGAGCTGGCGCAGACGGGCGTGCTGGTGAACTGCGTCACGCCGGCCGCGGCGAAAACGGCCATCTTCGACCAGATGACCGAACAGCACATCAGCTACATGCTCGCCAAGATCCCGATGGGTCGCTTCGTCACGGTCGATGAAGTCGCATCGCTCGTGTGCTGGCTCGCGTCCGAAGACTGCGCGTTTTCCACCGGCGGGGTGTTCGACATCTCCGGCGGCCGCGCCACTTACTGAGGTTGCCATGAAACCGAAGCCTGTGAAGAAATCCACCCTGCGCTCGGTCAAGTGGTTCGGCCGGCAGGACATCTACGGCTTCATCTACCGCAGCTGGACCAAGAACCGCGGCGTGCCGCACGACCAGTTCGACGGCCGGCCGGTGATCGGCATCTGCAACACCTACTCGGAGCTGGTGCCCTGCAATTCGCACTTCCGCATTCTCGCCGAGCACGTCAAGACGGGCGTTCTCGAGGCCGGCGGCTTCCCGCTCGAGTTCCCGGTGATGTCCCTCGGTGAGACACTGCTGCGCCCCACCGCCATGCTGTACCGGAATCTCGCGAGCATGGACGTCGAGGAGTCGCTGCGCGCCAATCCGCTCGATGGCGTGGTATTGCTGGTGGGCTGCGACAAGACCACGCCGGCGCT
>JBGOTT010000420.1:0-3128 GCA_041476585.1 Gammaproteobacteria bacterium | reverse complement strand
CGCTTCTACCAGGACATGGCGCGCTACGCGCTGCCGACCCAGCTGTTTTTTCTGTTCCAGCGTCTGCGCCAGATCGAGCCGCTTGCGCAGGCCGACCTGTTCGCTCGCGCGACGGTCAGCGATTTCCTGCTCGACAAGGACGCGTTGTTCGCGCGCATCACGCTCTCGGGCGACGAACTGGCGCTGTACCGGAAGATCTTCGATGCGCTGCGCCCGCAGTCACCGGTCCCCGATCTGGTGATCTACCTGCAGGCGCAGCCCGATACGCTGATCGAACGGGTGCGCCGCAGAGGGGTGCATTTCGAGCGCTCGATCGGCGAGGAGTACCTGGCGTTGCTGGCCGAGAGCTATACGCGCTTTTTCTACCAGTACAACGCCGCACCGGTGCTGATCATCAACTCGGAGAACCTGAACTTCGTTGCGCGCGACGCCGACCTCGAACTGCTCATCGAGCGCATGCGCGCAATGCGCAGCCGGCGCGAGTTCTTCAACCGGGGTGGCTGATGCGCATCGTACGCCGGATCGCCGATCTGCGACGCGAGCGCGCGCGGCTCGATGGCCTGGGCTTCGTGCCCACGATGGGCAATCTTCATGCAGGCCATATTTCGCTGGTGCGGCTTGCCCGGAAGCACGCGCCGTGCGTCGCGGCCAGCATCTTCGTCAACCGTCTGCAGTTCGCGCCGACCGAGGACTTCGCAAGCTATCCCCGCACCTTCGAGGCTGACTGCGCGAAGCTCGAGGCCGAGGGCGTCGAGCTGCTGTTCGCGCCCGACGAGACGACGCTTTACGCGGAGCCGCAAAGCTACGTCGTCGAGCCCCTGCCGCTCGCCAACGAGCTTGAGGGCGCGTTCCGGCCGCGCTTCTTCCGCGGCGTGGCGACCGTGGTGCTCAAACTGTTCAACTGCGTACAGCCGGACATTGCGGTGTTCGGCAAGAAGGACTACCAGCAGCTGAAGCTCGTCGAAGGAATGGTGCGTCAGTTCGATCTGCCCATCCGTATCATCGCCGGCGAAACGACGCGCGAGCCCGATGGGCTCGCGATGAGTTCGCGAAACGGCTATCTATCGGCCGCGGAGCGCGCCGAGGCGCCGCGGCTATATCGCCTGCTCTCGGCGATCAAATCGGGCACGACGACCTGCAGCGAGGCGATGCGCCAACTTTCGGCCGCAGGCTGGAAGCCGGACTTCGTGGAGGTGCGCAGGCGGCGCGATCTCGCGCTGCCGCGGACGGAAGACAGCGAGCGGGTGGTCCTGGCTGCCGCGCGCCTCGGGCCGACCCGACTGATCGACAACCTCGAGATCTAGCCCGGATACGGATCGAAGCTCAGCGTCTCCACCGGGTAGCCCATCGCCTGGGCCATCTTGTCCATCGACTCGTCGGTGATCGCGACCGCCTGGAAGTCCGCATCGCCGCCCTTCGACGCAATGAACGCCTTCGCCGCCGCCTCGGTCCCCCAGGTCACCACCGGGTTGGGCGATACGCCGGCGATCTGCCGGCAAATCGGAAAGCCGTCGGACTTGTAGACGATCGCGAACATACTGTTTCCCCGTTGACTGTCGTACAACACCCGTCAAACAAACTGTAGCGCAAGCGGAGCAATTGATCTAGTAGCCCGCGCCTAGCATGCAACCGATGCCGGTCGTGGGTGGGCTAGAATCAACCCAATTCATGGGCTCGCTCTCCGCCGACGAGAAGTTCTTCGTCTCCGAGGTGTTCCGCGATGAGCGTGGCGTGGCCCCGCGGCGCAGCAGCGTCTCCTTCTCGCGCTCGCGAATTTCGATGATCGCCTCCTCCACCACGCCCTCGAGCAGGCGCCTGCGGTCCTCGAGAGCGATCTGCTGGCGGCGCAGCGTCAGCAGGTTGCGGCAGCGCGCCTTGCATTCACGCGCGTCGATCGGCTTGGTCAGGAAATCGGTAATGCCCGCGCCGAGCGCGGCATAGCGGATCCTGCGGTCGTCGAGCGCGGTGACCATCACCACCGGCACGTGCTCGTAGCCCGGCCGCGCGCAAAGCCGTTTGGCGAACTCGATGCCATCCATGTCCGGCATCGAATAATCCACCAGCACCAGGTCGGCGACCTTGCGCGTCGCCCACACCACCGCGTCGACCGGGCGCTCGAAGCCCTGCACGACGATCCGGTCGTCCAGCCCGCGCATCACCTGCTCCAGAATGGCGCGGCCGGTGCTCTGGTCGTCGATGACGAGCACCGCGTTCTTCAGGCCCGGCAGCACGCGGAGCTGCGGCATTCCCATCGCTTCCCTCCAATGGAACGGCAAGGCTACGCCTGGGGCGCGCCTGTGTCCAGCAAGTGCTTGTGCGGCTTGGTGTTTTGGAAAAGTGTTGATGTAGCGCTTCGAGCTGATCCACTATGGCGCTGCCATGCGGCGCAGGAAATACTGCCTGCCCACCATCAGACAAACCACCTCATCTTTCTGGTTGAGCAGTTCCCAGCGCCACTTCACGGTGCCGCGCCCGGGTTGCTTCCGCGAAGGGCTCTGTTCGAGCACGGTCGAGCGCAAGCGCAGCGCGTCGCCAGGACGCACCGGCTTCAGCCAGCGCAGTTCTTCAAGGCCGGGCGAGCCGACGCACGAGCTCTGGAGCAGATATCCGTCGCACATGAGCCGCATGCCCACTGCAGCGGTCTGCCAGCCGCTTGCGATCAGCCCGCCGAAAGGCGTCGCACGTGCGGCTTCCTCATCGGTGTGATAGGCCTGCGGGTCGTATTCGCGCGCAAAGGAAATGATCTGCTGCGACGTGAGCGAGCGGGTGGCACTTTCGTATTGCCAGCCGGCCGTCAGGTCTTCCCAGTAATACTTGATCGTCATCGGTAGGCCATTGATTGTTATCGTGCCGGAAGAGGGACTCGCAAATCAGCCGGAAACCCGCATCAATGCTTGATCTGCGGAATTCGGCTTGCGCGGATGCCCCCAAGAATGCCCCCGCGCCTTTACTCATAAGTCGATAATTTAGTCTACGATTCTGGAACAAATGAATACGATGCCGGTCGAACATGACATGAAGCTCGATGGCCGCACGCTCGATCACCAGACGCTCGAACAAATACGCCGCATGGCGGTGCAACGCGTTCGCGAAGGCGAGAAGCCCGCGAAGGTCATCGCCTCGTTCGG
>JBGOTT010000419.1:0-3158 GCA_041476585.1 Gammaproteobacteria bacterium | reverse complement strand
CTGACGTCGGGCCTCGGAGCGCCCGAGCGCACGGCTACGCCGATCATCGATCTTGCGAAGTCCACCCGGCTTCCGGGCACGACCTTGCCGTCCGCGGCGAGTTCATCCACCGAGCTCGCCTGAATGATGACCACATCCACGCCGCCCTCGCCCGCGCGCACGCGCTTCATGATGTCTGCCGAACCGATGAAAGTCATCGCCACCTTGTGGCCGCTCGCGCTTTCGAACTGCGGCACGAGCTCGCGCAGCGCCTCGCGCATCGCGTTGGAGGACATCAACCGGAGATCCGCCGCGCCGGCCATGCCCGAAATCAGCGAAAGGATGGCAGCAAGAAAAACTTTCCTGGGTCCCATGCGACGATCCGTCCCCCTGGGTGCGACGTGCGGATCATAGACCTCAACCTGACGACAGGAAGCCTTGACGCATAGCAGCAACGCAGAAACATTGCCCAGGCGTCAGAAGGAAGAATGTGTAACTGCAAGCTTCCCGTCAGTCGCCGGGTTTAAGCTAGCGGAATGGCCGGACGCCGTTCCCTCGCGATCGTCTTGATCCTCGCTGCCGCCGCGCCGCCCGTTCTGGCCGAGACTTACAAATGGGTGGACGAGAAAGGCGTTACCAACTACTCCAACAAGCCGCCTCCGGGGAAGGTCTCGAAACCACAGGTCGTCGAGGAACGCATCTCCGTCGTTGCGCCCGACCCGTCGCTCGGCCCGGCGATCGCCGCGATGCGCGCCCGGGCCGCCCGCCAAGCGCAATACGACGAGGCCGATTGGCAGCGGCGGCATCACTTCATGCTGGCGGCGCAGACGGGCTACTCCAGTGCGTACTGCCCCTACGGCGCCGATTGCGGCATGGGCTACGGCCCGCCCGCCTACTACCCCTATCCCTACTCCGGGTCGCTCTTCGTGGCCGGCGCCCCCCGGCGCTTTACGCCGGTCTTCATGCACCGATCGTCTTTCTCTTCCGGACGCACTGGCACGATGCGCTCCGGGCGAGGGTCTTTCCGCTAGCGGTCCGCGGATCGGACAGGCCGCGACGAAAAAAATAGATTTGGGCCGGCGAATACCGCCCCTTTTCCTAGAGTCGCTTGGAGCCGCGGATGACCAGCGGGCGGTTGTCGCCGTCCTTGATGCGCTGGACACTCCCGATCTCGAACAGCAGATCCGAAAAAGCCCGCGTGTACTCGTCACCGCGGCCGCGGTAGTCCCAGGTGTACGGTCCGCCGACGCGCTCCCTCGTATTGCGCACCTCGGCATTCATGTCCATTCGCCAGGCGCCGCCTTCCTTCACGAAAAAATGGGGCGAGGTGAAGGGCGTATTGGTGAAGTAGAGCAGCGCGAGGTCGCCGCGCTCGACGAGCTTGAAGGTCTTTCCATATTCCCCGAAGAGGATGAACTGCCGGTAGGCGGGCGAGAGGGGCAAGCTTGCGAGATACCCGCGTGAGGCCGGCGTGAACAGGTCCACGTTCGGGTCGAACACGCGGTGCGAAAGCCACGCCAGGTACGCTGTGTACGTTTGCGTCGGCGTGCTCCCCGCCCGGTAGAGGGCGCGGTCGGGGTCGCTCATCCGGTCCGTGGGTTTCGCGTGGACCGATCTTGCGGAAGGCATTCTCGCGGTGACGCCGGCGCCGCCCGAGAGGTAGCCGCCCGAGCGCACGGCCTTCAAAACACGCGGGTCGAAGTCGGTGCCGAGAACGGCCTCGCGCACGCGATGCTGCAGAAGCCTCAGCAACAGCCGCAACCCGAAGCCGAGGTCTCCGGACTCGAAGAATTGCTGCGCATGGTCGCGCACGAGGTAACTCACGAAGGCGTCCGGAAAATATCCTTCGAGCCCGTAGCCGACTTCCATCTTGAGCCGCCGGCCCTGCATGTCGTAGAGCAGCAACACGCCGCGCTCTTGCCCCGTCTTGCCGCCGATCCTCAGCTCATCGACGACGTCGGTGGCGACCTCTTCGATGGAGCGGGTGCCGGTGCCTGCGATGAACGCGAAGCGGATATCCACATCCGACTCGCGCAGGATCCACCGCATGTAATCCTCGAAACGCGGCACGTCGGACGGTGAAAGCGCTCCGGCGGCGTCGTACACGTGGCGGCACTTTGCCTGGCCCGGGCAGAGCTTGATGAGATCCTTTCCCACGGTCGCGGCATACCCGGTGACCACGAGGGAAGTTGCCATGACGAAGAGGAGATGGCGGATCCACATCGGGGCGACTCTACGCCTCCCGCGAAGCTTGCCTACATGCTCCTGCGGTACTGCCCGCCCACCTCGAACAGCGCATGCGTGATCTGGCCGAGCGAACAGACACGCACCGCATCCACCAGCACCGCGAACACGTTCTGGTTCGCGATCACCGCCTCGCGCAGGCGCGCGAGCATCGGGCCCGACTCGGCCGCGTGACGCGCGTGAAAATCACGCAAGCGCTTTAACTGGGATTGCTTCTCGTCTTCGCTCGAGCGGATCAGTTCGATCTTCTGCGGCGCAGAGTCTCCTTGCGGGTTCCTGAATGTGTTCACGCCGATGATCGGGTACGAGCCGTCGTGCTTCATGTGCTCGTAGGTCATCGACTCTTCCTGGATCTTGCCGCGCTGATAGCCGGTTTCCATCGCGCCGAGCACCCCGCCCCGCGCCGAGATCGCCTCGAACTCCTTCAACACCGCCTCCTCGACCAGGTCGGTCAGTTCCTCGATGATGAAGCTCCCCTGATTGGGGTTCTCGTTCTTCGCGAGGCCCCATTCGCGGTTGATGATCAGCTGGATCGCCATCGCACGGCGCACCGATTCCTCGGTGGGCGTGGTGATCGCCTCGTCGTAGGCATTGGTGTGCAGCGAATTGGTATTGTCGTAGGACGAAATCAGCGCCTGCAGCGTGGTGCGGATGTCGTTGAACGCGATCTCCTGCGCATGCAGCGAGCGGCCCGAGGTCTGCGAGTGGAATTTGAGCTTCTGGCTGCGCTCGTTCGCGCCGTAGCGGTTCTTCATCGCCACCGCCCAGATGCGCCGGGCAACGCGGCCCATTACGGTGTACTCGGGATCCATGCCGTTGGAGAAGAAGAAGCTGAGGTTCGGGGCGAAGTCGTCGATCTCCATCCCGCGGGCGAGGTACGCCTCGACGTACGTGAACCCGTTCGCCAGTGTGAAGGCGAGTTGCGTGATCGGGTT
>JBGOTT010000418.1:0-3160 GCA_041476585.1 Gammaproteobacteria bacterium | reverse complement strand
TAGTTGCTCTCGGCCTTCTCGATTACGATGGCATAGCGCATTTCGGCCTCACTTCTTAAGACCAGACTGCTTAAGGATACTGTTCAAAGTTCCCGGTGCCAAGTCGTCGCTCGGTTTTCCTGGCACGGTGACGCGACCGGGCTTGCCAGGGTGCTTGAACTGGCGATGACTTCCGCGTGTGGCTGCAAGGAACCAGCCGTCATCTTGGAGCATTCGAAGTATCTCGCGGACCTTCATTAATTCAGGATATCAGGCAAGGCCCTTGCCCACGGAATCGGGCCCTTGCGGCATAACGTAATGTCGGGCGACAGTTTTGCTGCGTAGCATGGCCGAGTGCGCCCTACCCTGGCGGCCATGATGGCCCGGAACCCGCTTGCTTTCAGGCTTTCCCAGCCATATACTGCGTATCCATACAGTACTAACAAACCGTGAAAACCGGCATCCCACTTCGTCCAGGCCGACCGGCCGCGCCGTTGCCGCCGTTGCGCTCGGCCCGGCTGTTGGACCAGGTGCGTGAACGTATCCGCTATCTGCACTACAGCATACGTACGGAGGATGCCTACGTCCACTGGATACGGGCGTTCATTTTGTTCCATGCTCGCCGGCATCCCGGCGAGATGGGTGGGCCGGAGGTCGAAGCGTTTCTGTCCTGGATGGCCAACGAGCGCAACGTTGCGGCATCCACGCATCGGCAGGCTTTGTCGGCACTGTTGTTCCTGTATCAGAAGGTGCTGGGCCTGAGTTTGCCGTGGATGGAGTCTATCGGCCGGCCCAGACGGGAGCCGCGGTTGCCGGTGGTGCTGGGCGTCGATGAGGTGACGCGCATTCTGGCGCTGCTGCAGGGTGAGCAGCGGCTTTTCGCGCAGTTGCTTTACGGCACCGGCATGCGCATCACCGAAGGCTTGCAGTTGCGCGTTAAGGATATCGATTTCGAGCAGCGCACCATCGTGATTCGTGCCGGAAAGGGCGGCAAGGACCGCTCGGTCATGCTGCCTCTGACGCTTGTACCTGCCTTGCGCGAACAATTGGCGCGTGCCCGGGTGTTGTGGTCGGCCGACGGCGAGGCCGGGCGCAGCGGCGTGTCGATGCCGGGCGCGTTGGATCGCAAGTATCGCCGCGCCGGCGCATCGTGGAAATGGTTCTGGGTGTTTCCACAGGCCGATCATTCTGTCGATCCGCGCTCGGGTGTCGTGCGCAGGCACCACATGTACGACCAGACCTTCCAGCGCGCCTGCAAGCGCGCCGTCGAGCGTGTCGGCGTGAACAAGCCGGCGACGCCGCACACGCTGCGTCATTCCTTTGCGACGCACCTGCTGCAGGCGGGTTACGACATACGTACCGTGCAGGAACTCCTCGGGCATTCCGACGTGAGTACGACCATGATCTACACGCATGTGCTCAAGGTCGGCGGTGGCGGCGTGCGCAGTCCGGTGGATGCGCTGCCGCAGATGCGCTGATCGCAGCGTTCCCCAGACCCTACCCCGCCCGCTTTTGTCTCTCGATCAGCTTGCGCATGGTGTCGATGGTGATCGAGCGAAAGGTCGCCTTGGCGATCTCGTCGATCTCCCCGAGCACCACGCCCAGCGAGCGTCCGACGTCGGTGCGGGTGCCCGGCTCGCGCCCGGCGCCCGAGCGCGAGCTGATGTCCTCGAACAGCGCGATCACGTCCATCAGCGCGAGCCGCCGCGGATTGCCCCTGAAGCGGTAGCCGCCGCCGACCCCGCGCGCCGCCTCGAGGATCCCGGCGCGCCCGAGTTCGCGCAGCACCTTCGAGAGGTGGTGGATCGACACTTCGTACTTCTGCGCGATCTCCGTCGCCGAAACCGGCCGCTGCGGGTCGCGCGCGCACTCGAGCACGCTGTACAGCGCGAAGCGCGTCGCTTTCTGCAGCTTCACGCGTCGAGTTCCATTTCAAGGGGAATGAACTGTGCGGCCATCATTCCACGGGCGCGGAAAAACGACAGCACCAGGTTGTTGTCGCGCGCGAGCAGCGTGCGCACCGTGGTGACGCCGAGTTTGCGGAATCCCCCGCAGACCGCCTCCAGCAGCCGGCTGCCGATGCCGGCCTGGCGCGCGCCGGGGCGCACGTTGATCGCGAACACCCAGCCGCAGGCGGGCGATCCGAACTCCCAGTCGCGCACCTCGCCGATCACGAATCCTTCGATGCCGCGCTCGCCCTCGGCGACCAGGAACTGGCGCTCGCGGCGCCGGCCGGTGCCGTAACGCCGGTAGAGCTCTGCCCAGTAATCCGCCTTCTTCAGGCCGGTGACCTGCGCGTCGAGCGCGATCACCGCCTCAAGGTCGGCCTGCCGGACCTGGCGCACCCGCACGGCAGCATCGCGGACCCGGTTCATTGTGCATGTCTAGCAGCCTGGGGCCGGAAAAGGTTGATGTGGATCAAACTCGCATTCTAGTACCGCAATACCATCGGAGCTGGCAAAAAAAGGAGGCAGACCATGATCCGTACCGGTTTCGTTCAGTTCGTCAAGCACGGCCTCGGCCTGGCCGCGGCCCTCACGCTCGCGGGGGCGGCATTGGCGCAGCCCGAGCCGATCAGGATCGGCGCGTTCCTCTCGGTCACCGGCCCGGCCGCCTTCCTCGGCGATCCGGAGCAGAAGACCCTCGAGATGTACGTCGAGAAGCTCAACGCGGCGGGCGGCCTGCAGGGGCGCAAGCTGCAATTGATCGCCTACGACTCGGCCGGCGACGCGGAGAAAGCGCGTACCTTCGCCAAGCGCCTGATCGAGCAGGACAAGGTCGACGTGATCGTCGGCGGCTCGACCACCGGCGAGACGATGGCCGTGGTGCCGCTGGTGGAAGCGGCGGGCGTGCCGTTCATCTCGCTTGCCGGCGCGGTGGTGATCATCGAGCCGGTGAAGAAGTGGGTGTTCAAGACGCCGCATACCGACCGCATGGCCTGCGAGCGCATCTTCCTCGACATGCGCGAGCGCAAGATCGACCGCATCGGCATCATTTCCGGGCCCGGCGGCTTCGACAAGTCGATGCGCGCCGAGTGCATGAAGGTCGGGCCTTCCAGCAAGGTCCTGATCGACGCCGACGAGACCTACGGCGCCGGCGATACCGACATGACCGCACAGCTCACCAAGATCAAGAACACGCCGGGCGTGCAGGCAGTGCTCAATGCGGGTTTCGGCCAGGG
>JBGOTT010000417.1:0-3168 GCA_041476585.1 Gammaproteobacteria bacterium | reverse complement strand
CGCTTTCTCGCCGGTAAAGCAGTGTGCGACTGCCGGCGGAAGGTTCTTGAATTGCTTTACGACTTCGATGAATTTTTCTTTTGCATCCCTGGAGTGCAAAAACAAGGGTTTTCCGAGTTCACAGGCCAATTCAATTTGTGCCGCGAACCATTTTTCCTGGTCGGGGTGCGGGGAGTAATTGCGGTTGAAGTCCAGGCCGCATTCGCCGATGGCGACCACGCGCGGCTGCTGTGCGAGCACCCGCAGCGCGGGAATGGTGGACGCGTCGCACTCGCGCGCGTGGTGCGGATGGACGCCGGCGGTTGCATGGACGGCTTCCGGGTAGGCGGCGGCAAGTTTCAGCGCGTTGGTACTTTCGGCGACGGATGTCCCGGTCACCACGATCTGCGTCACGCCGGCCCGGCGCGCCCGGGCAATCACTGCCGGCAGATCCGAATGAAACGCTGGATGCGAAAGATTTGCACCGATATCAATGAGTTGCATTGCGCGCGGAGTATACTCGCGCGCCATGCCGAGTCCCGACGCCGCGCTCGAAATCCTGAAAATTGCGGACGACCCGGTGCCGATCCGCGTGCGCGCGAGCGGCGCGTGGACGTTCAGCGGGCTCAAGGCGCAGCGCGAACAGCTTGCGCACCGGCTTGCCGACCTGAAGAACCAGCCTGCCGATCGCGTTGCCTGGGATCTCGCCGGCATGGCCGATCTGGATGACGCCGGCGCAGTCTGGCTGGCGCATGCGCTGCGCGGCGCGCAACGTGTGGAGGTGGCTCCGCGCCACCGCGAGATGCTCAAGCAGGTGAGCGAAGGCATGCTGGTGCAGCGCGATGCCGTCGCCTTCGATCCGCTCGCGGGCGTGGTCTGGACGGGGCAGACGGCCGCGCACGCCATGGTGCACCTGCGCGACGGCATCAGCCTGCTAGGCCAGCTTGCACTCGACATCGCCGGCATGCTGCGCCGGCCGCGCGAATTTCCGCTGCGAGAATTTTCCGCCGGCATCTACCGCGCCGGCGTGACGGCGCTGCCGGTGACGATGCTGGTCGGCTTCCTGGTCGGCATCGTGCTCACCTATCTTTCGGCGCTGCAGTTGAAGCGTTACGGCGCTGACCTGCTGGTCATCAACATCGTCGGCGTGGGCGTGTTGCGCGAGCTCGGGCCGATGCTGGCGTCGATCATTTCCGCGGGGCGCTCGGGTTCGGCGATCACGGCGCAGCTCGGCGTGATGCGCGTCACCGAGGAAGTCGAGGCGCTCTCCGTGATGGGGATCTCGGTCACCTCCCGCCTGGTGCTGCCGCGCGTGCTGGCCCTGGCGTTCGCGCTGCCGCTGGTCTCGTTCTGCACCGACATCGCCGCGCTCGCGGGCGCGATGCTGGTCACGAAATTCACGCTCGGCATCTCCCCGGGGGCCTTCCTGCAGGCGCTGCCGGAGGCGGTCGAGGTGACGCACTTCTGGATCGGCATCGGCAAGTCGGTCGCCTTCGGCTTCGCGGTGGCCTTCGTGGCCTGCCACTACGGCCTGCGCGTGCTGCCCAATACCGACAGCCTCGCGGTCGGCGTTACGCGCTCGGTGGTCGCGGCGATCACCTGCGTGATCATCCTCGACGCGATATTCGCAATCATGCTGCGCAACGTGGGCTGACATGGCGCACGGGGCCCCCGTTCCTGAACAGCAATACGTCATCGAGATCGAGGGCCTGGTCAACACGGTCGGAACCAACACGATCCTGCACCGCGACCTGAACCTGCACGTGCGCCGCGATGAGGTGATGTCGCTGGTCGGGGGATCGGGCAGCGGCAAGACGCAGCTCGTGCGCGTGATCCTGGGCTTGAAGCGGCCGAAGGCGGGCAGGGTGCGTGTTTTCGGCGTTTCGTGGGAGGATCCAAGCGCCAAGAAGGTGCGCGATGCGCGCCGGCGCATGGGCATGCTGTTCCAGAACGGAGCGCTCTATTCCGCTCTCACCGTATACGACAACATCGCCTTTCCATTGCGCGAGCGCGGCGGGCTGGACGAGGAGGAGATCCGCGGCATCGTGCACACCAAGCTCAGCCAGGTGGAACTGGAGCCGCGGCACGGCAAGTTGCTGCCGGCCAACCTTTCGGGCGGGATGGTGAAGCGGGTGTCGCTCGCAAGGGCGCTCGCGCTGTCGCCCGATCTGTTGATTCTGGATGAGCCCACGGCGGGCCTCGATCCGGACCGCTCCGAGGGCTTCGTGCGCCTCATCAAGCGCCTGCGCGAGGACCACCGGTTCGCCGTCGTCATGGTGACGCACGACCTGGACACGCTGTTCGAACTGACGGACCGTGTGGCGGTACTCGCCGACCAGCATATAATCGCCTGCGATACGCTCGAAGCGGTCCGCGGGATGGACCACAAGTTCGTACAAAACTTTTTCGGGGGAGACCGGGGCCGCCGCGCCTTGCAGCACGGCTGACGGCTCCGGCATCACAACATGGAAAGGCGCGTGTAATGGAAAGCCGGGCCTATGCCCTGATCACCGGCCTGTTCGTGCTAGGCATTGCCGGCTGTATCGTGTTGTGGGCGCAATGGCTGGCGAAGACGCCGATCGCGCGCACCGCCTACCGTGTCGTTGCCACCGGACCGGTGTCCGGCCTCAACCCGGAGGCCCAGGTGCGCTACCGCGGCATGGGCGTGGGCCGCGTCTCCGCCATCGGGCTGGACCAGAAGGATCCGCGGCGCATCCTGGTGAACATCGAGGTGGATAACAACATCCCGGTAACGCGCGGCACCTTCGCGCAACTCGGCATGGAAGGCATTACCGGCATCGCCTTCGTGCACCTGCAGGACGATTACAAGGACATGCAGCCGGCCAGCAAGGGCGCGGACGGCATTGCCGAACTGCCGCTCAAGCCGGCGTTCTTCGACACCATCTCGGACAGCGCGGAAGGTGCGGTGAAGGATGCGCGCGAGCTGATGGCGAACATGAACAGTCTGCTCACGCCGGAAAACCGCAAGCGCATCGGCAGCACGCTCGCGTCGCTGGAACGGATCTCGGCCAACCTCGAGGCCGCCTCCGCGCGCATGCCGGCCACGATCGCGCGCGCCGAAGCGTGGCTGTCCGAAGACAACCGCCGCCTGGCGACCAGTTCGCTCGAGCGCATCAATGAAACCGTCAAGGCGCTGCCGGAGCTCACGCGCGAGACGCAGCTGCTGGT
>JBGOTT010000416.1:0-3172 GCA_041476585.1 Gammaproteobacteria bacterium | reverse complement strand
TGGGCCACTGCCTGGGCGGGCAGCTGATGTCCAAGGCTTTCGGCGGCGTGGTTGCTGCGGCCCCGGTGAAGGAGATCGGCTGGGGTGCGGTGCGCGTCGCCGAAATCGCGGTGGCGCGCGAGTGGTTCGGCGACATGCAGACTTTCCTGTCCTTCCACTGGCATGGGGAAACCTTCACCATCCCGCCGGGCGCGACGCGGCTCGCCTCGAGCAGCCACTGTGACAACCAGGCGTTCGCGATTGGCAAGCACCTGGGCATGCAGATGCACGTCGAGATGACCGAGGAATTGATCCGCACCTGGTGCCGCGGCGGCGCCGAAGAGATCGCCGCTTCGAAAGCCAGCCCGGGCGTTCAATCGCCGGACAGAATCCAGGCGGATCTCGAAACCCGGGTCGCCGACCTGCACGCGGTCGCCGACCGAATCTACGACAGATGGCTCGAAGGACTCAGTCGCGGAAGTTGATGAACTGCAGCGGGATGTCGGCGACCGAAGCCCGCACCAGCTGAATCACCGCCTGAAGATCGTCTTTCTTGGCGCCCTGCACGCGCACGGCGTCGCCCTGGATCGAAGCCTGCACCTTGAGTTTCGCATCCTTGATCAGCTTCTGGATCCTCTTGGCGTTGTCGGTGGCGATGCCGACCTTGACGGTCACCATGCGCTTCACCTTGTCGCCGGAGATCTTCTCGACGGCGCCGACTTCGAGGCTGCGCACGTCGATATTGCGCTTGGCCATGCGGCCGCGCAGCACGTCGGCCACCTGGCCGAGCTTGAACTCGTCGTCGGCGAACACCGTGAGCGCGAGTTCCGCCTGCTCGATGCGCGCATCCGACCCCTTGAAATCGAAGCGGTTGGAGACTTCCTTGTTGGCCTGCTCGACCGCGTTTTTCACTTCCTGCTTGTCGACCTGCGAGACGATATCGAATGAGGGCATGGGTGTTATGGATTGAGGCGTTGGATCTGTTCCAGCCAGCGGCGGGTGGTGAGCTGCAGCCACTCCAGGTCGGCCGGGTCTTCGAGGGAGATCGTGATCGACAGGTTGACCGGCCTGCCGTGCACCATTGCCAGGCTGGTCGACACCAGCACCAGCAGTGGATCGTCGCTGCGGCGCTTCGGGTCTGCCAGCCGCGTGCCCTGCAGGAAGCTCACGCCCGAGGCGTCGCGGCGCAGGAATTTGAGCAGCACCGGTTTGCCCTCGGGCGCGGCGCGCAGCAGCTTGCGCAGGTCGCTTCCCGCGGGCGGGGCCTCGCCCAAGCCGCGCAGCGCATCCGAAACGAATTGCGCAAAGTCCTCCGCATTTGCGCGCTGGCGCTCGAACTCGCGCGCCGTGCCCGCGACGACGTAGCGCTTGAAGTCCGGCCGATCGCCGGTCATGAAGCGGCGCACGTCCGCATCGGTGAGGCCGAATAGCAGTACCCGCACGCTCGGGCCGGCGAGGGACTCGGCAAGCTCGTCGAGCCGCGGCGAGCCCAAGCCGACCGTGTCCGAGAAGCCTGCCGGAGTGTCGAGCACCAGCCGGTCGGCGCCCAGTTGCACGACGAAGGGTACCGCGCCGGCGATGCACGTCCACGCGAGCGCATAGGCGCCGAGGCATGCACGCAGCAGAGCGGGCGCGCGCATCAGTGCTTGCGTTTTTTCGCCAGCCGCGCCGCGATGCGCAAGCGCAGTGCATTCAGACGGATGAAGCCCGCGGCGTCGGCCTGGTTGTAGGCGCCACCGTCGTCATCGAACGTGACGATCTTCGTGTCGAACAACGAATCGGTCTTCGACTCGCGGCCTACGCACATGATGGTGCCCTTGTAGAGCTTAAGCCTGACCGTGCCGTTCACCGTCGACTGGCTGGCGTCCATCAGCCCTTGCAGCAGCATGCGCTCGGGGCTGAACCAGTAGCCGTTGTACACCATGCGGGCGTAGCGCGGCATCAGGTCGTCCTTCAGCGCCAGCACCTCGCGGTCGAGCGTAATCGACTCCATCGCGCGGTGGCCGGCCATCATGATCGTGCCGCCGGGCGTTTCATAGCATCCGCGGTTTTTCATGCCGACATAGCGGTTCTCGACTTTGTCGAGACGGCCGATGCCGTGCCGGCCGCCGATCCTGTTGAGTTCGGTCAGCACCTGCGCGGGCGAACGCGCCCGGGCGTCGATCGCTACGATGTCGCCCTTCGCGTACCTGAGTTCAACCACCTGCGGCTTGTCGGGGGCCTTCTGCGGACTCACCGTCAGGCGCCACATGTCGTCCTCGGGCGCGTAGTTCGGATCCTCGAGCACTCCGCCTTCATAGGAGATGTGCAGCAGATTGGCGTCCATGGAATACGGAGCGCCGCCTTTGCGTTTCTTGAAGTCCACCGGAATGCCATGCCGGTCGGCATAGGCGAGCAGCTTTTCGCGGGACAGCAGGTCCCACTCGCGCCAAGGCGCGATGATGTGCACGTCGGGCATCAGCGCATACGCGCCCAGTTCGAACCTGACCTGGTCGTTGCCCTTGCCGGTGGCGCCGTGCGCGATCGCATCGGCGCCCGTCTTTTTTGCGATCGCCACCAGGTGCTTGGCGATCAACGGCCGTGCGATCGAGGTGCCGAGCAGATACTCCCCTTCGTACAGCGCATTGGCGCGAAACATCGGGAACACGAAGTCGCGTACGAATTCCTCGCGCAGGTCGTCGACGAAAATGTTCGCAGGTTTGATGCCCATCTTGATGGCCTTGGCGCGCGCCGGCCGCACCTCTTCCGGCTGGCCGATGTCGGCGGTGAACGTCACCACCTCGCAGCCGTAGACGTCCTGCAGCCACTTGAGGATCACCGAGGTGTCGAGCCCGCCCGAATAGGCGAGTACGACTTTCGTCACCTTGTCCTTGCCCTTCACTCGCGCGACTCCTTCACCTTGCCGAGCACCAGGAACTCCATCAGCGCCTTCTGCGTGTGCAGCCGGTTCTCGGCTTCGTCCCAGACCACGCTGTGCGGCCCGTCAATCACCTCGGCGGCGACTTCCTCGCCGCGGTGCGCGGGCAGGCAATGCATGAACAGCGCATCCTTTTTCGCCGCCTTCATCATCTCGGCGTCGACCTGCCAGTCGGCGAAGTCCTTCTTGCGCGTCTTGTTCTCGGCCTCGAAGCCCATGCTCGTCCACACGTCGGTGGTGACGAGGTCCGCGCCCTTCGCCGCGTCCATCGGATCG
>JBGOTT010000415.1:0-3176 GCA_041476585.1 Gammaproteobacteria bacterium | reverse complement strand
CGGTCGCGCCGCCCGACATCGGCACCACGGTCGCACCCAGGCGCTCCGCGCCGTAATGCGCTCCCAGGCCGCCCGTGAACAGCCCGTAGCCATAGGAATTGTGGATCACGTCACCCGGGCGTGCGCCGGCGCAGGCCATCGAGCGCGCCATCAGGTCCGCCCAGGTCGCGAGATCCTTGTGCGTATAGCCGACCACGGTCGGCTTGCCGGTGGTGCCCGAGGACGCATGCAGCCGCGAGAGCTGTTCGCGCGGGCGCGCGAACAATCCGAACGGGTAATGGTCGCGCAAGTCGGCCTTCTGCGTGTGCGGCAGGTGGGCCAGGTCATCGACACTGCGCACGTCCTCGGGACGGATGCCGGCCGCGCGCATGCGTTCCCGGTGCAGCGGAACGTTGTTGCAGGCGTCCTTCAGCATTGCGCGCAGGCGGCGCAACTGCAGCCGCACCAGTTGCTCCCTCGGCAGGGTCTCGGCCTCGGCGTCGAACATGAACGGGCGGGTTGCGGCCCGGCGTGCGCTCCGGGCGCGCGAGTCCTGCGCCCGATGGTGGACCTTGGCGTAGCGCGGAACCAGCATCGCATTCATGGCGTTGACTCCCTGATCGGTGTCATAAGCGGGTTCCGCGCACGGGCAGTACCGGCAGCGAGAATCCCTGGTTGAAGGAGGCGCGCGTCACCAGCGTGAACTTGACCAACCAGCCCGCGCCGAGCGCCGCCAGGCCGGCCAGCGCCGCGAGCGGTGCTGCAAAATCCGTTGCGAGCGGCGCGGCCGCGGAAGCCGCGAGCTGCGCAAAGATCAATGCCGCGAGCGGCAGCACGGTGCCCGCCCACCAAAGCGTGCCGCCGGCCGCATCGAGCGGGGCGAGTGCGCGCCGGTCGCAGTGGCGCGCTACGCGCGAGCGGTAACCGCGCCAGACGAGCACGCGCGCAAGTGCGAGCGCGGACAACAGCGTCGGCGCAGCCGGCGCAACGTCCGCGATCCAGACGGAGGCCGCGAGGTACAGGCCCGCGCCTTCGGCAAGGCCCGTGGTGAGGATGAGCGGCGTCACCCAGGGCTCGCGCCAGGCGGGGATGCCTTTCGATCCCTGCAGGATGCGCCCCTGGCAGTACAGGAAAGCGAGCGCGGAGAGCGCAGCGCCGAGCGCCCACGCGTAAGCGCCGGTCAGCGCGGCCAGCAGTGCACAGCCGAGCAACGGCAGGCTGGCGAGCGCCTCGCGGCTCATCCACGAAGTGCGCGGATTGAAGTACACGTGCAGCGCGCGCAACGGCCGGCCGATCTCGAGCCACACGCCGGTCAGACCGAGGCCCACCAGCGCGGCCCCCGCGAGCATCAGTGCGCGTGTCGCCGGCGAGTCCTGCCACGCGATCGTAATTGCGACGATCAGCCCGACGCCGGCGCCGCCGAAAACGAAATTGGCGGCTGCGCGCCAGTCCCAATGCCGTTGCTGCCATGGCCGCGGGCCGAAACTCATGACCGCACCTTGTCCCAGAGGTAATAGAAGCGCGGCCCGGTGCCGAGTTCCTCGTGCATTCGGAAGTGCTGGTTTTCGGCCAGCAGGCTCGAGATGTTGCTTGCCGGGTCCTCGACGTCGCCGAAGTGCAGTGCATTGGCGATGCAGGAATTGACGCAAGCCGGCGTCGCATCGGGATCCACCCCCGGCTTGAGGCCTTTTTCCAGTCCCGCATCGATGCGATCCGCGCAGAACGTGCACTTCGTCGCCACCGCGACGCGGCCGGCATCGAAGCGCGCCTGCTCGTTCTGCATCGCTTTGCCGTACGCGAAGCTCGCGCGATCGGTCTTGTAGCGCGCCTGGTAGGGGCACGCGACCGCACAGTAGCCGCAGCCGATGCACAGGCCGTAGTCGATGGTGACCATGCCGTCGGCGCGCTTTTTCGTGGCCGTGCTCGGGCAGACGTGCATGCAGGGCGGATCGTCGCAGTGCATGCAACCCACCGGTACGAACGCGCGCTTCACATTCGGGTACTCGCCTACTTCCATGTCGAGCACGCGCCGCCACTGCACATCCGGCGGCGTCGCGTTGGCGTGCTTGCACGCGGCCGTGCACGTCTGGCAGCCGACGCAGCGGCGCAGGTCCGCCACCATGGCCCATCGGGTCATCGTAAATCGTCCCAACGGGTCACGGCGCCTCCGCCTTCGACAGGCGCACGCGCACCACGTCGGCGCCCGAGCCCGTCGCGTCGGTGAGCGCGAGCGACATCGGCACCAGCTTGTTCATGCTCGGCATGCCGAAGTCCTTGGCGAAGGGCGTGGCCCAGTGGTCGAACTGCCCGAGCAGGAGCAGCGTGTCCGGGCGGATGCCCTCGCGCAGCACGGCGCGGGCCCGCACCGAGGCTTTTGGCGTGGCGATCTCGACCCATTCGTCGTTCTCCACGCCGAGCCGCGCCGCGGTGCCGGCGTTGAGGATCACGCCGCGATGGCCGGCGATGTTGTCGGCGACTTCCTTGATCAGCTGCATGCCGACGTTGCCGCCCCACGCGTATTGCATGCTGCGCGACGTGATCAGCCAATACGGGAAGCTCTCGGGCTGCCCGCCGGATTCGCGCAGCGAATCCTCCCAGAGCTTCGGGAAGTCCTTCCACGCCGGCAGTGCCTGGTATTCCGAGAGCTGCGCGTCCCACCAGTTCATGTCGTGCTCGTGCAGCCGACGCCCGAGTTCCTTGCCTACGCGCGCCAGCCGCTCCTGATACGGCAGCTCGAAGCGCAGGCCCTGGGCCGCGAGCGTCGGCGCGAGGTACCAGTCGGTGCGAGGGAACGGCCGCGTGCGCAGGCCGTTCGCCTTCCACCACTCGAGGCCCTGCGCCTCGGCGCCTTCGGTGAGCTCGGCGCTCGCGGCGCGGCATACCGCATCCCAGATCCGGTCGCGCGAATGGGCATGCGACGGATCGAGCGTGAAGTCCCACCGGTCCGTCTTCAGCGGCACGCAGGCGGCGCCGCGGTTGATCGAAGCGATGTACTTTTCGGTGAGGCCGGTGCGCAGCGCGAGTTCGCTCGCGATGTCGGTGAAATCGCGCGCCTCGCCCCGCGGCTCGACGATCGGCTGCCTCAGCGCGAAACCCTCGTGCTCCCAGAACTGCTCGATGTACTTCGATCCGCCGATGCGGATCAGCTGCAGGCTCTCCAGGTCGGTTGCGTCCGGCAGCAGGATGTCGGCGTAATG
>JBGOTT010000414.1:0-3176 GCA_041476585.1 Gammaproteobacteria bacterium | reverse complement strand
GATGCGAAACTCGATCACCGCGATCCCGGCCGGCGTATGGCGCAGCGTTCCCAGTTCGGCGAGCGTTCCCTCAAGTTCGACCCGGTTGGCGCTTTCAGCCCCGGCGCTCAAGCCGCGCCCGGTGCCTCGGCGCGCGCACGCGCGGGATCCTGCAACCCGCGAGCGGGTTCCTGCAACCCGCGAGCGGGTTCCTGCAGCGGCTCGCCGCCGCGCCCGTCCATCATCGAGCGTGACTTCTCCTCCTTCATCATCGATGAAGGAGCGGTCACCGGGCCTTTCATTTTCACCACCAGGTGCCGCAACACCGCGTCGTTGAAGCGGAAGGCGTGCGTCAACTCGTCGAGCGCCACCTGGTCGCACTCGATGTTCATCAGCACGTAGTGCGCCTTGTGCACCTTGGCGAGCGTGTATGCGAGCTGGCGGCGGCCCCAGTCCTCGAGGCGGTGGATGATTCCGTTGCGCGCTGTGACGATGCCGCGGTAGCGCTCGACCATCGCGGGCACCTGCTCGCTCTGGTCCGGATGGACGATGAAACACACTTCGTAATGCCGCATGCAGTCTCCTTATGGGGTAGGCCGCCCGTCATGCGCGAGACGGTGCGGCAAGGAAGCTCCGCGTGAGCGGAAGGGCGCGAATTCTACGGATAATCTATGACTTACGCAAGGCCCGGCGCCGAACGCTCTCGAACAGGCACACCCCGGCAGCCACCGAGACGTTAAGGCTCTCCACCTGCCCGCCCATCGGGATGCGCACCAGCAGGTCGCAGGTCTCGCGCGTCAGACGCCGCATGCCCTCGCCCTCCGCGCCCAGCACCCAGGCGATCGCGTCCGGCAGGTCGGCCGAGTACAGATCCTGCTTCGCGTTCGAGTCGGCGCCGACCACCCAGACATTGCGTTCTTTGATCTCGCCAAGCGTCCGGGCGAGGTTGGTGACCATCAGGAAAGGCGTGGCTTCGGCCGCGCCGCTCGCCACCTTGGAGACCGCGGGGGTCACGCCCACCGCCCGGTCCTTGGGCGCGAGCACCGCATGCGCGCCGGCGGCGTTGGCCACGCGCAGGCAGGCGCCGAGGTTGTGCGGGTCGGTGATTCCGTCGAGCACCAACAGCAGCGCGGGAACGGACAGTTCCTCCAGCACTTCATCGACGCTCTCGCCCACGTTGCGTACTTCGATGCGCGCCACCACGCCCTGGTGCCGCCCACCCCCATAGAAGCCGTCCAGGCGCTTCGTCGGCACGCGCATCAGCCGCACGCCGGCCCGCTCCGCGCTCGCCACCAGGTCCTTCACGCGCGCGTCCTGGCGGGTTTCGTCGACGAACAGCTCGATGATCGAGGCGGGCTCGGCGCGCAGCCGCGCCAGCACCGCGTGGAATCCGAGCACCACGCGCGCTTGTTTTTTCCTCATTGCGTCGGCAGAAAATCCATGCGGCGCGTCTCCAGGTCGACGCGCACCAGCTTCACCTTCATGCGGTCGGCGAGCCGGTAGCGCTTGCCGGTACGCTCGCCGAGCAGCTGGTGGCGCGCCGCGTCGAAGCGGAAGTAGTCGCGCCCCAGCTCCGAGATGTGCACCAGGCCGTCGACGAAATACTCGTCCAGCGTGACGAACAGGCCGAAACCGGTGACACCGGAGACGCGCCCTTCGAACACATCGTTGACCCGGTCCTGCATGTACCAGCACTTGAGCCAGTTCTCGACGTCGCGGCCGGCGTCGTCGGCGCGCCGCTCGGTCTCCGAGCATTGGCGACCGATCGCCTGCCAGTCCAGGCCATCGTAGCGCCGGTTCGCCAGGCAGGCCTTGATCGCACGATGCACCAGCAGATCCGGGTAGCGGCGGATCGGCGAGGTGAAGTGCACGTAGGCGTCGAAGGCCAGGCCGAAGTGCCCTGCGTTGTCCGGCGTGTACACCGCCTGCTTGAGCGAGCGCAGCAGCATGGTCTGAAGCAGCGCGAAATCCGGCCGTTCGCGGATGCGCGCCAGCAGTTGCGCATAGTCCTTCGGTTTCGGCGCGTCGCCTCCCGGGAGCTGCAGCCCCAGTTCGCCGAGGAACTCGCGCAGCGCGGTGATTTTCTCCGCCGCCGGCTCCTCGTGCACGCGGAACAGCACCGGGTGGCCGCGCGCGACGAGAAAATCGCCGGCGCAGGCGTTTGCCGCCAGCATGCACTCCTCGATCACGCGGTGCGCATCGTTGCGCGCTTCGGGCACGATGCGCAGGATCTTGCCGCGCGCGTCGAACTCCATGCGCGTCTCGACGGTCTCGAAGTCGATCGCGCCGCGGCGCGTGCGCTCATCGAACAGCACGCGGAACAACGCGTAAAGCGTCTTCAGGTGCGGAAAAACCTTGTCGCGGCCGCGCGCCGGCCGGTCCGACGAGATCATGTCCCACACCTCGGTGTAGGTCAGGCGCGCCTGCGAGCGGATCGCCGCCGCATAGAACTCGAAGTGCTCGACCTCACCCTTCGGCCCGATCTGCATCTCGCACACCATCGCGAGCCGGTCGACCTCCGGGTTGAGCGAGCACAGGCCATTGGAGAGTTTTTCGGGCAGCATCGGGATCACGCGGCGCGGGAAATACACCGACGTGCCGCGTTCGCGCGCGTCCGCATCGAGCGCATCGCCGTGGTGCACGTAATGGCTCACGTCGGCGATCGCCACCCACAGGCGAAACCCCTTGCCTTCGCGCATCGCGTGTACCGCGTCATCGAAGTCCTTCGCCGTTTCGCCGTCGATGGTGACCAGCGGCAACGCGCGCAGATCACGCCGTCCTTTCACATCCTCGGCGCGCACTTCGTCCGGCAGTGCCCTGGCCGCGGCCACTGCCTGGCGCGAAAACTCGTGCGGCAGGTCGAACTTGCGCAGCGCGATTTCGATCTCCATGCCCGGGTCGGCGTAGTTGCCGAGCACCTCGGCCACGCGTCCGATCGGCTGCGCGTACTTCGAGGGCTGCGCGACCAGTTCGACGGTGACGATCTGCCCCGCCTTTGCGCGTCCCGCGTCGGCCGGCGGCACGAGGACGTCAAGTGCGATGCGCCGGTCATCCGGCACGACGAACAGCACGCCGTGCTCGGAGTGCAGCCTGCCGACGATCCTGCGATGGGCGCGCTCGAGCACTTCGATGATCGCTGCGATCGGCCGGCCGCGCTGGTCGCTGCCTGTGATGCGCACTGCGGCGCGGTCGCCGTG
>JBGOTT010000413.1:0-3225 GCA_041476585.1 Gammaproteobacteria bacterium | reverse complement strand
TACCTCGCGTTCCAGGCCTGCATTGCGCCGCACACTTTCCTCGCCGATGTGCTTCAGCTTCCGCCCGCATGCCGGCTTGAGTGGCGCGCCCCGGATGGGGGCGTCGAGATCAGCCGATACTGGGAAATTCCCCGGCCTGCGGGACCTTTGCCCGAGCGCGAGCCGCTGCTCGAGCGCGTCGATGCGGCCCTGCGCGAGAGCGTGCGCCGCCAACTTGTTGCCGATGTGCCGCTCGGCGCTTTTCTGTCGGGGGGGATCGATTCGAGCCTGATGGTTCGCTACATGGCCGAAGCCGGCGCGCGGCCGCTCGAGACATTCACGCTCGCGTTCGCCGAACGGGAGTTCGATGAGACGGCGCACGCCCGGGCGGTCGCCGAGGCCTTCGGCTGCCGCCACCATGTGCTCGAAGCGCCGGTGATCGACGGACCGGCGTTCGCCGCCTCGATCCGGACCCTCGACCAGCCGATGGCCGATCCGGCCTACCCGATGACCAACGCGCTCGCCAAGCTGACGCGCAGTCACGTCACCGTTGCCATCAGCGGCGACGGCGGCGACGAACTGTTCGCCGGCTATGCGCGCTTCGCGGATGAAGCTGGGCGGCATCCCGCGCGCGTCGGCCAGGATGCCGCGCGCCGGCTGGTGGACGCCGGACTGCTGCCTGGCGCGCTGCTGCGCCGCACGCTGCACGGGCGCGAGCTGTTGCATTACCGGCGCGTCGAACTGGGTCCCTGGTCGGGCGGCAGAAAAAGCCTTGGCCGTTACCTCGCGCCCGAAGCGCTGGCGCGCAGCCGGCCCGAAGCGACGCTCGCGCTGTGGCGCGAACTGGCCGACGGCATGGATACCGCGAGCCTCATGCGTGCCGACCTGTGGACCTATTTGTCGGAAAATTGCCTTGCCAAGACCGACCGCGCGAGCATGGCGCATGGGCTGGAAGTGCGCGTCCCGATGCTCGGCAATCCGGTGCTGGAGAGCGTTCTCGGACTTCCCGCGGCGGCGCATTACGACGCGGGCGGCGGCAAGGCATTGCTGAGGGAGCTGGCGCGCCGCCATCTTCCTGCTGCGGCGTGGAAGCGTGAAAAGCACGGCTTTTCGGTGCCGCTGCGGGGACTGTTCAATGGGCTCTGGCGGGAAGCCGCCGAGAGCGTGCTCGCGCGCTGCGAGTCGCTCGCGCCGTTTCTCGACGCGAGCGCCGTCCGCGCGCTGTGGAACTCGGCGCGGACCGGCCGCGGCTCGCGCCGGCTCGCCTATACGTTCGTGGTGTTGCTGCTGTGGCTCGAACGCTGCCGGCTGGAGTATTGAGGCGCAAGTGATCGATACGCCGCGCCTCGCGCTGATCCTGCCGGTGTATAACGTCGCGGCCTTCCTGCCCGCGTGCCTCGACAGCCTCGCCGGGCAGACGCTTCCTGCGGCCGAGTTCGAGATCATCGCGGTGGACGACGGCTCCACCGACGCCAGTCCCGCGGTCCTCGCCGATTACGCGGGCCGCATGCCGAACCTGCGCCTGTCGCGGCAGGAAAACGGCGGCCTGTCGGCGGCCCGGAACACCGGGATGAAGCACGCCACGGGCCGATGGGTCGCGTTCGTCGATTCGGATGACTTCGTTGCGCCGGACACCTATGCCTCCTGGCTGCGGCACGGCGAGGCGGGCGATCTCGACATGCTGCTCGGCAACGGCTATTACCATTTCGAGGGCCGCGAGCGCGATCGGCCCATTTATTCCGGCGTGCAGAGCACGGACGTGCTTTCCGGGCCCGAATGGCTGCGCGAACGTCTCGCGGCGCGTTTTCTGCCGCACATGGCGTGCCTGCATCTTTATCGGCGGGAATTCATCGAAACAAACCGGTTCGCCTTCGTGCCGCGCCTCATCCACGAGGACGTCATCTGGACCACGCGGGCGCTCGCTCGCGCGCGCCGGGTTCGATTCGATCCGGAGCCGCGATACTTCTACCGGCTCCCGGTGCGCCGCTTCGGCCCCGAGGAGAAGGCGCGGCGCCTCGACGCGATCATCGCCTCGAGCATCTACAACGCCCGCTCGCTCGCCGCGATGATCGAAAACGAGGTCGCCGACCGCGAGCTCGGGCGGCTCATCGGCTGGCAGCTCGTGGATGGCGCGCTGTCGATCTTCCACAAGATCGAGCAGCACCCCTATCCGGATGCGCGCCGCGGACACTACCGGCGCTTGCGCGACGAGGGCTTCCTCGGGTTGCTCTGGCGGCACGCCTGCGACGCGCCGCAGAAGAAAAAGCTCGCGAGCCGCTGGCTGCGCACGCGCATCCGCGCTCTGACCTCGTAAGCGCGGCGTCGCGGCCCCGATCGATGCGTGCCTGGCAGATCAACCTTCAAGAGCATTTCGGCGGCGGCGAGGTTTTCACCGCGTTCCTGAGCCGCGCGCTGTCGCGGCTCGGCGTGCCGAGCACCTTGTTCGTCAGCGAAAACGCGCGCTACTGGCGAAACCTCGCGCTTCCGGCGGACGCGGAGCTGATCCCGGTGGCGCGAGCCGAACGCATCGGCCTGCCGCAGCAGCGATCGTGGCTCCTCTCCCACGGCCCGCTTCCTGCCTGCATCGCGGCGCGGGCCGAACATCTGCGCACCGCCATCGCGCACATGCCGCCGCAAGGCCGCGATCCGCGCGCCTATGAGGGCCACGATCTGGTGTGCGCGGTTTCGGGCTGGGTCCTGCAAGGCTTGCGCGAGATTGGCGCGCCGGCGTGGGACGAGCCGCTGCTCGGCGTCGCCGAGCAGCGCGGTAAGCCGGGCGGCGAAATTCTCGCGAGGTCCGAGTACGCGTTCGACCACAGGAAACTTCGCGACCGCTTGCTCGCGACCGTCTATCCGATCTGGCTCGGGATGCGCCAGGAACGCCGCTTCGAGAAGCGCGCCGGCCTCACGCTGGGAATCGTTTCGCGGCTCACCCCGATCAAACAGTTTCCGCTGCTGTTCGGCCTGCTCCTGCCTTGTCTCGCAAGGCAGCCGGGCGTGAATCTCGAAATCTTTGGCGCAGGGGGATATGCGTCGGTGCGCGATCTGAAATTCGTCCTGCGCCCGCTGGGCGAGCGTGCCCGTTTCTGGGGCCATCAGGACGATGTCGGTGCCGTGTACGGCCGGCTCGACTATCTGATGACGGGGCTGCCGGAGAAGGAGGCCCTCGGCCTGAACGCCGTCGAAGCGCAGAGCTGCGGGGTGCCCGTCCTCGCCGTCGGCGCACCGCCGTTTACCGAGACGATC
>JBGOTT010000412.1:0-3231 GCA_041476585.1 Gammaproteobacteria bacterium | reverse complement strand
GAGCATGGTTGACTGGTATAAGGAACACCTGATGCCCTGGGTGAAGAGATGAGCCGCAGGCCCTACGTTCGAGAGATCCCGAAGTTCCGCTGGTTTTTCCGCCAGCCGCGCTACCTGCGCTACATGGCGCGGGAGTTTAGCTGTCTGTTCATCGGCGCCTATGGGCTGATGATGGTGTGGGGATTGAAGCAACTGGCGGATGGCCCGGCGGCATGGGGCGCGTTTCTCGCGCGTCTGCAGAGCCCGTTGAGCATCGCCTTCCACGTCCTCGCGCTCGGCTTCGCGCTCTACCACACGATTACCTGGTTCAACTTGACGCCGAAGGCGCTGCCGGTACAGGTGGGCGAGGAGTTCGTGCCGGACGGTGTGATCGTCGGCGCGCATTACGCCGGCTGGGGGCTGTTGTCGCTCGCAGTCCTCTACTTCGCGGGGGTGTTCTGACCATGGCCCGGTCGAACAAGCCGATCGTGTGGGGGCCGTTCGCCGCGGGCGGCACGCTCACCGCGTTCCTCACCCCGGCCCTGATTCTCCTTACGCTGCTCGTCGCGCTGGGCCACGCGCCCGACCTGCTTGCCTACGAACGGCTGCATGCCGTCGCGAGCCACTGGCTCGCCAAACTCGCCTTCGTAGGGATCGTATTCCTTTCGCTCTGGAGTGCCGCGCACCGGCTGCGCATTACGCTCTACGACCTCGGAGTGCGCGCCGATACGCTGGTCGCGACCATCGTGTACCTGATCGCGGCGGCGGGAACGCTCTGCGCCATCGTCTACCTGCTGCGCATCTGAGAGGAGGAGTACCCACATGCCACCGCCGCCACTGGCCTTGCGAGAAGAGTTGCGCGAGCAACTCTTCAATACTGTCTGGACGCGGGAGTTGAACGAGGTGTTCGCCGACGTCGCCCCTTACTACGATCGCGCCAATTGCATCGCCAGCCTCGGCCTGTGGGGCTTTTTCCTCGACTGCTTCATGTCCACCGTCGACGTGCGCGCGGGCGAGCGCGTGCTTGACGTCTGCGCCGGCACCAACGCGATCGGCATCGCGCTGCTCGGGCGCGAACCCACGCTCGACGTGCACGCGATCGATCGCAGCGCCGAGATGCAGGGGGTCGGCAGGCAACGGGCTGCCGCGCGGGGGTTCCGCATCCACAGCACCATCGGCGACGTCCACCACCTGCCGTTTCCCGACAATCACTTCGACGTGGTCACGCTGCAGTTCGCCTCGCGTCACCTGCGGGTCAGGGGCGTGTTCGACGAGATCCGCCGCGTGCTCAAGCCGGGCGGGCATTTCCACCACAGCGACATGCTGCGTCCCGGCAACCGGGTCGTCGAGGGCCTCTATTACGCTTACTTGCGCAGCTGCCTTGCGTTCACCGGATTCCTGTTCCGCAGCGGACCGGCGGCGCTGAACTGCAAGCGTTACTTCATCAACGCGCTGAAAATGTTCTATTCGGCCGAGGAACTGTCGGGAGTACTGCGCGATCTGGGCTTCGTCAACGTGACGTCCAAGACGGTGTTCTGCGGAATGCTCGGCTTTCATCGCGCGGTCAAGCCGTCGCCGGGCTGATCTGCGCTGCGTGGACGCGGCGCGCGTCCTTGCGGCGATCAACGGCCGCATTCTAAGGGCCTACAGTCGCAGGACCGTTGAAGCGTTGCGCGCGGCCCTGCCGCTGCGGCTGGCCTTGCCGCACCTCGAGCGGACGCTCGCGCTGAACGTCGACAAGGAAGTGCGCAAGGATGCGCTCGTGATCCGCCGTGCGGCGGAGTCGGTCGCTGCCGGACGCGCGCCCGGGCGCGACGATCTGCAGCACCTGTACGACGAATCGAAGCGGGTCGACCGGGAGTTTCTCGAGCAGTCACGCGCGTTTCCGGTCGGCATCGTGCTCCGCTACGACGCGATCGCGCCGGTGCGCCTGGCGCGCATCGAGCGCCTGCTTGCCGCCGCCTGCCGGATTCTGCAAGCATGGCGACGCGAAGGCGCAGCGCGGGCAGCGATTCGGGCCAGCTTCGGGCGAACGGAGCTCGAGCGCCTGCTGCGGGAGTTGCTGTCGCTGTACGGGGAGGAGACCCGCCTGCTGAGCCAGGCGGTGCAGTTGCCGAGGCTGCTGGTTCCGGCGCGAGCGAAGATCGCGCACAAATTGCTCGACACCATGCAGCGCGTCGCGGCCCGGCTCGCCGCGGACCTGGCGAACCTCGTCCATCGTGGAACGTGAATGCGGCGACATCAGCGGGCTTTGCGCTGGATCAACTCATGCCGGCCTCCACCCGGATAGCATCGCTTTCAGCAGGAGGAACGAAAATGCCCAGAAGCCAGGTGGTGGGATGCGCAATCATCGCGGGAGTGGCGCTTCTAGCGGGATGCTCTCCCCGGAACGTCAGCTTCAGCGCCGAGGTGCAGCCGATCCTCTCCAGGAACTGCTCCGAGTGCCATGCCCCGGGCAAGCCGGGATTCGAGGCCAGCGGCTTCGATACCACCAGCCATCAAACCGTGATGAAAGGTGGCAAGTTCGGACCGCTGGTCAAGCCCGGGGACGCCTTCACCAGCGCGCTCAACATGCTGGTGGAGGGGCGCGCGAATCCTTCCATCCGGATGCCTCACGCGCGCGAGAGGCTCCCCGACAAGGACCTCGAGATCCTCAAGGTCTGGGTCAACGAGGGCGCGAAGAACAACTGATCCGGCGCAGCGGCGGATCCGGTTTGCGGGCATGGCCAGGATCGCGGTCATCTACTCGACCACCGATGGTCACACGCGCAAGATCTGCGACCGCCTGCGGCAGGTCATCGAGCGGCAGGGGCATCAGGTCGCGCTAGCCTCCATTCGGGACGAGCCCGGTCCGGATCTCGCGTCCTTCGACAAGATTGTCGTGGGCGCGAGCGTCCGCTACGGCAAGCACAGCCCGCTGGTGTTCGACTTCATCCGCCGCAACGGGAAGATCCTGGACGCCAAACCCGGCGCCTTGTTTTCCGTGAACGTGGTTGCGCGCAAACCCGGCAAGAGCCGGCCGGACACCAACCCTTACATGAAGAAAATGCTGAAGAGGATCACGTGGCGGCCGAGTGAACTGGCCGTCTTCGCGGGCAAGATCGATTACCCGAGGTACAGCTTCCGCGACCGCATGGTCATCCGGCTGATCATGTGGATGACAAATGGCCCGACAGAGCGCAACGCGGTCGTCGAGTTCACCGACTGGGCGCAGGTCGACGCGTTCGGGTCCGTCGTTGCGCGGATGTAGTT
>JBGOTT010000411.1:0-3239 GCA_041476585.1 Gammaproteobacteria bacterium | reverse complement strand
GCGCGGCTGATCCGCAAGGTCTATGAATCCGATCCGCTCGAATGCCCCAAGTGCAAAAGCCCGATGCGTGTCATTGCGCTGATTGAAGACCCCGTCGTGGTGCGAGCGATTCTCGTGCATCTGGGCCGCTGGCAGCCGAAGGCGGTGGAGCGCGCACCGCCCGTGCCCCCCGAGGCTTGGCCCGCGCATGCGAGCCTGCCAATCACGTATCACGCGGTAACCGACATCGCCTGAAACCGCGCTCAGGGCCGAGCGCGCTCGGCCCTGAGCGCGGTATCGCTTGCCTGATCGCGGCAAATACAGGCAGCATTCACCAGAATGCCGATTGCGCACCCCCCGAATGCCTGGCCAACAGCCCATGACAAGCCAGATCCGCCACGAACCGACCCGGCGCAACACAGACTCCCGGCGCGCGAGAACCATGAGCGTGCAGCGGGCCGATGAGTTGTCCTATCCTTCTCGCAAGGAATACAGGAGACAGACATGCCGCTAGGATTAAAAGTTTTCGCACTGGCCTGCGCACTCGCCGCCACCGCGGTTCACTCCAGCGCCTGCGCGCAAGGAGCCGACGCGACAACATGGCCCGGCAAACCCGTCACCGTGGTCATTCCCTACCCGCCCGGGGGCACCAGCGACGTGGTCGGCCGCCTGCTCGCGCAGCGTCTGCGTGAGGAACTGGGAGGCGTATTCGTCGTCGAAAACAAGGCGGGCGCCGCGACCGCCATCGGCGCGACCTACGTGGCACGCGCACCCAGGGATGGCTACACGCTGCTGCTGTCGGCGGGTACCACCTTCACCGTCATCCCGCACCTGAACGACAGTTTGGCGTACAAGCTCGATGACTTCGAGCCGGTGGCGGCAGTGGCCACCGTGCCGTTCGCATTCGTGGTCAAGAAAGACTTCCCGGCCAAGAACCTGCGGGAGTTCGTGGCCTATGCAAAAGCCAACCCGGGCAAGATCAACAACGCCACCAACGGCCAAGGCAGCATGGTGCACCTGCTGGGCGAACTCATCGCCAACGATCTCGATGTGAAGCTGGCGCAAGTGCACTACAGGGGCGCCGCGCCGGCGACGATGGACATGATCGGCGGCGTGGTCGATTCGAACGTGGAGGCGCTGACCAGTGCCGTTCCGAACGTGAACGCCGGTCGCTATCGCGCACTCGCGGTGCTGAGCTCCGAGCGCCTGCCGCTCATGCCCGAGGTGCCGACTTTCCGCGAGCTGGGCTATCCGTCCATCGTCGGCGAAACCTGGTATGCCGTGTTTGCACCTGCGGCAACACCCAAGCCCATCGTCGACAAGCTCAACGCGGCCTTGAACAAGATCACCACGTCGGCGAGCTTCGGTGATGCCATGCGCAAGCTGGGCAACGAGCCGAAATCGAGCTCCCCGTCGGAGCTGCGCGAGGTGACCCTGCAGCAAAGCCGCAACTGGGCCGAGCTGATCAAACGGCTGAACATCAAGGCGGAGTAGACGATTGCGCGCCGAGACAAACGGCCCGCGGAACGAGGTTGAACGCGCCGCATTGCACGTCGCGACGGGATTGCGTAATATGTCTTAATCATTCTGATTAAAGCCGACTGCATCATGGACACGCGTGTCGTCACCAGCCATCTGCCCGCCGACCTGGCCGAGAAGCTCGACGGCCTCGCCGAGCGCCTGGACCGCCCGAAGGGGTGGATCGTGAAACAGGCGATCGCTTCCTACGTCGCGCTCGAAGAGGAGCGGCATCGGATGACGCTCGAGGCGCTCGCCGACGTGGATGCGAAGCGCACGATCGAACACGCCGGCATCGAAGCCTGGGTTGACCGGTTGGCGAAGCCGAAGCGCGCGCGCCGCCGCTAGCTGTGGCGTTGCGCTGGACGAGCGGGGCGCATTCGGATCTCGCGCGCCTGTACGAATTCCTGGCGCCGGTACATCCGGCGGCAACGATCCGAGTCGTGCGCAATCTCGTGGTGGCCGCAAAGCGCGTTCCGAGCCGTCCCCGCCTCGGTGTCCGATTGCGGGAGTTCGGTGCGCGTGAGGTGCGGCGCATCATCGTCGGAGACTACGAGATCCGCTACGAATTGACCGCAACCGACGTCTTCATACTCCGCATTTTTCACACTCGCGAGGACCGCTAGCAAGTGGTCGGGCGCGAGGCCCTTGGATCCGGGGAATCCACCAAACCCGACGTCGCCTCCCTCTATCAGCAAAGCTTGGAGAAACGCGGCTTCGTATCGGACGCAGCGCAATGGCACGCGGTCAAGCGGCTGCAGCGGCTTTACGAAGAGTGGACCGAATACAAGGCGCGGCGCGACACCGCGATCAAGCGCCTGCTGGTCAAGCCGCCGTTGCCCAAGGGGGTGTACCTGTGGGGCGGGGTGGGGCGCGGCAAGAGCTTTCTGATGGATGCCTTCTACCGCTGCGTGCCGCTGGTACGCAAGCGCCGCGTGCACTTCCATCATTTCATGCGCGAGCTTCATCGCGAGCTCGACGAACTGAAAGGCGTCGAAGATCCGATCGCGGTTCTGGCGGAGGAAACGCGCAAGCGCTATCGCCTGATCTGCTTCGACGAATTCCACGTTTCGGACATCGCCGATGCGATGATCCTGGGGCGGTACCTGGAGCAGGTGATGGAGCGCGGCGTGGAATTTGTGATGACTTCGAACTATGCGCCAGACCAGCTCTATCCCAACGGCCTGCAGCGCGAGCGCTTCCTGCCTGCGATCGCAGCC
This sequence comes from Gammaproteobacteria bacterium, assembly GCA_041476585.1. Lineage (GTDB taxonomy): Bacteria > Pseudomonadota > Gammaproteobacteria > Burkholderiales > SG8-39 > JADGRQ01. The sequence continues at coordinate 522 of JBGOTT010000411.1, read as the reverse complement.
ATCGAGTCGCGGCTCGACGTGATCCAGGTCGATAGCGGCATCGACTATCGCCGCCGCGCGATGGAGAAGGTGCAGGTCTATCGCACGCCGCTGGGCGCCGGGACCGACCGGGCGCTCGAGGCCGTGTTCGCCAATCTCGCCGATGTGATGGAAGAGCATGAACCGCTCGATGTCGAGGGCCGCGAAATTCCGTACGTCAGGCGCGCGGGCGGGCTGGTGTGGTTCGACTTCGCGGTGCTGTGCGGTGGACCGCGCTCGTGCGCCGATTACCTAGACCTGGCGGTGCGCTTTCATACGGCGATCCTGTCGAATATCCCGCGCATGGGACCGTCGAATGCCGATTCGGCGCGGCGCTTCACCTGGCTGGTGGACGTGTTTTACGATGAGCGCGTAAAGCTGGTGTGCTCGGCGGACGCGGCGCCGGAGGAGCTGTTCACCGAGGGCGGTGATGCGAAGACCGCCGCGGCGGAGTTCGCGCGCACGGTCAGCCGTCTGAGCGAAATGCAGGGCGCGGAATATGTT
>JBGOTT010000410.1:0-3240 GCA_041476585.1 Gammaproteobacteria bacterium | reverse complement strand
CGGCGGAAGCTCGAAGGAAGTGCCGCGCTACTACGCGATCGTGCGCGACTTCCTCAAGGCGGCGCGCACGGTGTTCGGCGACGCGACCTGGGCGAAGGACGGCTACATGGTCACGCGGCCGGTGACCATCAAGGCGATGATCCGCGTGTGCGCGGATCTCGCGCGGGAAGATGCCGAACCGGAGGCCGGGCGCGTGGCGCGCTGGGAGCAGCGCCTCGCGCCGTGGACCGAGATGGCGCGCCAGTTCCGCGACGAAGGGTTCTACGAGCGCTTCGCGGCGAAGGGCGAAGTCGAGCGCGTGGCGCGCGTGCACCGCGAGCTCGCGCGCGCGGCGAAAATCGAGACGAGCAAGAAAGACTAGTTGATCGCCCCAGCTGCCGAGAGGCGCTCGATTTCGGGCGTGCTGTAGCCGATCTCTTCGAGGATCCCCCTGGTGTGCGCGCCCAGAGCGGGCACCGCGTCCATGCGCGGCTCGCACGCATCCAGGTTGAACGGCGGCGCCATCGCCTGCACCGGTCCTGCGGGCGTCTGCACCTCGCGCCAGCGCGCGCGTGCCGCCGACTGCGGGTGGTCCCAGAACTCCTGCATGCTGTTCAAGCGCGCGTTGGCAATCTCCGCGCGCTCGAGCCGCTCGACGCACTGCGCGGCGGTAAGTTGCGCGAAAACCCGCTCGATTTCGGTCTGCAGCGATGCGCGGTTCGCGTCGCGCGCCGGGCCCGTCGCGTAGCGCGCGTCGCTTGCAAGCCCGGCGTTTGAAAGCACGATCTCGCAGAAGCGCGCGAACTCGCGGTCGTTCTGCACCCCCAGGAATACGCTGTGGCCGTCACCGGCGCGAAAAGGGCCATACGGAGCAATTGTTGCGTGGAAGGCACCTGCGCGCGGCGGGGGCGATCCGCCATACGCAGTGAAATAGGCGGGGAACCCCATCCATTCGCCGAGCGACTCGAACATCGTGATGTCGAGCGTGGCGCCGGTACCGTCGCGCCCGCGCCTGAGCAGCGCAGCCAGGATCGAAGACAACGCGTACATGCCGGCCGCGATGTCGGCCACCGGAATGCCTGCCTTCGACGGCGACTCGGCGGTGCCGGTGACCGAGAGCAGGCCGGTTTCACATTGCACCAGCAGGTCGTAGGCTTTCTTTTCCGCGTAGGGCCCGGCGGGCCCGTATCCTGAAATTCCGCACCAGATGAGCCGCGGGTGCCTCGCGCGCAACTCGGCGGCGCCAAGCCCGAGGCGCTCGGCGGCTCCCGGCGCAAGGTTCTGCACGAAGATATCCGCGCGTTCGATCAGCTTTGCGAGCACCGCCTTCGCCCGCGGATGCTTCACATCGAGCGCAATGCTCTCCTTCGAGCGGTTGACCCAGACGAAGTGCGATGACATTCCGTTGACGGTCGTGTCGTAGTTCCTGGCCGCGTCGCCTGCGCCGGGCCTCTCGATCTTGATCACGCGCGCGCCGAGGTCGGCGAGTTGGCGCGTGCAGAACGGCCCGGCGATTACCTGCTCGAGCGCAACCACGGTGAGGCCGGAGAGCGGCAGCGCGCTCATCGGAATTTCACCGTCAGGCCGGGCAGCGCGATGCCCGAGAACGCGGTGCTCCACGTCTCACCCGCGGCCACCGGGTGCGCGTCGGTGAGCGTGCCGGTGGAAACGATCTCGCCGGCCCGCAATGCGTGCGCCGGCCTCCCGCTGAGCAGCCCGAGCAGGTGGCCGAGCGCGAGCAGCGGGCTGTCGAGGACGTTGGCGCCCACGCCTCGATCGATCGTGAGGCCGCCTTTCATCAGCACGACTTCGAGCCTTGGCAGCGCGCGCTCGAGTTCCGGCAGCTCGCGCGGCGCGACCGGCGCGCCTAGCACCAGCCGCCCGTGCAGGCCGTTGGCGGCGGTGCAATCGGCAATCTGCAGCTTCCATTCCAGGTGGTGGCAATGAACGATCTCGACGGAGTGCGCCACCCATTCGATCGCTTCGAGCAGCGACGCCGGGTCGCCGGCTCGCGGCGCGGCCTTGAGCTTGAAGCACACCTCGGGCTCGATGCGTGGCTGCACCAGGCCTGCAAGATCCACCGTCGCCTGCTGCGCGGTCGCGTGCACCAGCGTGCGGTCGTACACGTAGCCCCACATCGGTTCGTACACGCCGTAGCGCGGCCAGAGGGTGCGGTTGGTGAAGCCGATCTTGCGCCCGACCGGCTTCCATCCCGCTGCGAGCCGATGCGCGTGAAGGAGTTCAGCAGCGCGGTATCCGGCGGCGGCGTCGAGGGCGGGGTGCCGGGCGGCGAACCCGGGCAGCATCCGTGGCCGCTCGTCCAGGTCGATCAACTCTGCCGCGACGGCGGCGACCGGATCTGTCATGGCCAGAGGATTCTAGCTCCGCCAGTTGCGCCCCGGCCCCGCACGTGCGAAATTAGTCCCATGGACGACTCCCTCGTGTGGGTGCTAGTCGGCTTTGGGCTGGTGATCGCGGAGTTGCTCACCAGCACGTTCTATCTGCTGATGCTCGGAATCGCCGCGTTCGGCGGCGCTGCCGTCGCCTGGCTGGGCCAGGGATTTCCGGTCCAGGCGATTGCCGCCGGCGTGGTCGCGGTGGTCGGCGTGTACGCCGTGCACGTCTACCGGGCGAAGAATGCACACCAGCAGATGAAGCCGGTGGACCATGCCCAGCCGGTGACGTTCGAGGCATGGGTGAACCAGGACGCGCGGCTGGCGCGCGTCCGCTACCGTGGGGCGAGCTGGGAGGCCCGCGTCGAAGGCGACGCAGCCATCGATCCGGGCGGGATGCTTTACATTCTCGTCGCCGATGGCAATACACTGACCGTGACCAAGACGCGCCCGGCCTGAGCTGCCGGACGCGGCGCAGTTTCCGAAACGGGGAGGCACCATGTTCATCAAGCTGATCATCGCGTTCGTCGTCGCATTCGCCGCCTGGATGACTCCGGTGACCAGAGAATTCGCGCCGTGGATACTTTTCATCGCGGTGATCGTGGTGTTCGTCATCGAGGGCGTGCGCATCGTGCCGCAGCAAAGCGCCTGGGTGGTCGAGCGCCTGGGCAAGTTCCACGCGGTGCTGGAGCCCGGGCTCAACCTGATCATCCCGTTCCTCGATCGCGTCGCGTACATGCACTCGTTGAAGGAGGTGCCGATCGACGTGCCCGAGCAGGTGTGCATCACGCGGGACAACACCCAGCTGGCGGTCGATGGCGTTCTCTACTACCAGGTCACCGACCCGCGCCTCGCCTCCTACGGTTCG
>JBGOTT010000409.1:0-3294 GCA_041476585.1 Gammaproteobacteria bacterium | reverse complement strand
TCGCCGGAATGGAGCGCCGTGCTCGACCGGCTACGGCGCGCAGCGCGCGCATGAGCGCCCCGCGCAAGCGCCGCCCCAGGCCCGCCTGAGTTCGCGGGAGTAAGATTTGTCCGTGAAGATCTTGCTCATTTCGTCCCTGGCATTTGCCCTCGCGCTCGCGGGTTGCTCGACGGCGAGTGTTTCCGGGCAGGGCGGCCGCTTTTCCGCGACCGGCACGAGCGGAGGATCGGCCAGCGTCAATATCCAAGGCGGCACGGCTGCCGGCGTGGTGGTCGGGGTTGCGACGATGGGGGTGCTGTTCGGGGCATGGCGGGATTCCCCAGCGCAGCTTGCCGAACCCAAGATGCGCGAAGACCGCGCAATCATCGAAGTCGATTGCGCGCAGCCGATCCCGGATTGGTCGAAGAACCTGAAATGCAAGTAGGCGGAGGAGCGGAGCGATGAGAAAACCGGCTATCAAGGCAGGCGCTGCCGCGAAACAACGCGCAAAGCGATTTTCCGCAAGCCATGCGTCAGCCTCGAAGTTCGTCAAACGCGGGCTGCGCAGCTACTTTGAGTACCGCGATCTCGGCATCGCACGCGCCACGCGCGGCAGGGTGGTCACCCACGTGATCCGCGCGCGACCGGGCAAGGCGCCGCGCGGCGAATGGCACTGGCACGATTGCGACGTTCAGTTCGTGTACGTGCTGAAGGGGTGGGCGAAGTTCGAGTACGAAGGCATCGGCGAAGTTCTGATGAAACCCGGCACCTGCTTCTACCAGCCGCCGCGCATTCGCCACCGCGAGCTCGCCCACTCGAAAGATCTGCAGATGATCGAGGTCGTTTCGCCGGCGCGGTTCAAGACTTATTCTGTGGAACCCGCGGCCTGAGCTGGAATCCAATGAACAGGCGTGACACGGTACTTGCGCTGCTTGCGCTTGGCGTCGCGCCTGATGCATCTTTCGCCCAGCAGCCCGGAAACATGTACCGGATCGGCTTCTTGTCCGTTGGCTCCGAAACGACCCGTACGTCCGCGGCGTTCTCGCCGCTCTTCGATGCGCTACGCGAACTCAGGTATGTTGAGGGGCGAAACATCATCGTTGAGCGCCGGTTTGCCGCAGGCAATGTCGAACGGCTCGACGAGTTTGCCGCCGAACTGGTCCGTCTCAAGGTGGATCTGATTGTCGCAATCGCGACGCCCGCTGCGCAGGCGGCCCAGAAGGCAACGACCGCGATCCCCATCGTCTTCCTGGCCGTGGTCGATCCTGTGGGGGCTGGGCTCATCACGCGTCTCGCGCGGCCCGACGGGAACATCACCGGCCTCAGCTTCCTTTCCACAGAGATTAGCGGGAAGCGAGTGGAGATCCTCAAGGAAGTCGTTCCCAAACTATCGCGCGTAGGCATTCTCTCAAACCCAGCCAACGCGTCGAACGCGCTGCAATTGAGAGAGGCAGAGGCTGCGGCCCGAACGCTTGGAGTTCAACCTCAGACCTTGGAAGTACGATCGTCCAGCGACATTGAGGCGGCCTTCCAAGCCGCAATCCGAGGGCGCGCCGGCGCCCTCATCGTGCTTGATGACCCTCTTCTGGCTGGATTCTCTGAGCAAACACGCATCGGGACGCTGGCACTCAAGCACCGGCTGCCGACGATGTCGGGATTCAAAGGTCGGCGGAGGCTGGCGGCCTGATCGCTTATGGGGCGAGCCTTTCTGAACAGCAACGACGCGCCGCCACCTACGTCGATAATATTCTCAAGGGCGCTCGGCCCGCCGAACTCCCCGTGGAGCAACCCACCAAGTTCGAGTTGGTCATCAACCTCAAGATCGCCAAGGCCCTTGGCATCACGATCCCGCAGTCGGTGCTGCTGCGCGCGGATGAGCTGATTCAGTGACCGGGCGCGACGCGGTCCTCGCAGCCTGGATCGGGTAAAATGTGGTTACAGATGTGCTTACAGCGAGGCGCGATGTCCGAGAATGCAGAGAAGTACGCAGGCAAAGTCACCCCGGTCGGAAACTCCAAGGGAATCCGGCTGGACGCGGCGTTCTTCAGGGCGCACCCCGAATTCAGCGGCGCGGTGCGCGCGACGGTGCTCGCCGACGGACAGGTCTTGCTCTCCGCGAAATCCGGCGCGACCCGGGCCCGAGCAGAGGTAGATCCGGTCGTGCTGGGCTTCCTGCGGTTCCTCGAGCGTGAGATGCAGGCGAAACCCGAGGACATCGTCCCGGCCGATGCGGGTCAACTTAAACGCATCGGCAAACTCGTCGCGGGCGTGAAGACCGGCTGAGTGCGCGGCAATGGTCGTCAACGGCTGGAGGCTCTACTACTTCCGCCCGTTTGCGGTCGCCCTCGACGAACTGGAAGCGCACGTCGCTGCACTCGCGCGGCGCAACCCGGGCGGCTACAAGTCCCAGCCCCAGGCCCGCCTGCTCGCCTCCGTTTACAAGGTGATCACTCAGGCGGTTCCCGCCAATCCGGACCATCCGGATTTCCGCCTCGGCAAGTCGCTCGGCGCCGGGTACGCCAACTGGCGGCGGGTGAAGAAGGGCATGCCGGAGCGGTACCGCCTGTTCTTCCGCTTCGCGTCGCGACCGGTAAAGATCGTCATTTACGTCTGGTTCAACGACGAGGACGCGTTGCGCAAGGCGGGTTCAAAGAGCGATGTCTACGAGACCTTCAGGCGAATGCTCGCGCGGGGCGAGGTGCCCGACGGGATCGAGGCGCTGTTGCGCGAGAGCCGCGAGTCCAGGCAGTCTTGAGTCTGGGCGCGCTGCGCCCGGGTTGCTCGAAGAACGTGCGATCAGCGAATCAGCCCGGCGAGCTCGTCCAGCCGCGAAATCATGTGGTCGGGCGGGGCGTCGGCGAAGGCGGCTTCGTCACACTCCCCTCCCCGGATGATGGCCACCGGCATTCCGGCCGCCCGCGCGCCGAACACGTCGGCTCGACTGTCACCGACGAACAGCACGTCACCCGGCGCGACCTGCCAATCCGCGAGCACCCGCAAGATACCCTCCGCTCTGGGCTTCATGCAGGTCACCTCGTCGCGGGTTACGACCGGCGACAGCCAGCGGGCAAAGTCGAAACGGTTCAGAGCTTCGGTGAGCGCCCGGCGCCCCACGTTGCTGACCATGCCCACGCGCGAACCGTCGGAGACGAGTCGGCGGAGCAGCTCAGCCGCTCCCGGTCGTGGCGCCCATCGGGTCAGTGCATCGAAATCCCAGCGGTCGTAGACAGGATACAGCGCGTGACGCAGTTCGGCCATGCGCCCCTGCGGCGCGAGCAGGTCGGCGGCGGTGTTCCCCATACTCGCATCGTTGTC
>JBGOTT010000408.1:0-3321 GCA_041476585.1 Gammaproteobacteria bacterium | reverse complement strand
CCGCGGCGCCCATGCCGGTGAACAGGTCGATCGAAATACCCACGGTGCGGTATTTCATGCCCTTGAAGTCTTCCGGCTTGGTGATCGGCTTCTTGAACCAGCCGAGCGGCTGCGTCGGCATCGGTCCGTAGGGGAAGGACACCACGTTGGCGCCGATCGACTGGTAGAGCTTCTGCTGCAGTTCCTTGCCGCCGCCGTATTTGTGCCAGGAGAGCAGCATGTTGGCATCCATACCGAAAGCGGGGCTCGATCCCCACAGCGCCAAGGCGTTTTGCTTGCCGTAATGGTAGACCATCACGCCGTGCCCACCGTCCAGCGTTCCCTTCGAAACCGCGTCCAGAAGACCGAAGGGCGCTACCACGGCCCCTGCGGGCAGCACCTCGATCTTGAGGTCGCCGCCGGTCATGTCGTTCACTTTCTTGGCGTAGTCGAGCGCGTACTCGTGGAAGATGTCCTTCGACGGCCAGGTGCTCTGCCAGCGCATGCTGATCGGGCCCTGCGCCTTGACGATCATCGGAAAGCCGAGCGTCGCTGCGCCGGCTGTTGCGGCCGCAGCGCCGGTGAGGAATTTGCGGCGTGAGGATTTCGGCTTGTCGTGCTTGCTCATGGAAGTGCCTCCTTCGTGGAATGGTGTCCCTTGGTGGCCGGTACGGCCTTATTTGTTGATTGCTTCGTATTCTGCCTCGCGAACCGTTCGGATTGTAGTCCCGCCGCAGTACCCGCCGCAAGGCGACCGCGCGACGCAAGACCGGAATCTTGACCGCGGTCAATTGTACGCATACTGCACTGCGGCAGCCGGCGCTTCGGCGGTCTTGACCCGCTTCGCGTGCGGCTGCCAGCCCAGTACAACCATCAGCACGAAAAAGCCGATGACGTAGGCAAACGCGACGTGCCAGCCGTGCTTCAGCCAGTTCCCCACGGATTTCGCCTCCGGATACATGTTGGCGAGCGCCACCCCTGCGGATGAGCCGAACCAGATCATCGAGCCGCCGAAACCCACCGTGTAGGCGAGCATGCCCCAGTCGTAGCCGCCCTGTTTCAGCGCCAGCGCGGTGAGCGGAATGTTGTCGAACACCGCGGAGACGAAGCCCAGCCCGAATGCCGTCTGCCACGCCGCCGCCGGCAGCTTCTCCACCGGCATCAGCGAGGCGCACATCACCAGCGAAAGCAGGAAGGTCGAGCCCTTGAAGGCCTCCGGCAGCAGGTTCCATTGCGGCTTCCGAACCGGCGCGGTGAGGAGGATGGCGACCCAGACCGCAGCGCCGATCAGCGGATAGTGATCGAGCACCGCCGGAAACATCAGGTTCGCGACCACGTTGACGAGGATCGCGACCACCAGGATGAACGCGACGATGCCGACGCGCGCCCAGTCCACGCGCACGCCCGCGGGCGGATCCTTCGTGATCGGGCTATGGCGCTGCTGCTGCATTGCCGCCGGTACGCCGCACAGCACCAGCGCGACCATGGCAGCCACGTAAGCATGCAGCACGTCGAGCGGGTCGACGCCGTCGATCCACATCATGGTGGTGGTGGTATCGCCGACCACGCTGCCCGATCCGCCGGCATTCGACGCCGCGACGATTGCGGCGAGGTAGCCGATATGCAGCTTGCCCCGGAACACCACGTTGGCCACGGTGCCGCCGATCAGCGCCGCGGCAATGTTGTCGAGGAACGAAGAGAGCACGAACACGAGGACCAGAAGTACGAATCCGCCCTTCCAGTCGTCGGGCAGGAATCTGGGCAGCTCGGCCGGGACCTGGCTCTCCTCGAAGTGCTTGGAAAGGAGCGCAAAGCCGAGCAACAGCCCCAGCAGGTTCGCGAGGATCACCCACTCGTGCGCGAGGTGAAGCGCAAGTCCGCCCAGACCCGGCCCGGTCTTGAAGCCGGTGAAACCGAGCTTGTAGAGCACGATGAACGCAAGCCCGGTCAGTGCGACCTGAAGTGTATGATGGTGAAACAGGGCGACGCCCGCAAGCGTCAGGCCGAACAGCACGAAATCGAACGGCACGCCGAACACCGCGAGCACCGCCGCGATCAGGATTGCACCGACGAACAGGCCGCGCTCGCGCGCCAGCAAACGCATCGCTACGCTGCGCATGGGTTCCTCTCAACCGGAGAATCGCGCTAGTTTAGCGGGTACTCGCGTTGCGTTCAGAGTTAGCGCCGCGCTGGACTGAAATCAGGCCAACAGCCCGGGAAACAACTTGCCCAGGCCGCTCGCGATCATCTCGATGGAAATGGCGGCGATGATGAGGCCCATCAACCGCGTGACAACGTGGATGCCGGTGGCGCCGAGCGATCGAGCAACCGCGGGGGCGAGGCGAAACGACAGCCACACGCTGAGCGCGACCAGCGCGATCGGGATCAACAGCATGCTCTGATCCGCAATACGCCCGGGTGCGGCATTTGCGGCGACGATGACATGAGTGATTGCTCCTGGACCGGCGAGCAGCGGCACCCCCAGGGGAACGACACCTACGGAGTCTTTCCCGGCGATCTCTCTGGCTTCCTCGGGCGTCTGGCGCTGCGGGCTGATGTGCGCCTGCACCATGGACAGCGCGAGCAACAACAGGAGTAACCCCCCGGCGACGGAAAACGCGGCGATGCGCACGCCAAAAAAAGCCAGCAACGGCTCGCCCAGCAGAGTGAAAGCGGCGAGCACGCCGAAAACCGTGACCCCGGCGACGCGCGCGGCTAGTCTGCGCTGCGCGAGGGCAAAACCCTGGGTGGCGGACAGGAAGACAGGAATCGTGCCGACCGGGTCGACGATAGCGAACAGCGCGAGCGCGGCTTTGGCGAGTTCGAGGACGTCCATGCCTACCCGCGCCGCCGACCCCTCGTCATCGCACCACGACGACCGCGATCCGCGCGTCGTGCAGAACCTTGTAGGTGACCGAGCCGAGCAGCGCCGCACCGAGGGGCCGCCGGCCATGCGAACCCATGATGATCTCGTCCGCGCCGAGTTGCTGTGCCAGTTGGAGTATCGTGGCGGCCGGTTCGCCCCGCAACGCGTGCTTCTCGAGTTCGGTCTCCGGATCGAACTGTGCCGCGCTTTCGGCCAGCAGCTTCCTGCTTTCGGTCTCGCGCGCAGACGCCACGTGCTCGATCGGCGACACCGGTCCGATCTCCCAGGCCATCACCGGTTTCTCGACGTGCAGCAGGTGAATCATGCAGCGCGCGCCCCTGGCGCGCCGCGCGGCGTACTGCACTGCGCGCCGCGCGTGCTCCGAATCGTCGATGGCGACGATGATCGTGTACATGGCTGGCCGCGGGGCGCCGGTCCGATCGACGCTCAGCCGACGACGACGATATGCACGCGAT
>JBGOTT010000407.1:0-3384 GCA_041476585.1 Gammaproteobacteria bacterium | reverse complement strand
TCCTCGATGTAATCCTCGAGCTTGAGGGCGACGTCGCGCTTGTGCGCCTCGCTCAGTGCAATCTGCGCCGGCGGCAGCTCGACCGCGTCGTCGGGCACGACCTTCCAGCGCCGGAACGAATCGTAATTGCCGGTATTGCGGTCGATCGCGACCCGCACATCGACGTCTTCGGTAAAGCGCTTCTTGGTCGCCGAGGCGAGCGCCATCTCGAGCGCGCCGAACACCACGTCTCGGTTGACGTTCTTCTCGCGCGCCAGCGCGTCGACGAGCAGCAGAATTTCCCGGCTCATTGCTCCGCTCCCAAACCCGCGTTACTGTTCTGGAACGAGCCGCGCCCGTTCCACGCCATCCAGCGCCAGGACGATTCGCCGGCCGTCCACCTCCAGCGCCACACTCCCGTCCTGCACGCCGTGCAACACCCCGACAAACCGACGGCGGCCGACTTCGTCCGGCATGCGCATCCGTATCTCGGCCTTGCTGCCGGAGAAGCGCTCGAAATCGGCCCGCTTCATGAGCGGCCGGTCCAGACCCGGGGACGAAACCTCCATGCGGTCGTAATCCATTCCCTCGACCTCGAACACGCGGCTCAAGTGCCGGCTCACAGCCGCGCAATCATCGACCGTGATACCACCCGGCTTGTCGATGAAAATACGCAGCAGCCGGCCCCGGTTCGACACTTGCGCGTCGACCAGTTCGTAGCCCATCCCCGCGAGGGTCGGCTCGATGATTCCGGCCAAAGGGACCATCTCCACCCGGCCATTTCGGCGCCACAAACAAAAAATGGGCACGCAGCCCATTTACCCGGTGGACACGGAAAACCCGAAGCTGCGCAGCGCCTGGGCCCCGTACCACGTAAAACATTTGAAGTTTAACAGATTTGTCTGTCCCGGACAACTCGTGGCCGGGGCCGGATGCCTGGCTTTGGCGCCTCTCGCAGCAGCGCAATTTCGCGGGTGTTGAGCTCCCTCCAGGCGCCCGGCGCGAGTTCGCGCGGCAGCGCTATAGGCCCGTATTGAACGCGTATCAGCCGGTTGACGCGCCGGTCCACCGCCGCGAACATCCTGCGCACTTCGCGGTTGCGCCCCTCCCTGAGGCGCACCCGGTACCGGCGGTTCGAACCGTCCCCGCCGCAGGCTTCGATGGATTCGAAGGCGGCCGGCCCATCGCTGATTTCCACGCCCTGGCGCAGGCGTTCGAGTTCCGTCTCGCCGAGCACGCCCTGGACGCGCACCTCGTAGGTCCGCTCGACTGCGTAACGCGGGTGCATCAGACGGTTGGCAAGATCACCGGAATTGGTCAGCAGCAGCAACCCGCTGGTGTTGTAATCCAGTCTTCCGACAGCGACCCATTTCCCGTGTGTCAGACGCGGCAATTGCTCGAAAACGCTACTGCGCCCCTGCGGATCATTGCGCGTGACGATCTCGCCAACGGGCTTGTGGTACGCGAGCACCCGCACCGCCATTCGCTCGAGCGTGACCGGATTGCCGTCGAGTCGAATCGAATCGCCGAACACCGCCCGGTCGCCGAGCTGGGCGATTCTGCCGTTGATCGACAAACGCGCCTGCTCGATCCAGGTCTCAATCTGGCGGCGCGAGCCCAACCCCGCCTCCGCGAGAAGCTTCTGCAGGCGCACGCCTGCCGGTTCAGCCTGCGGTCGCGCGGGATTCGGCCGGCTGGCGGGTGGTTGCAGCGTCGGCTTCGGGTTGCGGGTCGGGCGGTTCAAGCGGGAGTGTCTTGGCGATTTCCTCGAGTGGCGGCAACTCCTGAAGCGAGCGCAGACCGAGGTCGTCGAGGAAACCCCGGGTAGTGGCGTACAAGGCCGGCCGGCCAGGCGTCTCGCGGTACCCGACCACGACGATCCAGCCGCGCGCCTCCAGCGTCTGCAGGATCGGCGCCGATACCACCACGCCGCGAATGTCTTCGATGTCGCCGCGCGTCACCGGCTGGCGGTAGGCGATGATCGCCAGCGTTTCCAGCACGGCGCGCGAGTAGCGCGGCGGCTTCTCTGGATTGAGCCGATCGATGTAAGGCTGGAACTCGGGCCGCGTCTGGAAACGCCAACCGCTCGCGGAGTTGACCAGCTCGACCGACCGGCCGCCCCACTGCTCGCGCAGTTCACCCAGCAACCGGCGCAACGTGTCGGCGCCCATCTCGTCGGCAAACAGCCGCCGCAGGTCGTTGAGCGACAGCGGCTCCTGCGCGGCCAGCAGCGCAGCTTCGATGATGCTCGTGGCTTCAATGGGATTGAGCATCTGCCAATTTTACGTAGATCGGCGCATAGCATTCGGCCTGAGTGATGTCGATGAGCAGTTCGCGCGCCAGCTCCAGCAGCGCGAGGAAATTCACCACCAGCACCGCCACGCCGCGCGCGGGATCGAACAGCTCGGCAAACTGCACGACCCTGTGCTCCTGCAGGCGGCGCAGGATCAGGCTCATGTGCTCGCGCACCGAAAGCTCCTCGCGCGACACTCGATGGTGGGCTGAAAGCCGCGCGCGGTAAAGCAGCGCCCGCCACGCCTCGGCCAGATCGCGCGGGTCGACGCCGGGCAGTCGCCCGAGCGCGGTGCGCTCGATCCAGACCGACACCGCCAGAACGTCGCGGCCCATCTGCGGCAGCGCGTCGAGCCGGGCTGCCGCCTGCTTGATGCGCTCGTACTCGAGCAGGCGGCGGACCAGTTCGGCGCGTGGATCATGCTCGCCGTCATCGAGTACGGGAGGCCGCGGCAGCAGCATGCGCGACTTGATCTCGATCAGCATCGCCGCCATCACCAGGTAATCCGCTGCGAGCTCGAGGTTCTTCGAGCGCATCGCCTCCACGTACGCGAGGTATTGGCGCGTGAGCGGCGCCATCGCGATATCGAGGATGTCGAGGTTCTGCTTGTGTATCAGGTACAGCAGCAGATCGAGCGGGCCTTCGAAGGACTCGAGGAAAACCTCGAGCGCATCGGGCGGGATATAGAGGTCCAGCGGCAGCTCGATCAGCGGCTCGCCGTAAATGCGCGCAACCCGCACGGAGGCTTCGGGGACGACCGGTGCGCTCACCGGCGGACCCGCGCTGCCTGCGCTACCGTGTTTCTACTGGGCACGCGACAGGCCCATCGCCTCGCGCACGTCGCGCATGGTTTCGAACGCGAGCTTGCGGGCCTTCTCGTTGCCGTCGGCGACGATGTTTTTCACCAGCGTCGGGTCATCGAGGTAGGCTTGTGCGCGCTTGCGCATCGGCGCGAGCTCCGCCAGCACCGCTTCGATGACCGGTTGCTTGCAATCGAGGCAGCCGATGCCGGCGGAGGTGCAGCCTGTGACGACCCATTGCTTGCGCGCTTCGTCCGAATACACCTGGTGCAGCGACCACACCGGGCATCTCTCCGGATTGCCGGGGTCGGT
>JBGOTT010000406.1:0-3389 GCA_041476585.1 Gammaproteobacteria bacterium | reverse complement strand
GTTCATCTTCAACAAGCTCGAGTTGCTGGGCCTGGCGACCACCATCAAGGCTGCCAAGAAGCTGGTCGAACAGGAAGTTCCCGAGGTGTGGGATATCCTCGAAGAGGTGATCCGCGAGCACCCGGTGATGCTCAACCGCGCACCGACGCTGCACCGCCTCGGTATCCAGGCCTTCGAGCCGGTGCTGATCGAGGGCAAGGCGATCCAGCTGCATCCGCTGGTGTGCTCGGCATTCAATGCCGACTTCGACGGCGACCAGATGGCGGTCCACGTGCCGCTGTCGCTCGAGGCGCAGATGGAGGCGCGCACGCTGATGCTCGCCTCGAACAACGTGCTCTCGCCGGCCAACGGCGAGCCGGTGATCGTGCCGTCGCAGGACATCGTGCTCGGCCTTTACTACGCCACGCGCCAGCGCATCGGCGCGAAAGGCGAGGGAATGGCGTTTGCCAACCTTGCCGAGGTGTCGCGCGCCTACGAGTCGCGCCAGGTCGAATTGCACGCACGCTGCTGGGTCCGCATCAAGGAATACGACGTTGCCGAAGACGGCACCAAGACGCAAAGGCTGACGCGCTACGAGACGACCGTCGGGCGTTCGCTGCTGTCGGAAATCCTGCCTGCCGGGCTCCCCTTCGACCTGATCAACAAGTCGCTGAAGAAAAAAGAGATCTCCAGGCTGATCAACCAGGGCTTCCGCCGCTGCGGCCTGCGCGAAACGGTGATCTTCGCCGACCGGCTGATGAACGCCGGCTTTACCTTCGCCACGCGCGGCGGGATTTCGTTCGGCGTGAACGACATGCGGGTTCCGGCGCAGAAGCCGGAGCTGATCAAGGCGGCCGAGGAAGAGGTCAAGGAGATCGAGAACCAGTACACCTCGGGCCTGGTGACCGTCGGCGAGCGTTACAACAAGGTGGTCGACATCTGGTCGCGCTGCGGCGAGCAGGTTGCCAAGGTGATGATGGAGCAGCTCGGCACCGAGGATGCGGTCGACCGCACCGGCAAGAAGATCAAGCAGGAGGCGTTCAACTCGATTTACATGATGGCCGACTCGGGCGCGCGAGGATCGGCTGCGCAGATCCGCCAGCTGGCCGGAATGCGCGGACTGATGGCCAAGCCCGACGGCTCGATCATCGAGACGCCGATTACCACCAACTTCCGCGAAGGCCTGAACGTGCTGCAGTACTTCATCTCCACGCACGGTGCCCGCAAGGGCCTCGCCGACACGGCGCTGAAGACCGCCAACTCGGGCTACCTCACGCGCCGCCTGGTCGACGTCACGCAGGACCTGGTGGTTACCGTGGAGGATTGCAACACCACCAACGGCATCGTGATGAGGGCGCTGGTCGAAGGCGGCGAAGTCGTCGAAGCGCTGCGTGAGCGCATCCTCGGCCGCGTGGCTGCAATCGATGTGGTCAACCCGGAGAGCCAGGAAACGCTGTACCCGGCCGGCACGCTGCTCGACGAGGACGCGGTGGACGCGATCGAAAGCCTCGGCATCGACGAGGTGAAGGTGCGCACGCCGCTCACCTGCGAAACGCGACGGGGCCTGTGCGTGAAATGTTACGGTCGCGATCTGGGCCGAGGCTCGACGGTCAACATCGGCGAGGCGATCGGCGTGATTGCGGCGCAATCGATCGGCGAGCCCGGCACGCAGCTCACGATGCGCACCTTCCACATCGGCGGTGCGGCGAGCCGGACCGCGGTGCAGAGCGAGGTCGAGGCGAAATCAGCCGGAACGGCGCGCTTCACGGCAACCATGCGCTACGTCACCAACTCCAAGGGCGAGAAAGTCGTGATCTCGCGCTCGGGCGAAGTGATCATCGTCGATGACAGCCATCGGGAACGCGAGCGCCACAAAGTGCCGTACGGCGCGCTGCTGTCGGTGGTCGATGGCAAGCAGGTCAAGGCGGGCATGACGCTCGCTGCCTGGGACCCGCACCACCGGCCGATCATCGCCGAGTACGCGGGGACGGTGAAGCTCGAGAACGTGATCGAGAACGTTACCGTCGCCAAACAGATGGATGAGGTCACCGGGCTTTCGACGCTGGTGGTCATTGATCCGAAGCAGCGCGGCGCGGCGGCGAAGAGCGTGCGTCCCCAGGTCAAGCTGCTCAATGAATCGGGCGAAGAAGTGAGGATCGCCGGCACCGACCACGTCGTGAACATCAGCTTTCCGGTCGGCGCGGTAATCGCGGTGCGCGACGGCCAGCAGATGGGCGTGGGCGAGGTGCTGGCGAGAATCCCGCAGGAGACTGCCAAGACGCGCGACATCACGGGCGGCCTGCCGCGCGTGGCGGAGCTGTTCGAGGCGCGTACGCCCAAGGATGCGGGCATGCTCGCGGAGGTTACCGGCACCGTGAGTTTCGGCAAGGACACCAAGGGCAAGCAGCGCCTGGTGATCACCGACCTCGAAGGCGTGGCGCACGAGTACCTGATCTCGAAGGACAAGCACGTGCTGGTGCACGACGGGCAGGTGATCAACAAGGGCGAGTTGATCGTCGACGGTCCGGCCGAGCCGCACGACATCCTGCGGCTGCTCGGCGTGGAGGCGCTGGCGCGCTACATCATCGACGAGGTGCAGGACGTATACCGCCTGCAGGGCGTGAAGATCAACGACAAGCACATCGAAGTGATCGTGCGCCAGATGCTGCGCCGCGTGGAGATCGAGGAGCCGGGCGACGCGCCGTTCATCACCGGCGAGCAGGTCGAGCGCGCCGAAGTGCTGGAGGAGAACGAGAAGGCGACCAACGCGGGCAAGCAGCCGGCAACCTACCGCTACATGCTGCTCGGCATCACGAAGGCGTCGCTCTCCACCGACTCGTTCATTTCGGCGGCCTCGTTCCAGGAGACCACGCGCGTGCTGACCGAAGCCGCGATCATGGGCAAGCGCGACGAGTTGCGGGGCCTGAAGGAGAACGTGATCGTCGGGCGGCTCATCCCGGCGGGCACGGGCCTCGCGTACCACCACATGCGGCGCGACCAGGCAGCCGAGCCGGTGCTGCCGGAGATGCCGGCAGCCGAGGAAACGCCGGCTGCGGAGGCGACTGCCGGCGGCAGCTGACGAAATTCGGGGTCATAGCCCGATCTGTCCTCGGAAAGGCCGCCTGCGGGCGGCCTTTTCTTGTTCCGATCGACACGCAACGGCTGGTGGTCGCATGACGTTGACGCGCCCGCGTCGAAGGGACCCGATCGCGAAAAAAAGCGTAGAGTACATTTACGCAGTCTTGGAGGGGAAGAGGTTCGTGAGCGACACGACGCCAGGCCCCATCAAGGTCCTGGTCATCGATGACAGCAACACGATCCGGCGCAGCGCGGAGATGTTCCTGCGCCAGGCCGGGTTCGACGTGATCCTGGCCGAGGACGGCTTCGACGCGCTGGCGAAGATCATCGAC
>JBGOTT010000405.1:0-3392 GCA_041476585.1 Gammaproteobacteria bacterium | reverse complement strand
CGGAGCGCTGGTATTGACCGCGAGCGCGCCGGTCGCACTGCGCGCAGCACCCCATTTCACCGTTTCGCAATCCGAAGCCGGATTCGAGAAGATCATGCAGGCGGCAACCGTGACGTTGAGTTGGCCGCTTGCGCCCGGGCCGAGCGTGCTCACGCTTACCCTTGAAGTTGCGGTAACGCCGGGCGCCTGATGCGCGAAGGGCGGCCGGCGCGCGTGTCATCGCGGCGAAAATGACGCAAAATATCGCTTTCTGAAATCGTCGGGAAAACGCCCGGAGGCAGAATGCCCGGTACTGCATATCAACTCGAAATCAATCCGCGACTGCCGCCGCAGTTGTTACGCCTCGCGGAACTCGCCAACAACCTGTGGTACAGCTGGGACCGGCCGACGCGCACGCTGTTTTCGCGCCTGCACCCCGAGCTGTGGCATGCCATCGGCCACAGCCCGAAAGCATTCCTGAAACGCGTCAGCCAGCAGCGCCTGGACGCCGCCGCCGCCGATCCGGTATTTCTCAGCAGTTACAGCCGGGTGCTGTCGGTCTATGACAGCTACCACGAACATGCGCCGCGCAGCGAGCATAGCGAGCGCCTGACGCAAGGCGATCTGATCGCCTACTTCTGCGCCGAGTTCGGCTTTCACGAGAGCCTGCCGATCTACTCGGGCGGGCTCGGCATTCTCGCGGGCGACCACTGCAAGGGGGCGAGCGATCTGCGCGTGCCGTTCGTCGCCGTTGGCCTGCTCTACCGCCAGGGCTACTTCCACCAGACGATCGACAACGAGGGCAACCAGCGCGCCGATTACAATGATTCCGACTTCGACGACCTGCCGATCCAGCCGGTGCTGAAGGACGGCGGCGTCGAGTTGCGCGTCGAGGTCGAGCTGCCGGGGCGCAAGCTCGCGGTCAAGGTCTGGCAGGCGCGCGTCGGCCACGTGATCCTGTACCTGCTCGACACCGACATCGACGCGAACGTCGAGCGCGACCGCGCCATCGCGCACCGCCTCTACGGGGGGGACCGCGCGACGCGCATCGAACAGGAAATCGTGCTCGGGACCGGCGGAGCGCGCGCGCTCGCAGCGCTCGGCGTCAAGCCGACCGTGTGGCACATCAACGAGGGCCATGCTGCGTTCCTGGTGCTGGAGCGCATGCGCGGCATGATGCGCCAGGGCCTCCTGGACTTCGAAGCGGCGCTCGAGGCGGTCGCGGTCAATACCGTGTTCACCACCCACACCGCGGTGCCGGCCGGGCACGACTATTTCTCCGAAGAAATGATCCGCGCGTATTTCGAGGACTACTGCCGCGAGCTCGGCCTCGCGCCGGAGAAGCTGCTCGCGCTGGGGCGGACGCGGTCGAGCGCCGATTTCAACATGACGGCGCTCGCGGTGCGGGGTTCGCGCCACCAGAACGGCGTGTCCCGCATCCACGGCGGCGTTTCGTCGCAGATCCTGCAGGACCTGTGGCCGCAGGTCCCGGCCGAAGAGAACCCGGTCGACTACGTCACCAACGGCGTGCATGTGCCGACCTTCCTTGCCGGCGAGTGGGCGGACGTGTTCGACCGCTTCGTCGGCTACGACTGGGCGCAAGGGGTCGGCGAGCATGCGGCGTGGACCGGCGTCGAGCGCGTGCCCGACCATGTCTTCTGGAGCACGCTGCAGCATCTGAAAACGCAGATGCTGCACCTGGTGCGCTACCGCGTCCGGCGGCAGTACCTCCGCGACCAGGGCAGCGAGGCCCACCTCGACCGTCTGTTCAAGTTCGCCGATCCGGAGAACCCGAACGTGCTGACGATCGGCTTCGGGCGGCGCTTCGCCACCTACAAGCGGGCGTCGCTGCTGTTCGAGAACCTGGACACCCTGCGCCAGATCGTCAGCGATCCCAAGCGGCCGGTGCTGTTCATCTTCGCCGGCAAGGCGCATCCCGCCGACGTGCCCGGCCAGGAGTTCATGCGGCACATCATGCACGTGGCCAGGATGCCGGAGTTCGAGGGCAGGATCCTGCTGGTCGAGGGCTACGACCTGCGCCTCGCGCGGCGCCTCGTGTCCGGCGTCGACGTCTGGCTCAACAATCCGGTGTACCCGCTGGAAGCGTCGGGCACCTCGGGAATGAAGGCCGGCATGAACGGCGTGCTCAATCTGTCGGTGCTCGACGGCTGGTGGGGCGAGGGCTACGAGGGCGACAACGGCTGGGCGATCAGGCCGGCCTCCACGGCGCTCGACCAGCAGCGGCGCAATCGCGAGGAGGCGCGCACGCTCTACGAGACGCTTCAGGATCAGGTCATCCCGATGTACTACCGCCGCGGCGCGAGCGGCCATTCGCCCGAGTGGATCAAGATGGCCAAGCGCTCCGTCGCGAGCCTGTTGCCGCGCTTCAACTCCTCGCGCATGGTCCACGAGTACGTTGCGAAGTTCTACCTGCCAGCATCGCAGCAGGGAGCGCTGCTCGCGCAGAACGGGTTCGAGCGTGCGCGAGCGCTCGCGGCGTGGAAGGCGCGCGTACGCGAAGCGTGGTCCGCGGTGGCCGTGCGGCGCCTGGACGCGCCGAAACGGCGCATCCAGTTCGGCGACAGCCTGCGCGTCGAGGTCGGCGTGCGGCTGAACGGCCTGAAGCCCGCCGACGTGATGGTCGAGTTGCTGCTCTTTCACGACGGTTTGGAACCCGATGGCCCGCCGGTGCGCCACGCGCTGCTCGCGACCGGCGCCGTCACTTCCGCCGACGAGCAGGTATTCGCATTCGAACTCGATCCGGAACTGTGCGGCAGGCTCGGTTACCGCATCCGCGCCTATCCCTGCCACGAACTGCTGACGCACCCGTTCGAGCTGGGCTTGATGCTCTGGGTGTGACAGCGCAAGACTGGATCGGGAAGCGGAAGTCAGGTGCGTCGCGCCAGCGAGGCGTACAGCGCCGCGTATTGCCGGGCGCTCGCGTCCCAGCTGAAGTCCCTGGCCATGCCGTGCTGCTGCAGGCGGCGCCAGACCGGCCGGTCAAGCCAGGCGCTGTGCGCGCGCTTCCCCGCCGCGAGCAGGGCCTGCGCGGTGGGCTCGCGAAACAGGAATCCCGTCGCGGTGCCGTTCTGCAGCGTGGCATCGCTCAGGTCGACGACGGAATCGACCAAGCCGCCCGTCGCCCGCACCACGGGCGGCGTGCCGTAGCGCTGGCTGTACATCTGGTTGAGTCCGCACGGCTCGAAACGCGACGGCATCAGGAACGCATCCGCGCCTGCCTCGACGAGATGCGCAAGCGCCTCGTCGAAGCCGATCTGCGCGGCGATGCGGCCCGGGTGCGCGCGCGCAAGGCCCGCGATCATTTGCTCGTACTGCCGCTCGCCGGAGCCAAGAACGGCCAGCTGCGCGGGCAGCGCGACAAGCTGCGCGCCGATCCCGGCGATCAGGTCGAT
>JBGOTT010000404.1:0-3413 GCA_041476585.1 Gammaproteobacteria bacterium | reverse complement strand
TGCATGGGCGTGAACGACGGCGTCTACGACCCGAAGGCGCACACGGTCATCTCGAACGCGTCGTGCACCACCAACTGCCTCGCGCCGATGACGCGCGTCCTGCACGAGCGCTTCGGCATCGAGCAGGGACTCATCAACACGGTGCACGCCTATACCAACGACCAGGTGCTCACCGACGTCTATCACGAAGACCTGCGCCGCGCGCGTTCAGCCACCATGTCGATGATCCCGACCAAGACCGGCGCCGCCTCCGCGGTCGGCCTGGTGTTGCCGGAGCTGAACGGCAAGCTCGACGGCTACGCGATCCGCGTGCCGACAATCAATGTCTCGATCGTAGATCTCGTGTTCACTGCCAAGCGCGCAACCACGGTGGAGGAGGTGAATGGCGTGATGAAGCAGGCGTCGGAGGGCGAACTGAAAGGCGTGCTCGAATACAACAAGGACCCGCTGGTGTCGGTGGACTTCAACCACAACCCCGCGTCGTCGATCTTCGATGCGACGCTCACCAAGGTGGCCGAGGGTACCCTGGTCAAGGTGGGCGCCTGGTACGACAACGAATGGGGATTCAGCAATCGCATGCTCGACACCGCGGTTGCGTTCATGAACGCAAAGTGATCGCCGTGCCGGCCGCCTCGGTCAAATTCAGGCGCATGACGGACGTCGATCTGAAGGGCAAGCGCGTGCTGATCCGCGCCGATCTGAACGTGCCGATCGATGCCGGTCGGATAACGGACGACACGCGGATCCGCGCCTCGCTGCCCGGGATCCGCGCGGCGCTCGCGGCGGGCGCGCGCGTGATGGTGACCTCGCACCTCGGCCGGCCGAAAGAAGGCGTCTGGAGCGAGGCCGATTCGCTCGCGCCAGTGGCGAAGCATCTCGCCGCGCTGCTCGGGATGGAGGTTCCTCTGGTGCGCGATTGGGTAACGGCCGCGGAGGTCGCGCCTGCGCCGGGCAAGCTCGTACTGCTCGAGAACTGCCGCATGAACAAGGGCGAGAAGGCCGACGACGAGGATCTCGCGAGGAAGATCGCGAGGCTGTGCGATGTCTACGTGAACGATGCGTTCGGCACTGCGCACCGCGCGGAGGCGACCACGCACGGTGTGGCGCGTTTCGCGCCGGTCGCCTGTGCGGGCCCGCTGATGGCCGGGGAACTCGACGCGCTCGGCAAGGCGCTCGCGAGCCCGAAGCGGCCGCTGGTGGCGATCGTCGCGGGGTCAAAGGTTTCGACCAAGCTCACCATCCTCGATGCGTTGGCGAAGAAAGTGGATTTCCTCATCGTCGGCGGCGGCATCGCCAATACGTTCATGCTTGCGGCGGGGTTGCCGATCGGCAAGTCGCTTGCCGAAGCCGATCTTGTCGGCGAGGCGAAGAAGATCATCGACGCGATGCGAGGGCGCGGTACAGACGTGCCGATCCCGGCGGACGTAGTGTGCGCGAAGGAATTGTCCCCAGACGCACAGGCGGTGACCAAGGCGTCGAGCGCCGTGTCGGCGGACGACATGATCCTCGACATCGGCCCGCAGACCGCGAAGCTGCTGGCCGCAAAGCTTGCCACCGCCGGAACCATCGTCTGGAACGGGCCGGTGGGGGTGTTCGAGATAGAGCAGTTCTCGAGGGGCACCGAGGTGCTCGCACGCGCTATCGCCGGCTCGAAGGCATTCTCAATCGCCGGTGGCGGGGACACGGTGGCTGCGATCAACAAGTTCGGCATTGCCGACCGGATCGGCTACATCTCGACCGCCGGCGGCGCGTTCCTCGAGTTTCTCGAGGGCAAGACCCTGCCTGCGGTCGCCGCGCTCGAGGCGCGGGCCTAAACCTTGCCGGGACGCCGCGCGCTTTCACTCACAATGAGCGCGCCGAGCATTTCCTCCGATGTCGTCGGCACCGAAGTGGGTCCCGTCGCGCAGACGATCGACGCGCGCTGGATGATGGCCTACGCCGCGGCGCTCGGCGAGACCGATCCGCGCTACTACAACACCGGCGCGACGGGCGGCGTGATCGCGCATCCGCTGTTTCCAGTTTGCTACGAGTGGCCGGTAGTGCTGGAAATCCGCGGGCATGGCGGTCTCGCCGCGCACTACCCGCGGCTTCTCCACTCGCAGCACGATCTAGTGGTGCACCGGGCGCCGCGCGCGGGCGAGGTGCTCACGAGCACAGCGCGGGTCGTTGCGGCGGCGCAACGCGCGCCCGGGGCGTTCTTCGTCACGCGTTGCGAGACGCGCGGCGCCGCGGGCGAGCTCGTCACCGTCTCCGATTTCGGCTCGCTCTACCGGGGCGTGGCGCTGGAGGGCGGCGAGCGCCAGACCGCCGAGGGTTCATTCGGGGTTCCGGCGTGCGCCGCGGCGCTCATTCGCATCGGGGAAATCGCGGTCACTGCCACGCTCGGACATGTCTACTCCGAGTGCGCGCGCATCTGGAACCCGATCCATACCGACCTCGCCTATGCGCGCGCGGCAGGGCTGCCGGGCATCATCCTGCACGGAACCGCGACGCTCGCGCTTTCGGTGTCGCGTGCGCTCGCGGCATTCGGCTGCGACGCTGCGCAGGTACGGCGTGTGCGCTGCCGCTTCAGCGGAATGGTGCCGATGCCCGCCACACTCGAGATCCGCGCCGGGCGCCAGGGTGGCGAGATCGACTTCGAAACCTTTGTCTCCGGCACGCCCGTCGTCTCGCGCGGGAGCGTCACGGCGGCTGCGATTGAGGCGCGCTCCGCCGCATGACGGAGCGTTCGCGGCCGGGAACGCGCCGCTAGTGTTTCTTGAGCGTCACGCCGACGCCCGCGTCATGCATGTTGAGGAACACGGTCTCAAGCGCGGGATCGGTGGTGATCGCGCTCACATAATCCGGATCGGGCGGGGGCGAGGCCATATTGTGCGCCACGACCAGCCCGCCCGCGCGCACCAGCGGCAGCAGTTTCCTCAGGTAGTCGCGGTAGCCTTCCTTGTCGGCGTCGATGAACACGAGGTCGATAGGATCCTTCAGTCGGGCCACTTCGACGTGCGCGTCGCCGAGCACTGCAGTGGCCAACTGCGCGACCCCGGCGCGCTCGAAATTGGAGCGTGCCATCGCGTGCCGTTCGCGGTCGATCTCGAATGTCGTAAGCCGACCACCGGACTTTGACAGCGCAAGCAGCAGCCATAGGCCCGAGTAGCCGGTCGAGGTGCCGAGTTCTACCGCATGTTTCGCACCAATGGACTCCGCAAGCACCCGCAGCAGCCTGCCGTCCTCCTCGGGCACGCTCAGGTAGCGATGATTGCGATAGACGTCAGCGAGCACTTCAAGGATGCGGCGCTCCTCCGGCGAGTTCGCTCGCACCGCGCCCTCCGAGGCGCGGCCGCGCCGTCCCTGGGCGAGCGCGACCGGCGTAATGGCAGAGAGCGCCAGAGCGGCGCGGAGCGCGGCACGTCGGCCCT
>JBGOTT010000403.1:0-3430 GCA_041476585.1 Gammaproteobacteria bacterium | reverse complement strand
GAGCAGTACCAGTACATCCTGCGCGACGAGTCGATGCACTGCAACTTCGGCATCGACCTGGTCAACCAGATCAAGCTGGAGAACCCCCACCTTTGGACCTCCGCGTTCCGTGAGGAACTCGCCGAGCTGTTCCGCAAAGGCGTCGAGCTCGAGTACCGCTATGCGGAGGACACCATGCCGCGCGGCGTGCTCGGGCTGAATGCGCCGATGTTCAAGGAATACCTGCGCTACATCGCCAACCGCCGGTGCCAGCAAATCGGCCTTGACGTGCTTTATGCGGGGGCCACCAACCCCTTCCCGTGGATGAGCGAGATGACCGATCTCAAGAAGGAGCGCAATTTCTTCGAAACACGCGTGATCGAGTACCAGACCGGGGGCGCGCTGAGTTGGGATTGATACCGCAGGAGAGGCGAAACATGCATCGAGTGACGGCGTGCAAGGCCGAGGACGACTACCGCCTGTGGCTGCGGTTCGAAGACGGGCTGGAGGGCAGCGTTTTTCTCGGCAACCTGCTCGAGATCGGCGCGTTCCAGTTGTGGCGCGACGTGCGCGAGTTTGCCAAGGTGAGCGTCGATCCGGAAACGGCGACCGTGACTTGGGAGGGGGGTATCCGGCTCGATCCGGACATCCTGTACCAGGACCTGCTGGCGAGGGACGAACGATGAATTGCGGTGCTCAAGCGCGGTGGATGGGAAGCCGCGAGGAATTCAATCCGTCGGGCCGGAGCAATCCGGTCCGGCGGTTGGATAGTCCGGTCGATCTCGGCCGGGCTCTTTTGTAACTACCTAGAAAGGAAATACCATGGCTAAAGCCAAGAAGAAGTCCAAGAAACCCGCGAAAAAGAAGAAGAAGAAAGCATCTAAGAAAAAAGCCTCGAAGAAGAGGAAAGCGGCAAAGAAAACCGCTAAGAAAAAAGCGGCGGGAAAGAAAAAGAAAAAAGCAGCCAAGAAGAAACCGGCTGCCAAGAAAAAGAAAAAGGCGAAGAAACCCGCCAAACCAGCGGCTAGCCAAGCCGCGCCGATGAGGTCGCCAGTGGCGCCCGTATCGGCCGCCGTGACCAGCGCGCGTACCGCGCTGAATCCGGCAGCAGCTTGGCCGTTCCCGACGGGTTCCCGGCCGTAACCGGGGCACCGGAAGGAATCGGGGCGCGGGGCTGATTCCCGCGCCCGGCCTTCGAAGCTCAGCGGACCGCCTCGGTCGCGTCGTAGCACCGGGCGACCAAGGTCGGTCCGCGAGTCTTCATCCGTACCCGACCCGGGTACGTTTCCACCCCGCTATTTTACCGGGGTTGGGCCGTCGTTACATGCAACAAAAAAGTCTTTTCGCACAGTATGTTGCTATGCAATAGATGCGCTAAAAAGTGCCAACCCATCTGGACGAGAAGTTGTTGACTTTTCTGCATAAGTACAGGTAAAGTGCGCGTGGTTGCGTCGCAGCATTCGCAGCTTTCAGTCAGCCGTACCGGGGGCCGCCTTCCGGCGAGCATCAGCCCCGACTTCCCACCCGTCAGCGATCCTCCAATACTATTTGGGGCGGCTTGCAGGGTGGTGCGAATCGAGCGATGCGCGAGGAGATTCACGATGAGCGAAGCGATTGATCAAGTGCGTGCCGGCAGGGCTGCAGTCAACCGGATTTACGACGTTTCGCGGGCGCTGTTCGCGCTGATCGGCGTGACAGTAGTGCTGCTGGTTGCGTTGCCCGCACCGCGTGAGGCGATCCACCGGCAAATTGTCTCGCTTGCGGCCGCAGACACCGTCGGCGTCAGTTACGCGGCCGGGACGATCCCGGCGAAGGAGATCGCCGGATTCGCAGCCGCACGGGAGCAACGCGCGCTTGCTGAATTCCTCGCCAGACGCTTCCGCGTCGCCGAAGAGGCGGTCGCGCGGTTCGTCACGACCGCATACGACGCCGGTGGCGAACTGCGCGTCGATCCACTACTCATATTGGCCGTAATTGCGGTCGAGTCGCGCTTCAATCCGGTCGCGGAGAGCGCTTTCGGCGCCAAGGGCCTGATGCAGGTGATCCCGAAGTTTCACATGGACAAGGTCGAGTTGCTTGGCGGCCAGGACGCGCTGCTCGAGCCGGAGGCCAATATCCAGGTCGGCACCCGGATCCTGCGCGAGTACCTGCGGCGCTCGGGCGGGACTGAGGGTGCGCTGCAGATGTACGCCGGGGCGTTCGATGATGCGAACGCGGTCTATTCCAACAAAGTCCTCGCAGAGCGCGCCAGGCTTGAGCAGATGCTGCTGCGGTTGCGCCGCGCGGTCTGATCCCCCATCGGGCGCTCATGCCGCGCGGGCGGAACGCAAGCGCGTTACGCCCTCCTCGAGATCGGCATATGCGCGCGTATAGGCAAAGCGCATGAAGCGGGCCGTCTGGTTGGCGCCAAAGTCGATTCCCGGCGTGGCGGCGACCCCCGCGCGTTCCAGCAGATCCAGCGAAAGCGCCTTGGCGGCGCGCCCGAGGAGCGCGCAGTCGGCATAGACGTAGAACGCCCCCTCCGGGCGGGCCGGAATGCGAAAGCCGATCGATTCCAACACGGGAACGAGCAGGTCGCGCCGCCGGCGGAACTCCGCGCGGCGTTGTTCGAGCACCGCAGTGCTCTCGGGCAGGAACGCTGCCAGCGCGACGTGCTGCGCGATCGCCGAGGGGCGGATGAACAGATGCTGGCTGAGTTTCTCGAACGGCCGCACCAGCGTCTCGGGCAGCACCACCCAGCCGAGCCGCCGGCCGGTCATGCAGAAGTACTTCGAGAAGCTGTTCACCACCAGCACGTTTCCGGGCAGTGAAAGCGCGGAGGATGCTGGACGGTCCGCGTAGCTGAGCCCCTGATAGATCTCATCCACCACCAGCGCTGCGCCGTGCGCAGTCACGAATTCGGCGAGCCGCCCCAGCTCGGCTGGGTCGATCAGCGTTCCGGTGGGATTCGACGGTGAGCCGACGACCAGACCGATACTGGCTTCCCCCACACTGCGGCGACCCTTTCGAGCGTTGGCTGGAAGCCCGCGTCCGCGCCGGTTGCGACCGGGACCGCGCGGCCCTCGAACGTTCGCACGAAATGGCGGTAGCCGGGGTAGCCCGGGTCGGGCACGGGCACCTCGTTCCCGGGGTCGACCAGCAGTGCGAACGCAAGCAGCAATCCGCCGGATGCGCCGGCCGTGACCGCTATGCGGGACGGGGATACGGCGATGCCGAGGCGTTCCGCGTAGTGCTGCGCAATCGCCTCGCGCAGCGGCGGCAGGCCGAGTGCCGCCGTGTAGGAGGTCAGGCCGTCGCGCATTGCGCGCATGGCGGCTTCGACCACCGGCTGCGGGGCGGTGAAATCCGGCTCGCCGATTTCCATGTGAATGATGCGCCGGCCCTGAGCCTCGAGCGCGTGCGCGCGCGCCATCCCATCACCTCCATCACCTCGAAGGGCTGGATATCGGCG
>JBGOTT010000402.1:0-3451 GCA_041476585.1 Gammaproteobacteria bacterium | reverse complement strand
GGTCCTTCGTCATCACCTCGGAGACTTTCGTGCTGACGGGATCAAGGCCGGCGGCCAGCACTTTGTTCAGCGCATCCCGCTCCGTGAAGATGCCTATCAGCCTCTCGCCATCCATGACGATCAGGGCGCCGATTTTCTCGGTGGTCATCGTGCGCACGCACTCGGTGACCGGGGTATCGGGCCCAACGGAGTGTATCGCTTCGCGCTCCTCGAATACTCTGCCCAATGGAGTCCCGCGCTTGTCTCGTGATTTCATGAAGTACACGGCGACGATGACGACGATCACGAACAGAATGAACGCGTACAGCGGCACTGGGCCAAGGGTCGTCAGTAACTCCTCCTGCGTAGCAAGCACTGCGGGGGGAAGCAGTGCGAGACCGATGCCGGTGCCCGATTTGTAAAAACGATTTCTCATCGCTGTTGCTCCTCGATAACAATGCTGACTACGACCCAGCATTTCGCTTACTGCCGCTACTACGCCCCCGGTTGTTTTGGACCCGGATTTGGGGAAAATCCGTTAGACCGAAACAAGGAGCCGAAGATGAGCAAAGCTGTGAAGAAGTCCGGGGTTGCGCTGGTGGCTCTGCAACGAACGCGTAGCGCGACTGGAAGTATCACCAGCGCGCCGAGCGCCGGGACCGGCGTCCCCAGCCTGCGTCATTTTCGATGTTTATAGGTGAGCGTTCATACATTGCACCTGGCTACGAGCGACGTCAAGCGCGGTGCGGCGGTCCCGAAAACCGTGTAGGGACCGAGCCGATGAAAAGGCGGCATCTCGGCAGCGCGGTTGCGGTCCGTGATGATGTAGGCGCGGTGGAGCCCGAACCTATCCATCTCTCGTGGGTGCAGTCGTACTTTCTCGATTACCTTACGATGAAGCCAAGCGATGTCGGCCGCACGCTCCGCCGTCCTGCGCAGTGTGAAGAGCAGCAGCCTTCCTCCGTTGGGTCTTAGGATGCTCTCGGCGTCGCGCGGCAGCGCGGTGGATGCGCTCATTGTTCCTTCAGGCGGTTGGCGCGCCGCCCGCCGCTACTGCTGCGGCTGTGGCTTGGGTCGCTTGCCGACGGCGACCGCGAGCTCGATCGGCTCTTGGCCGCGCCTCAGGCTGAGCTTTGCACTCTCGCCCGGGGCCAGCCCGGCCACCAGGTTGAGCATGCTCTGAGGGTCGTTTACCGGCTTGCCCTCGATGGCGAGCAGCACGTCGCCCGGCTTCACCCCGGCCTTGTCGGCGGGTCCGCCACGCAGCACGCCGGCGATGATCGCGCCCTTGGCGTCGGGCAGCTTGAGCGATTCGGCGAGCGCGCCCGTGATTTCCTGCACCTCGACGCCGATCCATCCGCGCGTCACGCTGCCGGTCTTGATGATCTGCTCGAGCACCATCTTTGCCGTCGATACCGGAATCGCGAAACCGATGCCCATCGAGCCTCCGGAGCGCGAGTAGATCGCAGAATTGATGCCGACCAGGTTGCCCTGCGCGTCGATCAATGCACCGCCGGAATTGCCCGGGTTGATCGCCGCGTCTGTCTGTATGAAGTTCTCGAAAGTGTTGATGCCGAGCTGGCTGCGGCCGAGCGCGGAGACGATCCCGGAGGTGACGGTCTGGCCCACGCCAAAAGGGTTGCCGATCGCGAGCACCACGTCGCCAACGCGCATCGCCTCCGATTGGCCGAAGGTGATCGCGGGCAACGAACCCGTGCTCACGCGCAGCACCGCGAGGTCGGTGTCCGGGTCGTTGCCGACCACCTTCGCGAGAAGTTTCTTGCCGTCGGCCAGCGCGATCTCGATCTCGTCGGCGCCCTCGACCACGTGGTGATTGGTGAGGATGAAGCCTTCCGGGCTGACGATCACTCCTGAGCCGAGGCTCGAAGAGCGCTGCGCGTCGTCGCCGAACTGATCGCCGAAAAAGCGCCGGAACAGCGGGTCCTGCGCAAGCGGATGACGCGCCCGCGCCTCCTTGCTGGTGAAAATGTTCACCACAGAGGGCGCGGCCTTCTGAACCGCATCGCTGAACGAAGCGGTTCGGCCACTCGCCGGCGCAACCTGCGACGGCGAACTCGAAGTGGAAAGGATCGACACCGGGGTCGGCGCAGACGCGGTCGTGCCGTCCCGGCCAGGAAGCCATTCCGGCTTGAGCGTTGAAATCACGAACAGCGCAGCCAGACATACGGTCGCGGTCTGCGAAAAGACGAGCCAGAGTTTGCGCATTGCGGCATTTTGCCACAGGGATCTACGCAACGCGCAGCCAGATGCCAAAAACACCCATCCTAAGAATGACTTACGGCAGATAAGGTGGATTTCGCAACACACGCCCGGTATAATTGCGCGCCTTCCCAGAAAAGCCTTTTCGTCCCGAGGATTTCCCGTCCATGAGCGAGCAGAAGATCGACAAGAAGCGGCGCAATCTGGTCGTCGCGACCTGCGCCGCAGGCGGCGTTGCGTCCGCAGCCGCGGCGGTGCCGTTCGTTGCCAGCATGTGGCCCTCCGAGCGCGCCAAGGCCGCGGGTGCGCCGGTCGAGGCCGACATCTCGAAGCTCCAGCCGGGTGAGCTTGGCGTCTACGAGTGGCGCGGCAAACCGGTGTGGGTCCTGCGCCGCACCAAGGAAATGCTCGACAGCCTGAAAGGAATCGAAGACAAGTTGAGCGACCCGGAGTCCGACGTGCCCGAGCAACCTGCGTATGCGAAAAACGACACACGTTCGATCAAGCCCGAGTACGCGGTACTGGTCGGCATCTGCACGCACCTCGGGTGCTCGCCGACCGCGAAGCCCGAGCCCAAAGGTGAAATGGGCGCCGATTGGGTGGGCGGATTCTACTGCCCCTGCCACGGCTCCAAGTTCGATTTGGCGGGAAGGGTCTTCAAGGGCGCGCCGGCGCCCGTCAATCTGGCGGTGCCACCGCACGCGTTTCTGTCGGACACCACCATCCTGATCGGCGAAGACAAGAAGGGAGCGTAAGCGATGAGCAGCCGGCTGATGGCGCTGTGGGACTGGTTCGATGCTCGGATGCCGAGCATGCGCGAGCAATGGAACCAGCATGCAGCGCAGTACTACGCGCCGAAGAACTTCAACTTCTGGTACTACTTCGGCTCGCTCGCGATGCTGGTGCTGGTGATCCAGATCGCCTCCGGAATCGTGCTTACGATGCACTACAAGGCCGATGCCAACCTGGCGTTCGGTTCGGTCGAGTACATCATGCGCGACGTGCCCGGCGGCTGGATCATCCGCTATATCCACTCGACCGGCGGCTCGGCGTTCTTCGCCGTCGTTTACCTGCACATGTTCCGCGCGCTGCTGTACGGCTCGCACAAGAAGCCGCGCGAGCTGGTGTGGATCTTCGGCGTGCTGATCTATCTGTGCCTGATGGCCGAGGCCTTCTTCGGCTTCCTGCTGCCCTGGGGCCAGATGTCGTTCTGGGGCGCGCAGGTGATCGTGAACCTGTTCAGTTCGATCCC
>JBGOTT010000401.1:0-3457 GCA_041476585.1 Gammaproteobacteria bacterium | reverse complement strand
CTTTCGAAGCGGCTGGACGAGTATTTCCAGATGGGCGCGCGCTTTGCCAAGTGGCGCGCGGTGATTACCATCGGCGAGGACATTCCCACGCACACCTGCCTGTACGCAAACGCGCACGCGCTCGCGCGCTACGCCGCGGCGTGCCAGGCGGCCTCGATCGTGCCGATGATCGAGCCCGAAGTGCTGTTGAACGGCAGCCATACGATTGAACGTTGCGAAGAGGTGACCGAAGCCTGCCTGCGCGCGACGTACGCGGCGCTGGCCGCGCACAACGTATCCTTCGAGCACCTGATCCTCAAGACCAGCATGGTGGTTTCGGGCAAAGACTGTCCGCGCCAGGCAGGCGTGGATGAGGTGGCCGAGCGCACGGTGCGCGCGCTCAAGCGCACGGTGCCGGCGGCGCAGCCCGGCGTGGTGTTTCTCTCAGGCGGGCAGTCTGACGTGGCGGCCACCGCGCACCTGAACGCCATGGCGGCGATGAAGAACCTGCCCTGGCCGCTGACGTTTTCGTATTCGCGCGCGCTGCAGAACCCCGCGCTTGCTGCCTGGCGCGGGCAGCCCGGCAACGTCGGGGCGGCTCAAAGCGCGTTCCATCACCGCGCGCAGATGAACGGGCTCGCCGCCCAGGGTAAATGGAAACGCGAGCTTGAGAAACAAGCGGCCTGACAATGGGGTCAGTCCCCATTTATGAGTCGAAGCTGAAGAGCCTGCAGCGCATCGGCCGCGGCAAGGTGCGCGAAATCTACGCGGTGGACGGCGAGCGCATGCTGATCGTCACCAGCGATCGACTCTCCGCGTTCGACGTGGTGATGTCCGAGCCGATTCCCGACAAGGGCCGCGTGCTCACCGAGATGTCGAGTTTCTGGTTCGCGAAACTCGGCCATATCGTGCCCAATCACCTCACGGGCGTCGATCCGGAGTCGGTGGTGGATGGTGAGGAGGAAAAGGCGCAGGTGCGCGGCCGCTCGATGGTGGTGAAGAAACTCAATCCGCTGCCGATCGAGGCGGTGGTGCGCGGCTACATCATCGGCTCGGGATGGAAGGACTACCAGAAGACGGGTGCGGTGTGCGGCATCCAGTTGCCCAAGGGCCTGCAGCAGGCGCAGAAGCTGCCGGGCGCGATCTTCACGCCCGCGACCAAGGCGGTCGAAGGCCACGACGAGAACATCTCCTTCGAGCAGGCGGCGAAGCTGATCGGTGAGGATCTGGCGCGCGCAGTGCGCGAGGTCAGCCTGCGTCTGTACAAGGAGGCATCCGAATATGCAGCGACGCGCGGCATCATCATCGCCGACACCAAATTTGAATTTGGCACGGATGCGCAGGGCAATCTGGTGCTGATCGACGAGGCCCTCACTGCGGACTCCTCGCGCTTGTGGCCGGCGGCCGCGTACCGCGTCGGCGTCAGCCCGCCTTCGTACGACAAGCAATTCGTGCGCGATTACCTCGAGACCCTCGGTTGGAACAAGATGCCCCCTCCGCCGAAACTGCCCGCGGACGTGATCCGGAAGACCAGCGCCAAGTACCGTGAGGCGCTCGAGCGACTGACGGGGAAGGCAATCGCATGAGTTCATTGGTGGGCATCGTGATGGGCTCCGCGAGCGACTGGGTGGCGATGAAGCAGGCCGCCCGGCAGCTCGAAGACTTCGGCGTGCCCTACGAGGCAAAGGTCATGTCGGCGCATCGCACGCCGGCGCTGGTCGAGAAATACGTGAGCGCCGCCGTGGGCCGCGGCATGAAATGCATCATCGCCGGCGCGGGCGGCGCGGCGCACCTCGCCGGCGTGTGCGCGTCGTTCACGACCTTACCCGTGCTCGGCGTGCCGATGAGCTCGAAGCTCGACGGCCTGGATTCGCTGCTCTCGACCGTGCAGATGCCCAAGGGCATCCCGGTCGCGACCTTCGCGATCGGCGAGGCCGGCGCGGCCAACGCCGCGCTGTTTGCGATCGCGATGCTGGCGCTCGAGGACAAGGCGCTAGCGAGAAAGCTCACCGCGTTCCGCAAGAAGCAGGCCGAAGCCGTGGCCAAGGCCGTTCTGCCGAAGCTTTGAGCGACGTTCGGCGCGCCACCGAAATCCTCAAACGCGGCGGGCTGGTCGCATTTCCGACCGAGACGGTCTATGGGCTCGGGGCGGATGCATCCAATCACGCCGCGGTCGAGCGCCTGTACCGAGTCAAGGGCCGCCCGATCGACCACCCGGTGATCGTGCATTTCGGCGATGCAGAGCGGGCATTTGCCTGGGCGCGCGAGGTTCCGGAATCGGCGCGCACACTGGCCGCGAAATTCTGGCCCGGGCCGCTCACGCTGATCCTCAAACGCGCCGCGCATGTCGGACAGTTCGTCACCGGCGGGCAGGATACGGTCGGCGTGCGGGTGCCCGCGCATCCGGTCGCACATGAGTTGCTCGTGAATTTCGGCGGAGCGCTTGCGGCACCGTCGGCGAACCGCCACGGTCGTGTTTCGCCGACCACCGCGCAGCACGTGCGGGACGACCTCGGCGCGGACGTGGATTTCGTGCTCGACGGCGGCGCCTGCGGGATCGGTATCGAGTCCACCATCGTGGATCTGTCGCGTGGCGCACCGGCGCTGCTCCGGCCGGGCGGCGTTTCCGTCGCGAATCTCGAAGGCGAATTGGGCCGGAAGTTGACGATGCCGGATGCGTGCGCGCCGCGCGTGCCCGGCGCGCTCCCCGCCCACTATGCGCCGAAGACGCCGGTCCGGCTGGTTGGATCCGGTGAACTGGGCCGGGAGATCGCAACGCGCGGCAGCCGTGCCGCGGTGCTCGCGTTCGGCGATCCGGACCAGCGCGTGGATTACTGGCTGCGCATACCGCGCGAGCCGGAAGGCTACGCGCACCGCCTCTACGCCGCGCTGCGTGAACTCGACCGGGCTGAATGCGAAGCGATTCTCATCGAAATGCCGCCGGAATCGCCGGAATGGAGCGCCGTGCTCGACCGGCTACGGCGAGCAGCGCGCGCATGACTGAGCTCGCGGGAGTAAGATTTTCCCGTGAAGGTCATGCTGATTGCCTCCCTTGCGTTTGCCCTCGTGCTCGCGGGTTGTTCGACGGCGAGCGTTTCCGGGCAGGGCGGCCGCTCTTCCGCGGCCGGCACGAGCGCGAGCGGCGGATCGGTCGGCGTCAATATCCAAGGCGGCACGGCTGCGGGTGTGGTGATCGGGATCGCTACGATGGCGGCGTTATTCGGGGCTTGGCGGGATCCTCCAGCGCGGCGTGCCGAACCCGCGATGCTCGAAGGCCGCGCAATCAGCGAAGTCGATTGCACGCAACCGATTCTGGACTGGTCGAAGAATTTGAAATGCAGGTAGGCTAGGGGAAAAAGCGATGAAAAAACCGGGGGTCAAGGCAGGCGCCGCCGCAAAACAACGCGCCAAGCGTTTTTGCGCAAGCCACGCGTCGGCCTCCAAGTTCCTCAAACGCGGGCTGCGCAGCTACTTCGAG
>JBGOTT010000400.1:0-3476 GCA_041476585.1 Gammaproteobacteria bacterium | reverse complement strand
GTGTTCAACCTCATTACCGGGTTTCTCAAGGCCGACCGCGGTTCCATCCTGATGCGCGGCAAGGAGTTGCTCGGCCTCCCGCCGCACGAGGTGGAACGGCGAGGCGTGGTGCGCACCTTCCAGCACCTGCGGCTGTGGAGCAAGATGACCGTGCAGGAGAACGTGCTGCTCGGCTGCGCGACGCCGATGGGCGAAAATGTCTTCAGCCTGTTCCTGCGCACGCAGGCCGTGCGAGCCGAGGACACCCGCGCGCGCGAGCGGGCGATGGAGGTGCTCGAGTTTTTCGGCCTCGCCGGGCGCCGGCACCAGCTCGCCGAGGATCTGGCGTACCCGGAGCAGAAGCTCCTCTCGATGGCGCGCATCTTCGCCACCGACGCCCCGGTGATGCTGCTCGATGAGCCGACCTCGGGCCTCGACGCGGAATCGCTCAGCCGGATCGTGCCGATGGTCAGGCGGCTGGTCGAGCACGGCAAGACCGTGCTGCTGATCGAGCACAACATGGAGTTGATCTCGGAACTGTCCGACGAGGTCGTGTTCCTGCACCAGGGCCGCGTGCTGGCCGCCGGCCCGCCCGCCGGGATCACGCGCGACCCGGCGCTCACCGAGATTTACTTCGGGGTTTGACGATGGCCGACGTCCTGCTCGAAGTCGAAGGGATCGAATCGGGTTACGGCAAGAAGACCGTGCTGCAGGGCGTCGCGCTGCGCGTGCACGAGGCAGAAGTGGTGGCGATGCTCGGCCATAACGGCGCCGGCAAGTCCACCACGTTGAAGACCATCCTCGGGCTGCTGCCCGCGCGCGCAGGCCAGGTGCGTTTCGCCGGCGAGGCGTGGGCCAACGGCGACCCGGTCGAAAACGTACGGCGCGGCATGGCGCTGGTACCGCAGGGCCGTGGCGTGTTCCCCGACCTCACCGTGATCGAGAACCTGATGCTCGGGGCCTACACGCAGCGCGACACGGCAGCGAAGGCCACGCGGTTGCGCGAGGTGATCGAGCTGTTCCCGATGCTCGATGAGCGCCGCGCGCAGCGCGCTGGCACTCTGTCTGGGGGCCAGCAACAGATGGTGGCGGTGGGCATGGCCTTGATGCCGCGGCCCCGCCTGATGATGATGGACGAACCCTCGATCGGATTGGCCCCGGTGCTGGTGCAGCGGGTGCTCGAGACCGCGCGGCAGATCAATCGCCGCTTCGGCACGGCCATCATCCTGGTGGAGCAGAACATCAAGACCGCGCTCGGCGTGGCCGATCGCGCCTACGTCATGAAGTCCGGCCGCGTGGTCCTCGAGAAACCGGCCGCTGAACTTCTCGCGGCCCGGGGTTCGTGGTGGGAGTTGTATTAAGGCGCAATGCGCTGCCGCAGTTCGGCAAAAACTTCGGCAACTGCTGTGCTTCGCACGCTTGCCGCATCGTGAGTGTCCTCGTGGCCCAGCTCCTCGCCACGGGTCTCCACGACCTGCAGTTTTTCAAACAGCTTCAGGGCCCGTTGCGGGTCGTACCCGGATGCAAACAGGATCGCCGCCCCGATCGTGTCCGCCTCGCGCTCCTGCAAGCGCGCCGTCGGGCGGAACATCGCCGCGTACGAATCCCGGGTGAGAAACTCGAGCAAGGCCGTGCGCGCGGTGGGCGCCTTGTCCATGCCGAGTTGCCCGGCCATGAACGAGAGCTTTTCGAAAGCGTGTCCCGCGATGACATGCGCGACTTCATGGGAGAGCACGAAGGCGAGTTCGTCGTCGGTGAGTTCGAGCGCGCGCACGAACTTCGCGTCGACGATCAAAGTTCCCCCCGGGAAAGCCGATGCGCCGCGGCCGAAGTCCGCAATCAGGATGGCCCTCCAGTAGGATGCGGAAAAGCGCGGGTCGATCGCAGCCGCCGCCGCGCCCACCGCGGCCATGACGGCGTCGACGCGCGCATTCAGGACCGGTTCCTGGTCCAGCGTGTGTTCCTTGAGCGCCTGGCGCACATAGCTTGCGGCGAGCGCATGCCATGCTGCGGACGCCTCGGACTCCGGATACGCCGAGGGGTTCTGCTGCCTGCCGTTCGGCGGCACCTGCGACCAGCCAAGGTTCGAGACAAGCAAGAGCACGACCGCGATGCACGTCTTCATGGCTTCCCTCCATGGATCCGTAGGCCCCCGGCGCTTCAGGGGACGCCGCTGCAAGGCGAGTATGTGCTATCGCGTTCGCGGCCACAACGGGTAATTTGTCATGATTTGTCTGTGTGTTAGCGTACATATGGAGAAGAATTTTCGAACCCGCATGGAAGGGAGAGAATAATGGCGTTGAGCACGCTACTGGACAAGATCTGGGCCCGCCATCGCATTCTCGAGCGCGAGGACGGGCAGACGCTGCTCTACGTGGACCGCCACTACCTGCATGACGGCTCGGCGCCCGCGTTCGAAATGCTGCACCAGCGCGGGCTCGCGCCGCGCGTGCCGGGGCGCGCATTCGCCGTGCCCGACCACTACGTACCCACCGACAGCCGCGACATCGCCGCGATGCCCGACCCGGAGAAACGTCACATGGCCGAGGCGCTCTCGCGCGGCGCCGCGAAATCCGGCATCGCGATCTTCGAGCTTGGCGACCCGCGCCAGGGCATCGCGCACGTGGTCGGCCCCGAGCAGGGCATGACACAGCCGGGGATGCTGATCGTCTGCGGCGACAGCCATACGTCGACCCATGGCGCGGTCGGCGCGCTCGCGTTCGGCATCGGCGCAAGCGAGGTGGCGCACGTGCTCGCCACGCAGGCGCTCTGGCAAACGAAGCCCGATGCGATGCGCATCACGGTGGACGGAGCCCTCGGCGATGGCGTGACCGCGAAGGACCTGATTCTCGCGATCATCGCGAAAATCGGCGCCGCGGGCGCGGTCGGCCATGCCATCGAATACGCGGGCTCGGGCGTCCGGGCGCTGTCGATGGAAGGCCGGTTGACGGTCTGCAACATGTCCATCGAAGCAGGCGCGCGCGCCGGCATGATGGCGCCCGACGACACGACCTTTGCGTATCTGAACGGCCGGCCCAGCGCGCCGCGGGGCGCGAAGTGGGATCAGGCGCTCGAGAAATGGCGCGCGCTGCATTCGGACGCGGATGCAAAGTTCGCGCGGGAGGCGAAGCTCGACGCACGCGAAATCGTGCCGATGCTCACGTGGGGCACCAGTCCCGAGGACGCCCTGCCGATCACCGCCCGCGTGCCCGACCCCGCGGCGGCGCCGGATGCCGCGCGGCGCGAATCGATCGAGCGCGCGCTCGCCTACATGGGCCTCGCGCCCGGCACCGCGCTCGACGGCGTTGCGGTAGACCGTGTATTCATCGGCTCGTGCACCAACAGCCGCATCGAAGACCTGCGCGCTGCGGCGGCCGTGGTGAAGGGCCGCAAGGTTGCAAGCAGCGTCGAAGCATGGGTGGTGCCCGGCTCGGGGCTGGTGAAAGCCCAGGCGGAAGCCGAAGGGTTGGATCGCGTATTTTGCGACGCGGGCTTCC
>JBGOTT010000399.1:0-3481 GCA_041476585.1 Gammaproteobacteria bacterium | reverse complement strand
GGGCAAGGCGGAGAAGATGAGCATGGACGGTTCGGGCAGGTGGTTGTCGGCCGATTGCGGCACCATCAAGCCGATGGCGCTACCGAACAAGTGAGGCAGCGGGCATTCAACGAAGGCCATCGACATGATGAAGGATCTGTTCTCGCTGCACGGCCGCGTGGCACTGGTCACCGGCGGCTCGCGCGGCATCGGCAGGATGATTGCCGCCGGTTTCATCACGTACGGCGCGCGCGTCTACATCTCTTCGCGCAAAGCATCGGTGTGCGAACAGACGGCCGCCGAG
The DNA here is from genome assembly GCA_041476585.1 of Gammaproteobacteria bacterium. GTDB lineage: Bacteria > Pseudomonadota > Gammaproteobacteria > Burkholderiales > SG8-39 > JADGRQ01. The sequence continues at coordinate 3,198 of JBGOTT010000399.1, read as the reverse complement.
TTGTCGAAATCGGGTGGAACCTGTATTGCCCTGCCGGGCGACGCATCAACGCTGGAGGGGGCCCGGTCCCTGGCGATCGCCCTGATGGCGCGCGAACCCAGGCTTGACATTCTTGTCAACAATGCCGGCGCCGCCTGGCTCGCGGAGTTCGACTCTTTCCCGGAGAAAGGCTGGGACAAAGTGATGGATCTGAACCTCAAGACTCCGTTTTTTCTGACACAGGCGCTCGCGCCTGCGCTGCGCGCGGCAGCCACGCCAGCCAGGCCGTCCAAGGTCGTCAACATCGCCTCGATTGACGGCATCTCGGTGAACCCGCAGGAAACCTACTCGTACGCCGCCAGCAAAGCGGGGTTGATTCATCTGACCAGGCGCATGGCGCTTCGACTGGTGGAAGACAACATCGTGGTTTCGGCGATCGCGCCGGGCGCATTCAAGTCGGAAATGAACACCGAGGCGCGCGACCACGAACAGCAGGTTGCGGCTCGCATTCCCGCGAGGCGCGTCGGCACCGACGAGGACATGGCGGGGGCGGCCGTCTATCTGGCCTCCCGCGCAGGCGACTATGTGGTCGGCTCAACGCTCATTGTTGATGGCGGCGTGACCTACGCGCGCTGAGTGAGGACACGCAGGATCACCGGCCGGCCGTCGAACCAGCGGAACGCGCGCTCGCGTGCCGGCAGCGACCTCAGGGAGTCCCACGAGCGCCCGGGATACGCCGCGCGGAAGCGGCGGTTTCCGTACAGGACAACGCCGCGCGCGGCGTCCGCAACGAATGCCGCGGCATCGACTTCCTCCAGCACCGCAGCAAAGCGGGCGTTGGAATTCAGCAACTTTTCGCGCAGGCGCGCGAGCAGCATCACGATCACCAGGAACGTCGCCAGCATCACCGCGCCGTCCCAATAGTGGAGAAGATTGCTCGCATAGTGGTGGCTGCCGCGGAACGTCACCACCCAGATCGCGATCGCCACCGCGGAAATCAGCATTCCCCAGGCGCGACCCGCCACCCAGGTGACAATCGAGATCGGAATCAGGTACAACACCGCAAGCCGCAGGTCGTAACCGGTCAGCTTGTCGACCACCGCGATCGCCACCATCAGAATCACGCAGCTGGCGCAAGTTACGCCGACATCGAGCTCCCCGAAGAAATCGGAACCCGCAGAGGAAAGCAGGGTTTCGTTGGAAGCATTCATGGCTCGATCGGCGGAGCTCGTAGAAACCATGTCATTCTACGGCGCTTAAGACCCTTGCTGGCGTAAGAACCCCTATTGCGGTCCGGATGAAAACCGCGGAACTTTGGCGGACTTCGGTGTTTCCAGGCGGGCGGGTGCGGACCAAAATCAGTCACTTAGAATGATCAGTTCAATCTGTTCATGCACACCTTGCAGTTTCGCGCCCTGCCCGTGCAACCCGAGCTCCGACACCGCGCCACGTGATTTTTCGCCTTTACGCAGACGGTCTGATTGTGACATATTGGATTTGCGTGTCGGACATCTGAGGGAGCGCATGATGAGCGATCACGAAATGGGGGCAAGCGAAGACCTTGCTGCGTGGCTGAAAGACGTCGGGCGAAGAAAGTGGCGTCCTCCTCAATCTATCGAGAGTAACCAGAGTAACCGCGCGACCGAATCAAGCGAGGACCTTTTCAGGTACCTGGAAGAGTTGGTGGGCAGGGAACTCAGGACCCGCGAAGACATTCGCCGCTACTTCGACGAGTTGTCGGTGGAAAACCTCGAGGCGGGCCGGACCCACAGGCGTCGACAGATCGTGAAGGACACGGTGCTGTTGCTGTGCCTGCTGACTGCGTACATTCAATACAATTTTCTGGACGTCACGCTTCAGATTGCGCGCCTGCCCACAACGCTCATCTTCGTCCCGTTGGACGCCAGAATCGCACCCGCGCCGAATAGCCGCCATGCACGTTGGGGCGGTGCCGACCAGGCAGGTCGGGTCTCTTGACGTTTCGGGATGCCGCTACCAGAGCCACGCAGCTCCACGCACCCCGCTCGAGTCGCCGTGCAGGTTCATCAGCAAACGCGTCCGGACCACGTCCGAGAATACGTGGCTTGTCCAGAGCCGCGGCACGTTCCGATAGAGCCGCTCGAGGTTCGAAAGACCGCCACCCAGCACGATCACGTCGGGATCGAGCAGGTTGATCACGCCGGCGAGCGCTCGCGCGAGCCGTTCCTCGTAACGCGCGAGCGTTGCTTCGCAGGCCGGGTCGCCTCTGGACGCCCGCTCAACAATCTCTTCGACACGCAGCGCGACGCCGTTGACCCGTTGATGGTCGGCAGCCAACCCCGGGCCTGACAAAAAGGTCTCGATACAGCCCCATCGGCCGCAGTAGCACTGCGGTCCGGGTCGCTCGTCATCGCGCATCGACGGCAACGCGTTGTGGCCCCACTCGCCGGCGATCGCATTCGCCCCGATCAGCACCTTTCGATCCACGACTACGCCCCCGCCCACTCCGGTGCCGAGGATCACGCCGAACGCGGTCCCTGCCCCGGCCGCCGCGCCATCCACGGCCTCGGACAGCGCGAAGCAGTTCGCGTCGTTGGCGATGCGCACTGATCTTCCGAGCGCGCGCTCGAGGTCCTGTTTGAAGGGCCTGCCGTTCAGGCAGGTCGAGTTGGAATTGCGCAGCAGCCCGCTGGCCGCAGCAAGCGAACCGGGTGTCGCGACGCCCACGCTGGCCTTCGCGCCGAGGGCGTTTTCGGTTTCGCGCACCAGCGCCACGATCACGGCCAGGATCGCGTCGTAGTCGCCTTCGGGTGTAGCCACCCGGCGCCGCGCGAGGACCTGCCGGTCGGCGTTCAGCGCGGCAGCTTCGATCTTGCTGCCGCCGAGGTCAATTCCGATCTTTAATGTCATGCTTTGCAAGATCATAATATCGGTTCATGCGAGCGATCTTCGTATTGATGTTCTGCCTGTTGCTTGCCGGTTGCGCAGTCGGGCCGCATATCGGCGTAACGGTCACCAACGCGCCTGCGCCGCAAGATTGTTATCCAGGCTCTGCAACCAAGCCGTGTCAGTAGGCTTGTGTTTTGCACCCGTGCGGCCCCGAATCGCCCTGCTCGCCCTGATCACCGCGCTCCTAGGCGCCGCCTGGTACAGCGGAACGTTCCGCACGTTCAGCGACGTGGACCAGGTGCGCGCCCTGCTCGATTCGTGGGGGCCGTGGGCCTACGTATTCTTCCTCGG
>JBGOTT010000398.1:0-3507 GCA_041476585.1 Gammaproteobacteria bacterium | reverse complement strand
GTGCCGAAGCTGCGCGCGGCGCTGCACGCGGGCGAGGTGGTCACCGGCGAAGTCGGCGGCAGCCGGCGCGCGATCGTGTTCCATGGCGACGTGATGAACGCCACCTCGCGCATCGAGAACCTGACCCGCACGCTGGGCCATCCGTTCCTCGTGTCGGAAGACGCGCTCGCGCGCCTCGAGGGCGCGGAGGCCTATGCGCTCACGGACCTGGGCCCGCAGTTGCTGCGCGGCAAGGATGCGCCGCTGCGCGTGTACGCGGTCGCCGCGAAGCACGCAGCCCAAGGCTGACGTGCTTGCGCGCCGTGCTCCATATCGCGCTCGCAACGGTTCACGGCACGGATTTTCTGTTGACGTGGAACTTCCGCCACATCAACAATGCCGAAATGAAAGACCGCATCGGTGCTGCCATCGAGGCGGCGGGATGCGAATGCCCGATCATATGCTCCCCGGAGGAGTTGGGAGGCGAGGAATCATGAAGCGAGATCCGATTGTGGAAGCGGTTCGAAAAGTTCGCGAAGCGCATGCCGCGAAATTCGGCTACGACCTTGCGGCAATTTGCACGGACTTGAAGGCACGCGAAAAGGAATCGGACCATCCTCTGGTCCGGCGCCCTCCGAAGTTGCGAGTGGAAAAAACAGGAAGCTGACACCTCTCGGGGGACAGTGAGCAAGTTCCTGGAAATCGAGTCTGCCGCACGGCGTCTGAGTGCCGAGGAGCGGCGGCGGTTGTTGCTATCCCTTGCGGCAAGCCTCCGCGAGGAGGGGTACCCGTTGCCCGCGCCGCGCAGATTCACGTCCGCAGAAATGCAATCCTGGATCCAGGAGGATGAGCGCGATCTCGCCGCGTACCGCGGCGGGGCGTGAACCGTCCGATCCTGTTCCTGTTGACGGGCAAGGGGAAATCCCGAACTGCTCGCAATTTGCGACCAGTTGTCGTTGGCGGTGAACCACGCTGGGTGCCGAAAACTTCAGCAAAACAATGCCTTGACGATTTGACTGCGGCATTGAGTAAAAATACTCAAAGTATTGAGTAAAATGTTCGAATGACCGGTTTCGTCCGCGCCCATGCCAGGCTCCTCAAGCGCCGCATCGCCGAGCCGCGCCGCTTCATTCAGGTGGTCGCGGGTCCGCGCCAGACGGGGAAGACGACGCTCGCGCGCGGCGTGGCCGAATCCTCCGGCACGCCGTTCCACTACGCGAGCGCGGACGAGCCGGCGCTGCGTGAGCGCGGCTGGATCGCCGAGCAGTGGGAGGCGGGGCGCCTGCACGCGCGCGAAGGCCGGCGCGGCGCGCTGCTAGTGCTCGACGAAATCCAGAAGGTCCCCGGCTGGTCGGAGGCGGTGAAGCGGCTGTGGGACGAGGACACGCGCGCGAAGCTCGCGCTGAAGGTGGTGGTGCTCGGCTCCGCGCCGCTTTTGATCCAGCGCGGCCTGACCGAAAGCCTTGCGGGCCGCTTCGAGGTGCTGCGCCTGCCGCACTGGTCGTACGGCGAGATGCGCGAAGCGTTCGGCTTTTCGCTTGAACAGTACCTGTTCCACGGCGGCTACCCGGGCGCCGCGCCGCTCATCGGCGAGCCGGTGCGCTGGGCGCGCTACGTCGCCGATTCGCTGATCGAGACGACGCTCTCGCGCGACGTGCTGCTGCTCACGCGCGTGGACAAGCCGGCGCTCTTGCGGCGCCTGTTCGAGATCGGCTGCCGCTACTCGGGGCAGATCCTGTCCTACACGAAAATGCTCGGCCAGCTGCACGACGCGGGCAACGCGACGACGCTGGCGCACTACCTGGACCTGCTCGCCGGGGCGGGCATGCTCACCGGCCTGCAGAAGTTCGCGGGCAGCGCCGCGCGCAGCCGCGGCTCGATCCCGAAGCTGCAGGTGCTGAATACCGCGCTGATGACGGCGCAATCGGGCATGACGTTCGATGACGCGCGCGCGGACCGCGAGTTCTGGGGACGGCTGGTCGAGTCTTCGGTCGGCGCGCACCTGGCCAACGCCGCGGCCACGGGCGCCTGCGAGCTCTTCTACTGGCGCGAACGCAACCGCGAGGTCGATTTCGTCGTGCGCGCGGGGCGCGCGCTGACGGCGATCGAGGTGAAGAGCGGCCGCGCCGGGGACACGCTGCCCGGCATGGACGCGTTCGCGGCGGCGTTCAAGCCCACGCGCAGGCTCCTCGTCGGCGCAGGCGGCCTCGCGCTCGAGGAGTTCCTCTCCAGGCCGGCGGAGCACTGGACCGCCCCCTAGAACAGCCGCGCCGGCAGAAAGGTGATTTTCGGGCCGATGCACTTTATGCTTCGACACTCAACGCAGGGAGGACCATGACAAAAACGGAGACTGGAAGAGTGGTACGGATCGGGCCGATGGCTGACGCGGGCCGGCGCTCGGTTTTGCGCGGGATGCTGGCCCTTGGCGGCGCGCTCGCCCTTGGCGGGTGCGGCACGGCGATGCAGCCGGGCGTGGGTACCGGGGGGAGTTCGCGCCTTGCCGGAGGTCGTTTTTCCGTCCGCTGGCTGGGCGGCGGCGTGGTGGAACTCGCGACGCCGGACTACAAGCAGATCGCCTACGGCGATGCCTGGGTCTGGAACAACGCCGGCTGGACCCGGTTCAACGTGCAGAAGCCGCCGGAATACGCCACCAAGGAAGGCTTTGCGAACTACGTCGCCGGCAAGAAGCCGGAGGCGGTCTTCGTGCTGCTCACGCACGACCACGGCGACCACATCGGCGATTATTTCGAGATGCTGAGTGAGCTGTCCAAGGCCGGCGTGCCGGTGATGACGGCGGGCCAGAGTGACCTGATGCGCAAGGGCCTGATTCCCGATTTCAAGAAGGCCGGCCTGGATCCGGCCAAGATCGTGGTCAACGGCGGCGCCGGCATGAACTTCGGCGGCGCCGGCCGGCACGGCGCGATGACGGCGCGGCTGGTGCCCGCGGTCCACTCGACGCTCGCCGCGTATCCCGCGGCCGGTTTCATGCTGGACATCGGCGGCGCGCGCGTCTACATCAGCGGCGACACCGACCTGTATGGCGACATGAAGACGATCGGCGAGCGCTACCAGCCGAACGTCGCCATCGTCTGCGTGGGCAACGGCCCCTTCACGATGGGACCGGAGGAAGCCGCGCGCGCATGTCAGTGGCTCGGGGTGCAGCACGCGATTCCGGTGCATTACGCGCACAACCCGCTCGTACGAGGAGTCGAGGCGGGCGAGCAGTTCCGCAGCGCTTTGGCGCAGATCGCGCCGGGCGTGCAGGTGACGATGATGAAACCGGGCGATACGCAGGTGATCTCGGTCTGACGCGACGGGTTATAATCCGCCCTCGCAGCGAGTCCCAACCCAAGCTGGCTGAGGCCGGCTTTTTTGTTTCTGGAACCCCAGTGATCGTCGCCTCCGGCATTGCCATGCAGTTCGGGGCCAAGCCCCTGTTCTCGGACGTCTCCGTGAAATTCGGCGGCGGGAACCGCTATGGCCTGATCGGGGCGAACGGCTGCGGCAAGTCGACGTTCATGAAGATCC
>JBGOTT010000397.1:0-3512 GCA_041476585.1 Gammaproteobacteria bacterium | reverse complement strand
CGTCCATCATCGCCCGCGGCACGCCGGGTTTCTCCGCGCCGATCTGGCCAATCTCGTGAACGAAGCCGCGCTCTTTGCCGCGCGCGCGAACAAGCGCCTGGTGGACATGGACGACTTCGAGCGCGCCAAGGACAAGATCATCATGGGCGCGGAGCGCCGCTCCATGGTCATGCCGGAAGAGGAGCGCAAGAACACCGCCTACCACGAGTCGGGCCACACGGTGGTGGCGAAGCTGGTGCCCAAGACCGACCCGGTGCACAAGGTCACCATCATCCCGCGCGGACGCGCGCTCGGCGTCACCATGCAGCTGCCTGACGAGGACCGCTACAGCATGGACCGCGTGCGGCTGCTGTCGTCGATCGCGGTGCTGTTCGGCGGGCGCATCGCGGAAGAATTGTTCATGCATCAGATGACCACCGGGGCGTCGAACGACTTCGAGCGTGCCACCGATCTCGCGCGGCGCATGGTGACGCAATGGGGCATGTCCGACGAGATGGGCATCATGGTCTATGGCGAGAACGAGGGCGAGGTGTTCCTCGGGCGTTCGGTCACCACGCACAAGAACGTGTCCGAGGCGACGCTGCAGAGGGTGGAAGCCGAAATCCGGCGCATCATCGACCAGCAGTACGCGCTGGCGCGCAAACTGATCGAGGACAACCGCGAAAAGGTCGACGCGATGGCCAAGGCGTTGCTCGAGTGGGAAACCCTCGACGCGGACCAGATCAACGACATCATGGCCGGCAAGCCGCCACGGCCGCCCAAGGCCACGCCATCGCCCTCCGAGCCGCCCAAGCCGAGCGACGGCACGCAAGCCGCGGCTGCGCCGGCAGCAAGCGCGTAAGAACCACGGCGCGCCGAAACGCCCCTGCCGTTCCGGGCGCCGCGAAATCCGGAAAAGCCCGTGATTTTCCAGTGCGGGCGGTATTCCCTGCCGCTGGACTCCCCGCTGATCATGGGCGTGGTGAACGTCACGCCCGATTCGTTTTCAGACGGCAGACGCTGCCTCGATCCTGCAGCCGCGGCAGGACGTGCCCAGGAATTGCTTGAGCAGGGCGCCGCGATCGTCGACATCGGCGGGGAATCCACCCGGCCGGGGGCGCAACCGGTTGGCGAGCAGGAGGAACTCGACCGGATCCTGCCGGTACTGGAACGGCTCGAAGGCCTTGCGGCGCCGGTGTCGGTGGATACGCGGCGGCCCGGCGTGATGCGCGCCGCGCTCGCAGCAGGGGCTTCGATGATCAATGACGTGAACGCTCTTTGTGCAGACGGTGCGCTCGATGCGCTCGCTGCGTCCGAGGCCGCCGTGTGCCTGATGCACAAGCAGGGCGAACCGGCGCACATGCAGGACGCGCCGAGCTATGTCGACGTGGTCCAGGAGGTGCGCGGGTTTCTCGCTGCGCGGATCGCCGCTGCGCGCGCTGCGGGCATCGGCGCCACCCGCATTGCGATCGACCCGGGATTCGGCTTCGGTAAGAATCTCGAGCACAATCTCGCCCTGTTGCGCCGATTGGCGCGCTTCTGCGATCTCGGCGTAGCGGTGCTGGCCGGCGTGTCGCGCAAGTCGATGCTCGAGCGTATCACCGGCCGGCCGGTGGGCGAGCGTCTCGCGGCGAGCCTCGCGGCCGCTTTGCTTGCGGTGCAGGGTGGGGCGAGAATACTGCGCGTGCACGACGTGGCCGAGACGCGCGATGCGCTTGCGGTGTGGTCGGCATTTCAGGAAGGCGGACAATGAAGAGAAAATATTTCGGCACCGACGGGGTGCGCGGCGCGGTCGGCCACGCGCCGATGACGGCGGACTTCGTGATGCGGCTCGGGTATGCCGCGGGCAAGGTGCTGGCGGCGCACAAGGAGCGCTCGGTCGAGCATCCTGCGGTGCTGATCGGCAAGGACACGCGCATCTCGGGCTACATGCTCGAAGCGGCGCTCGAAGCCGGGCTCTCCGCTGCGGGGGTGGATGTCCTGATGTGCGGCCCGCTGCCCACCCCCGGGGTCGCCTACCTGACGCGTGCGCTGCGCCTTTCGGCAGGGATCGTGATCAGCGCGTCGCACAATCCCTACGCCGATAACGGCATCAAGTTCTTCTCCGGCGACGGCTTCAAGCTGCCCGATGCGATCGAGGCGGAAATCGAAGACATGCTCGCCCAGCCGATGGGTTGCAACGAGGCCGCGCAACTCGGCCGCGCGCGCCGCATCGACGACGCCACCGGCCGCTACATCGAGTTCTGCAAGTCGAGCGTGCCGTCGGCGTTCGACCTGCGCGGCATGAAGATCGTGGTGGACTGCGCGCACGGCGCCGCCTACAACGTCGCGCCGCACGTGTTTCACGAACTGGGGGCGGACGTGGTCGCGATCGGCAATGCACCCGACGGGTTCAACATCAACGACCTGTTCGGCGCCACCGCGCCGCAGCAGCTGGAGACGGCGGTGAAGCGGGAGCGGGCGGACCTCGGCATCGCGCTCGACGGCGATGCCGATCGTGTGCTGATCGTCGACGCGGCCGGCCGCCGCTACGACGGCGACGAACTGCTGTACGCGATCGTGAAGCACCGGGCGGCAAACACGCCGGTGGCGGGCGTGGTCGGTACGTTGATGACCAACCTCGGCCTGGAGCAGGCGTTCGCGCGCCGGAAGATTGCGTTCGAGCGCGCCAGGGTGGGCGACCGCTACGTGCTCGAACTGCTGCGCGAGCGCGGCTGGTTGTACGGCGGGGAGAACTCGGGGCACATCCTGTGCCTCGACAAGCACACCGCCGGCGACGGCATCATTTCGGCGTTGCAGGTGCTTACTGCGATGCGCGAGTCGGGCAAATCGCTCGCCGAACTGACCGCCGACCTGGTGATGTACCCGCAGGTGCTGGTGAACGTCGGCGTGCCGCGCGGTTTCGACTGGCGGAAGCATCCGTCGATCGCCGCCGCGCAAGCCGAGGCCGAAGCCGGCATGAACGGATGCGGCCGCGTGCTGCTGCGGCCCTCGGGCACCGAGCCGGTGCTGCGCGTGATGGTCGAGGGCGAGCCGCGCGAGACGATCGAAGCGGCAGCGCAATCGATTGCCAGTGCAGTGGGCCGTGCGGCCGGCGTCTGAGCGAACGGCATCGTCTCGCTTCAACCTGCTGTTTCTCCGCGCGAAATCTCCGCGCGCGGGTAGCTGGATTTATTGATCTGGCTCAAACGTCAAGCCTTCGAAATTTGCGAGTATGCAATCCCGCGTCCTGGATAAAGGGTGAAAGGCTTGCATGCGAGCGAAGAAGAATAAGGCAGTGAGCAGCACAGACCGGCGGTCGCAGTTCCGTTCTGAGGATGCGAAGGCAACGTTCGCGGGAGCAATTTCCAATGGCGGGTGCTGAAAACCGCATGCCGCGGCACATCGTCCGGCTGCTTTTCATTTTCGTCATTGGTGGCGCGGTGGTGCTCGTCGCGAGGTTTTTGTTCCAGGACAGGTCCTACGGCATTTACGGCACCTTCCGCGGTGACGCGATAGCCGAGATCGCGGCGGATGAACCCCTGTACAAGGGG
>JBGOTT010000396.1:0-3519 GCA_041476585.1 Gammaproteobacteria bacterium | reverse complement strand
CGTTGCCGCCGGTGAGCCCCTCCCAGCGCGTGATGATCTCCTCGACGATCACGTTGAAGGCGAGCGTGGCCATGGCGAGGTAGATCCCCTTCAGGCGCAGCGCCGGGATGCCGATGATGATGCCGGCGGCCGCCGACAGCAGCGCTGCGGAGGGCAGCGAGACCCAGAGCGGCATTCCCGCGCCCTGCAGCAGCGCCTCGGTGTAGGCACCAACTGCGAGAAAAGCCGCGTGGCCGAGCGAGATCTGTCCGGTGTAGCCCACCAGCAGCATCAGCCCGAGGCCGACGATCGAGTAGATGCAGATGAAGTGCAGCTGCGAGATCACGTACTCGCTCAGGACGAAGGGCGCGGCGAGCAGCGCCGCGCCCAGCAACCCGTACCAGAACACGGCGCCGCCATGCTTGAACAGGCGGAGGTCCTGATCGTATTCGGTCTTGAAGATGAAGCGCATTCAGACTTTCTTTCGCATGGTTTCACCGAAAATGCCCGAAGGCTTCACCATCAGCACGATCAGCACGACTGCGTAAGCAGCGATATCCTTGAATCCTTCGGGGAGATAGCGCCCGGCGAACTGCTCGACCACGCCGATGATCAACCCGCCGACGATCGATCCCGGCACGCTGCCGAAGCCGCCCACGACCGCCGCCGGGAACGCCTTCAGGCCGATGAAACCCATGTTGGAGTGCACGAAGGTCACGGGCGCAAGCAGAATCCCGGCAAAGGTCGCGACTGCCGCCGACAGCCCCCAGATCAGCATGTTCACGCGGCGCACCGGGATGCCCATGTAGTAAGCGGCGAGCTGGTTCTGCGAGGTGGCTTGCATCGCTACGCCCAGCTTGGCGTAGCGGAAAAACAGGTACAGCGCGAGGCATAGCGCCGCAGTCATACCGATCACCGCCAGTTCCTGCACAGCGAGCACCACGCCGCCCAGCCGGATCACTGTATCGGCGAAGGGCGTGGCGAACGTGTAGGTATCGGTGCCCCAGCCCGGGACCATGGTCACAAAGCCGCGCAGGACGTAGCCCATGCCGATGGTGACCATCACCACCGTGAACGCCGGATAGCCGAGCACGGGCCGCAGCACCAGGCGCTCGGCGAGCATGCCGAACACCGCCATCACCGCCAGCGCGAACACGATCGTGAGCCAGTACGGCAATCCGAGGACGGTGCTGCCCGTGAGCGCGAAGAACGCGCCCAGCATCATCAGATCGCCCTGCGCGAAGTTGACCGTCTCGGTGGCCTTGTAGATGAGCACGAAGCCGAGCGCGACCAGCGCGTAGACGCAACCCAGTGCCACACCCGACAGCAACAGCTGCAGGAACTGACTGAGCAAACTCCTTCCTCCAAGGATGCCGCGCCCGCGAATATATACTAGACTCGTCCACACTCATGAAAACCGTCCGCGTCGGCGCAGGGCTGGGTTTCTACGGCGACGCCTGGCGCCCGATCCGCGCCTCGATCGAGCGCGGCGGCGTGAAGTACATCGGCTCGGACCATCTGGCCGAGTTGACGCTCGCGATCCTGCAAAAAGACCGCCAGAAGGACCCGGCCGCCGGCTACGCGCGCGATGCAGTGCCGATGCTGGCCGACCTGTGGCCGCTCGCGGCGAAGCACGGCGTGAAGTTCGTGCTCTCGGCGGGCGGACTCAACCCGGAAGGCGCACGCGAGGCGGTCGCGAAAGTGTTCCATGCCAAAGGCTGGAAAGCGCGCATCGCCACGGTGATGGGCGATTCGGTCACCGGCCGCATCGACGAACTGCGCGCCGCGGGCGAGTCGCTCGCGCATCTCGATACCGGCGCGGACATTGCGTCGGTCCGCGACCGGCTGTTGTTCGCCAGCGCCTACCTCGGTGCGCAACCCATCGCCGAGGCGCTCGCGCGCGGCGCCGACATCGTGCTGACGGGCCGGGTCGCGGACGCCGCGCTGTTTCTCGGGCCGCTGGTGCACGAGCTGGGCTGGCGCTGGGACGACTGGGACCGCCTCGCCGCCGGTCTCACGGTCGGCCACCTGCTGGAATGCTCGGGCCAGGCGAGCGGCGGCAATTTCGGCTCGGCCGGAGAGTGGGCGAACATCCCCGATTTTCTGCATCTGGGTTACGCCGTCGCGGAAGTGGCCGAAGACGGCACGGCAACCATTACCAAGGCGCCGGGCACCGGCGGGCGCGTGTCCTTCGACACCGTGCGCCAGCAGCTGCTCTACGAAGTGCACAACCCGCATGCATACTTTTCCCCCGACGTGGTGCTCGACATGGGCGCGCTGCGCATGGACGACCTGGGCGACGATCGCGTGCGCATCAGCGGCGCGGGCGGCGCGCGGCGGCCCGACAAGCTCAAGATCGTCGCCGGCTATTCAGACGGCTGGATGGGTTCGGGGATGATCGGCTTTTCCTGGCCGGACGCATATCAGAAGTGCGAGAAGAGCGCCGAAATCATCAAGGGCCTGCTTGCAGAGCGCGGCGCAAAGGTCGAGGAAATCGGCGTCGAATACGTCGGCTACAACTCCCTGCTCGGCGCGAACGCGGACCCGACCTATCGCGACCAGCTGAACGAATGTTTCCTGCGCATGACCATACGCACGCAGGACCGGCGCGTGGCCGATGAATTCGGGCGCCTGTTTCCGTGGCTCGCGCTTTCAGGGCCACCCTACGCCGGAGGATTTCACGGCATTCAGCGCGCGAAGGAACTGCTCGGCCTGTGGCCGACGCTCGCGCGGCGCGAGCTGATCGAGTCGCGCGTCGCGGTGAGCGTGGAGGACGTCGCATGAAAGTGCCGCTGTGGAAGATCGCGCACGCGCGGAGCGGCGACAAGGCCGACCGCGCCGACATCGGCCTGTTCGCGTACGACGCGCCGACCTACGCGGTGCTGAAGCGCGAGATCACCGCGGCGCGGATCGCGCAGCATTTTGAATCGATCTGCAATGGGCCGGTGGAGATCTGGTCGCTCGACAACCTGCTCGCGCTCAAGATCGTGCTCAACGCCGCGCTTCAGGGCGGTGCGGCGCGCAGCCTGCGCACCGACAACCTCGGCAAGAACATCGCCGCGGCACTTCTCAGGATGGAAATCGAGGCGCCGGAAGACCTGCCTCGCCTCAAGTCTTGATACTGCGATAATCGGCGCGCGATGAAGCTCGCCACCCTCAAGGACGGTACGCGCGACGGCACGCTGCTGGTGGTGTCGCGCGACCTGAAGCACGCCGCCAAGGCCGATCATCTCGCGCCGACGCTGCAGGCGGCGCTCGATGATTGGGACTACTGCGCGCCGCTGCTCGAGCAGTTGCACAACGAAGTGAACGACGGAACCGCCCCGTCGGCGAGCGCGCGCGCGTTCGAGCTCGATACCAGGCAGTTGATGGCGCCGCTCGCGCGCGCCTATCAGTGGCTCGACGCGAGCGCCTACCTGAACCACGTCGAACTGGTGCGCAAGGCGCGCGGAGCGGAGATACCGCCGGAGTTCAAGCGCGATCCGCTGATGTACCAGGGGGCCTCGGACGCCTTCATCGGCGCCTGCGACGACATCGTGT
>JBGOTT010000395.1:0-3542 GCA_041476585.1 Gammaproteobacteria bacterium | reverse complement strand
TGTGCTGTGCTGAGGCCGAAGCTTCTAATCGAGGGGGCGTTCTCGGTTGGTCCTTTTGGGCACCGCGGACTTCGCCAGCGCCGAGCAGGTGACGGTATCGAGCGTGACCTGGTTGACGGTCAAGGAAGTCGCGTATTCCCTTCGATTCAGCTGGCGACAGACCGACGCGGTAGCGCTCGCCGTATGCGCCGGGCCACGTCGGCGGGGTGTCCCATATTGGACGCGCCGGCGATCCATGGCAGACGAGGCAGCGAGCGGGATTGACCGATGGTCTCGCGACCCGGCCGGCACCCTCGGCACCGGCAAACTGAAGTTCCCGGAACAGAAAGCGATTGCTGCTCCGGTCGAATTCCATCGTTTCGACAGCAGTGTAGCCGCGCTCGGTCGGGTCGCCATTGAATGTGATGACGAGCTCTGCGCCCGAGCCGAATAGAATGACGCGCGGGTTCGCGAACGTAGCGCCCTGCAGGCTGCGGCTCGCGAACACAAGCGCGTAATGGGCCCGCAGCTCTTCTGGCAACGCTGCGATCAGTCCGTCGACGGTTCGGATTCGTTGCGACTCGACCAGCTGCGCAAGTTCGTCAAATCCGAATTCGCCGGCGATCGACGGTGCGGTGATGCTGAAGAGCAGGAAGCCCCAGAAACTCCAAATTCTGCCCATCGGTAACGCTCACGGTGCCTAATTAATCGTATCAGCGAGAGTCCGTTGATACTGTGAAGGGCGGTCCATTATCGCGGTCCTCGAAACAGCGCTGCGAGCTAGCCGCTCGCGTGCTCTGCTTAAGATTGGTCGTGCGCATATGTAATTAATTAGGAACGGGTTTTTTTGTCGCACTGCGCGGCGGTCAGACGCCATTGAAGCGCTCCGCCGTGCCTCGTCGCCGCGCCGCTCGAGCTCGAGGTGTCGGGACCGGAGAGCGCAGCTGGGCGGTCACGTGCAATTGGTGCCGACCGTTCCATATGGAACATTGTGCCGCGGCGATCATGTGCGCCTTGGCCACCGCCAGAGCGACCGTTTGAAGGAAACTCCGCCGTCGGTGCTGCTACCGGCAGAGCGTCCTCGACGCCGACGCGGTCACTCCTTCGTCCGTGACCGGCCACGCAAGCCGGCGAGCGCCGGTTGGTTGAAACTGTCGCGGCCGCCGGCTGCAGCTGGGCATTGTTCGCCGCACCGCCGCACCCAATTCGCAACTTTTAATTCCGCATTTACGACGCGACCGACATGCATACGCACGGACGGAGGCGGCATAAATTGTCAAATTCCTTGCGGCAGTTCTCAGTCCGCGGCGCAACGATTCTCAATTCCTTGATCTGGGAACGAAATTTCTCGGTCGATTGGCGCGATCCTTGGCGTCGCAAATGGGAGCCCCGTGATTGATTATCCGGTCGACGGACAAGCTGATCGCGCTGCAATTCCTGGCCGTGGTTGCGCCAGTCGCAGTCGTATTGCTGCTGCAAATGGTGGCCGACGCGCATCGCGCGGCGGCCCTCGAACACTCGCGACCGCTGCGGATCCTTGCCCAGGACGCGCGCGCGAACTACAAGACCTTCACCAACGGTGCGGCCGACGCGGTCGACAGCGGCGCGCTCGGCAGCCAATCGGTGGACGCGCTCAAGACCGCGCGGCTGCGCCTCGCGGAGCTCGCGCGCCGCGGGCAGACGGCGGTGACCGGCGAGGCGCCGCGCGTCGTGAGCGAGCTCGCCGCGAAAGTCGCGACGCCGGTGCCGCTCGCCGCGCTGCTACCGCTGCGCGAGCAGATCATGCTTGGCGACCGGCTCACCAAGCAGATCGACGAGGAATTCGAGCGGCGCGACGAAGCGGTCGTCAAGGATGCGATCGACTCGGCCGTCAGCCAGCAACGCGAGGTAATCGCGGCGCTGCTCGCAAGTACGGTGTTGTCGCTGATGTTCGTCTGGGAGACGCGCCGGCGCTTGAGAGCCAGCCTCGAAGCGGACGCGGCGATCGAGCGTCGACGCCGTGCGGAGCTCGAGACGCTGTCGATCCGCTTCGGCGTAGCGACGCAAGCAGCGCGAGCGGGTGTCTACGAAATGAAGGAGGGTGTCGAGCAGCTATGGTGGAGCGACACCATGTACGAACTCTATGGCCAGGCCCAGGAAGCGTTCACGCCGACTCTTGCCGACTGGCTCGCGCTCGTGCATCCGGATGATCGCGCGACCGCGCACAGCGCGGTGCTCGATGCGCTGAAGACTCGCAGCCAACTTCGGACCCAGTACCGCGCGGTGCGCCCGGACGGCGGCATCTGCCACATCGAGTCGCTCGCGGCGGTCGTCACCGACTCGGTCGACGCGAGCCCCCGGCTGGTGGGCATCGACCTCGACGTCAGCGGTCGGGTCGAGGCCGAGCAGCGCGAGCGCACCCTGCAACAGCAGTTGCGTGACGCGTCGCGGAGCGCCGGCATGGCGGAAGTCGCGACCAACGTGCTGCACAATATCGGCAACGTGCTCAACAGCGTGAACGTGTCGGCCAGCCTCGTCATGGAGCGTGTCAACGCACCGCGTGCCGGCGCGCTCGGGCGCGTCGCGGCGCTGCTGCAGGAGCATCGCGCGGATTTTTCGGCGTTCGTGGCGTCCGACGAGCGCGGCCGGCATCTGCCGGACTATCTGCTGCAGCTGGCGACGCACCTACAGACCGAGCAGCTACAGACCGGCCGCGAGCTCGAGTCGCTGCGCAAGAACATCGACCATATCAAGGACATCGTGACGATGCAGCAACGCTACGCGAAACTCGCCGGCGTCACCGAGACCGTCGACGTCGCGGCTCTCGTGGACGACAGCCTGCGCCTCAACACGAGCTCGCCGGGGCGCTGCGAGGTAGCCTACGAGCGCGAGCTGGACCAGGTGCCGCCCATCGTCGTCGACAAGCACAAGGTGCTGCAGATTCTGGTCAATCTGATCCGCAACGCGAAACAAGCCTGCGAAGCGGCCGGACGCGCGGGCGGGCGTGTGCTCGTGCGCGTCGCGCACCGGACCGGCGGCGTCGCGATTTTGGTGATCGATGACGGTATCGGCATCCCGCCGGAGAACATGACGCGCATTTTCAGTCACGGGTTCACGACCAAGCACAACGGCCATGGATTCGGTCTGCACGGCGGCGCACTGGCGGCGCGGGAACTGGGCGGCAGCCTGCGCGCCGCCAGCGACGGCACCGGCCGCGGCGCCACATTCACCCTCGAGTTACCACTTACTCCGCCGGGAGCAGCCCATGTTCAATAGCAGTGTGGCCAACAATCGCCGCGTACTGGTCATCGACGACAACCCTGCGATCCACGAGGATTTTCGCAAGATCCTCGGCGGCGACGCGGAGTCCGCCGAAGCGCTGGCCGCGGTCGAGCGCGCGCTGCTGGGTGAGAGTACGGCGCCCGCCTCGCGACCGAGCTTCGAGGTCGAGTCGGCGATGCAAGGCCAGGAAGGCGTCGCCAAGGCAGAGCGGGCGCGCGCCGACGGCCACCCGTTTGCGATGGCTTTCGTCGACATGCGGATGCCGCCCGGCTGGGACGGGCTCGAGACCATCGAACGCTTGT
>JBGOTT010000394.1:0-3546 GCA_041476585.1 Gammaproteobacteria bacterium | reverse complement strand
TGCCCGATTCCTTCAGGAACTTGAAATAGGCCTGCATCGCTTCTGGCCTGGCCTTCATCAGGTAATTCAGGGCGTCGCTCACTGGGGGTTCTCCTGCCGATTGACGTGTATGGCGGAAGTATAGAATGCGCTCGGAAAACGTCCCGATGGCGGAACTCCTCACCCTTTCGCGCGCAGCACGCTTGGTGGGCGTGGCCCGCGGAGTGCTGCAAAGAAAGGTCCGGGAAGGCACGCTCGCCTCGTTCGAGGGGATGGTGAGGGCCGACGATCTGGTGCGCACGTTTCCCGGCACTCAGCTTGAGGACAACGCCGAGCTGACGCGGGTCGAGGGAATCAAGGAACGGGCCTTCGGCAGGCGTGTCTACGAACGCTCGCTGCCGGACAAGGAAGTGCTCGCGGCGCGGCTCGGCGAACTCGCACGCGAGCTGGTGGAGGTCAAGGCGCGCTCCGCGCGTTTGCAAGCGCTGCTGCACGAGCTCGGAAAACGGCTTGAAGGGCATGCGCTCGGGGAGTGGCTCCGTCGCGAACTGGAGGCGGGCATGGCGGCAGGCGAAGACGAACACGAGATCTCGGCGCAGGACGGCGTGATGCGAGTCATCACCCCGCACGTAAAGGTGGTTCCCGGCGGGCAGGAGTTTTTCGTAGAGGGCGCGGACACGATTCTCGAAGCCGCGCTCCACGCGGGACTGGCGATGGCCTATGGCTGCAGCAGCGGCATCTGCGGCGAGTGCAAGGCGCGGGTGGTGGCGGGCCGCGTGAAGAAAGTCCGCCACCACGACTTCCGCCTCACCGAGGCCGAGAAACTTCAGGGATGCGCCCTGATGTGCTGCCACACCGCCCTGACAGACCTCGTCATTGAGGCAAACGTCGCGCGCGGCGCCGCCGACATCCCGCCGCAGAGCATCACCGCTCACGTGCGCAAGATGGACAGCCTGTCCGAGGACATGATGCTTCTGGAAGTTCTCACGCCGCGCACCAGCCGTCTGCGCTTTCTAGCCGGCCAGAGCGCAGTCGTGGCGCTGGGCGGAGTGAAGGCGACCTGGCCGATTGCCAGCTGCCCCTGCGAGGAGCGCCGCATCCAGTTCCACGTTCGGCGCATCGCCGGAGACCGCTTCTCCGACTATGTCTTCCACGACCTGAGGATCGGCGAAGCGGTGACGATCGAAGGACCGGTCGGCGAGTTCATGCTGCGCGGGGAGGACTCGCGCCCGCTCGTGTTCATAGCGTGGGGCTGGGAAGGGTTTGCGCCGGTCAAAAGCGTCATCGAGCACGCGATGGCGCAGGACGTGGCCGAGTCGATCGAGCTGGTGTGGATCGCTACCGCCGCGGGCGACCACTACTATCCGAAGCTGTGCCGGGCGTGGGCCGATGCCATGGACAACTTCCGCTACACGCCGCTTGTCGCCGCGGGACTGCCCGACCTCGGCGATCTTTCCGCGAAGGACATCTACGTCGCTGGCGATGCAGCGCAACTGGAGGCCACGCGCGCCCAGCTCGCCGGAAACGGGGTGCCGGCCGGGCGGCTGATCGAATGGGTGCCCCGTTGAACCCGCGTTGCCGCGCGTAGAATGGCTCGCGGTCCGGCTGCAATCATGCGTGAACTCCATTCCCTGATCGAGGCGGTACAGAGAAATTGCAATATCGCCGACGCACACCATGCGCGCGAGGCAACGCTGTGCACCTACCTCCTGCAGATGCGCGAGCTGTTCCGTTGGGAGCACGCAATGCCGCTCGCCGTGCAACCGCCCAGGGAAGATCTTTCGCGCTGGCTCACCGAGCGCGAAACGATGTGGAATGAAATCGAAGACGACGGCTACGGGACGCTCCCGCTCGGGCCGCGGCGTTACGAGGCGTTCGAGGCGCAGGCGCTCAATCGCAAGCTGGCCGGGGAACGCCTGGTCTATGGCGCGGGCTACGGGCGCTTTCACCGGCCGCACTTTTTCCTCGCGGAGCTCGAGCGCGACGAGGAGCGCGATGGAATCCGGGTGCTCGTCGCGGGATGCGAATTCGCGCGCGACCTGGCCGCCGCGCCCGCCGCCTTTCAGGGCGGAACGATCTACGTGCGGCGCGACGCGCTGCGTCGCTGGCTCTGGGAGAAGGTGGAGTTCTGGCAGACGCGCAAGGGCGGGGGCGCGCTGCAACGTACGCTCGAGGCCTGGGACCTGGAAGCCGGCGGCGACGCGGCGCTTGAGCGCATGGTCGAGGCAGAGACCGAAACCATGATCCTGCACGAGCTGGGCGAGGCGCGCGCCGCAGCGATTCTGGGTTCGGCATGGGAAGAGATGCTCGGCGCTGTTGCGGACCGCCGCGCCGAGTTGCTCGCGCGCGCGGTACGCGACCACCTCGCGGACTGCCTGAGCACGCTGCCAGCGCTGCTCGAGCGCGACGCGCGCGCTTCGATCCATTTCTATTTCTCGCAGTTGGACGGGATGCGCCGCGAGCTTTTTCCGGCGCTCGCCGCAGGCTACGGCGAGTGGCGCGATTCGGGCACCGAGACGCCGCTGCGGGAAGCGATCGGCGCGGGCGCGGCGCACTGGGAGCGGGTCGCCCGAGAACTGCTCGCAGCTTCGCCGCGCAATGACGTGGGAGCATTCGCCCTTTGATCCACGATAGCGCGCTCGAGAGCCACGATCCGGCGGGAAGCGACCGCTTGCGGGCGCTGCAGGTCCTTGCGGAGGCCACCTCGAGCCTGCCCGGCGATTCGGGCGTCGAGGAGTGGCTGGGGCGTTTCCTCGCTACCATGGTCCGGCTCGCGGGCGCCGCGGCCGGCGCGGTGCGCGTGGTGACCGGCGACGGCCGGCACCTGCGACTCGTCGCCTCGGTCGGACTGCCGCCGGAGGTGGCGGCGCGCGAGAAGCTGATGCCCGTGGACTGCGGGGTCTGCGGGGCCGCGGTGGCCGAAGCCGCGGTGCACCTCGGGCCGACGGGCGCTGTCTGCGCCGGCGTCACGTCGCTCGCATGGTTCGGCCGTTTCGGCGGCATGGTGGTGCTGCCGCTGGTGCACCAGGGCCGCTCGCTCGGCGCCTGCAACCTATTCATGCGCGATGCGCGCGAGATCCCGCCCGAAGTGGCGCTGCTCTACCGCTCGATCGGCGAGCATCTCGGCATGGCGCTGGAGAACGCGCGGCTGGCGCGGGAGAACCTGCGCATGACGGTGATGAACGAGCGCCAGATGATGGCCAGCGAGGTGCACGACTCGCTCGCGCAGACCATGGCCTACATGAAGATGCGGGTCGCGCTGCTGCTCGATGCGCTGCGCGCGGCGGAGAGCGGAAGCGCCCGCGCGCTGAAGTACGCCACCGACCTGCAGGGCGCGCTGGGCGAAGCGTATGCCGACCTGCGCGAGCTGCTCGCGCAGTTCCGCAGCCGCATGGACCCGATGGGCCTCGCGCACGCGCTGCAGGGCATCGCGGAGGGCTTCGAGGGACGCACCGGCATCCGGCTCTCGATCGAGAACAGCCTGGCCGAACTCAAGCTCACGGTGGACGAGGAGGCCAACGTGTTTCACATCGTGCAGGAGGCGCTGGCGAACGTCGCGCGCCACTC
>JBGOTT010000393.1:0-3582 GCA_041476585.1 Gammaproteobacteria bacterium | reverse complement strand
CCATGGGTCTTGCTGCCTTTGAGCTGCATGCGCTTCTCCTTGTCATCAAACATGCTGTCACACGCGCCACACTACGGTCCGGCGCGCGATTGTTCAACTCAAGAATCACAATCTCGCCGATCGATTTCAGCTATCGGTCCCATCCCAGGATCGCCGGCGGATTTGATCCATGTCAATTGCCTGAGACGGCGCGTGCCTAGGATGGCCCGATGAGCGCGGTCCCCGGTTGTTTCCAGTGCGGTTTACCGGTCGTCCAGCCGGGGCGCTATGAGGCCGTGGTTCTCGGCGAGATGCGCGGGTTCTGTTGCGCCGGTTGCGAGGCAATCGCCGGCACCATCGTGAACGCGCGACTGGAGCGCTACTACGCGGCGCGCGAGGCGCCTTCTCAGTTGACTTCGCAGCAGTTCGGGTTGCCGTTGCCGTCCGCATCGTATGACGACCCGGCCGTTCAGGCGCAATTCGTCGCGCGTCTCCCGGGCGGCGTGTGCGAGACCGTTCTTCTCCTGGACCGAATCCGGTGCGCTGCGTGTCTGTGGCTGAACGAGCGCTATCTGAATTCGGTTCCTGGAGTTGTTCGCGTCGCCATCAATTACGCGACGCGCAGGGCCACGGTCGCCTGGCGACCCGAGCGGATCGCGCTGAGCGGAATTCTCGAGGCAATCCGTGCGATCGGCTACGAGGCCTGGCCATTCGATCCGCAGCGCCAGCGTGCGCTTGACCGCGGAGCACGCCGCGATGCGCTGTGGCGGCTGTTCGTCGCCGCCTTCGGTGCGATGCAGGTCATGATGTATGCAGCACCCGCGTATCTCGATGGCGATGGGACGCTCGGGCCAGACAGTGCGGCCCTGATGCGCTGGGCGAGCCTGGTCCTGACGCTTCCGGTGATGCTGTTTTCGTGTCAGCCGTTCTTCGTTTCGGCGTGGCGCGACCTGCGCGGGCGGCGCATCGGTCTCGACGCGCCGATCTCGATCGGCATCCTGGCCGGCTTTTGCACCAGCGCGTGGGCGACGTTGACCGGAACGGGCGAGGTCTACTTCGATTCCATTACCATGCTGGTTTTCCTGCTTCTCGGCGCGCGCTACGTTGAACTCGCGGCACGTCAGCGCGCGGCGAGTGCGCTTGAACCGCTGCTCGCCTGGAGGCCGCGGTTCGCGATGCGTTTGCCGGCGCCGGGGAAAGCGGGGGCTCCGGAGCGCGTTGCGGCGCATTCACTGCGAGTCGGCGACCGTGTGCTGGTTCCCGCGGGCGAGACTGTGCCGGCGGATGGCGACGTACTTGAGGGCGACGGTGCGGCCGACGAATCCCTGATGACCGGGGAGGCCCGCGCAGTCGCCAAGCGCCCGGGCGCCGTGCTGATCGGCGGATCGGTGAATCTCGATCAACCCCTGGTCATGCGCGTAACCGGTGTGGGCGATGAGACGCGGGCCGCTGCAATCGCCAGGCTCGTCGAGCGGGCGGCGGCGGGCAAACCGCCGCTCGCCGATGCAGCAGACCGCATTGCGGCCAGGCTTAGCGTGGTGGTGCTGGGAGTGGCGCTGGTGGCGGCGTTTGCGTGGTGGCTGGTCGAGCCGGCGCGCGCGGTCTGGGTTGCGATCGCCGTTCTCATGGCTACCTGTCCCTGCGCGCTTGCGCTCGCAACACCGATCGCCATGACCGCGGCCACGGCGCAACTGGCGCGGAGGGGTGCGATTCTCACACGCGGCGCGGCACTCCAGGCCCTGGACGGGGTGACCGACGTGGTGCTCGACAAGACCGGGACCCTGACCGAGGGACGCTTGCGGCTCGGCAGTTTCACCTTGTTCGGCAAGTTGAGCGAGGCGGAGTGCCGGGAACTGGCGTGCGCACTTGAATCCGGAAGCCGGCACCCGATCGCGCGCGCGCTCGTGGAATCGCCTGTAAACCCGGAAGTTGCTCCGGTGGTGGCCGGAGTGCGCCACTTTCCAGGTTTCGGGGTCGAGGCGCGAGACGGGAGCGGCCGACGGGTGCGGCTCGGCAGCGCGCGTTTCGTGGCTGAAATTGCGGGCCAGCTGCCGCGCGTCGCCATCGACACACCGGATGTCAGCGGGAACTCGGCGTATCTCGCGCGCGAAGGTGAATGGCTGGCGCTGTTCCGTTTCGGCGATCAGCCTCGCGCCGGTGCGCGCGCCCTGGTTGACGGTTTGAAGGCGCGGGGGCTGGAGGTGCACCTGTTGAGCGGTGACGACCCCGGGGTGGTGCGCAAACAGGCGGCTGCTCACGCGATTGCGCACTGGCGCGGCGGTGCGAGTCCACAGCAGAAGTTCGCCCATGTCGAGGCGCTGCGGCGCTCGGGAAAGAGGGTCGCCATGGTCGGCGACGGTGTGAACGATGCACCCGTGCTCGCCACGGCGGATGCATCGA
The DNA here is from genome assembly GCA_041476585.1 of Gammaproteobacteria bacterium. Lineage (GTDB taxonomy): Bacteria > Pseudomonadota > Gammaproteobacteria > Burkholderiales > SG8-39 > JADGRQ01. Next base: position 1,203 of record JBGOTT010000393.1, on the reverse strand, counting down.
TTGCGATGGGCGATGGTGCGCCGCTAGCGCAACAGCAGGCCGACGTGGTGCTCCTCGGTGGCAGCCTCGAGACACTTGTCGCCGTGCTCGACACCGGAAGCAGGACGATGCGCGTGGTGCGCCAGAACCTCGCGTGGGCGACTGCCTATAACGCGCTCGCGTTGCCGCTCGCTGCGGCCGGTTGGGTCGGGCCCTGGGAAGCAGCCATCGGCATGGCGATCAGTTCCATGCTGGTGGTACTCAATGCGGCGCGGCTGCTGCCGCGCGCGTCGGACCCGGCTGCGAAATCTGCGGATGCAACGTGGAAAGCCTCTTCCTACTCATACCGCTGAGCGTGGTAATGGTGCTGGTGATCGGCGTGGTGTTCTGGCACGCGTTGCGCAGCGGCCAGTTCGACGACCTCGAGCGTCCCGCACATGACGTGCTGATGGACGACGATTCAACCTTGCCGCGTGCTTGATCTGGATCAAAAGCTGATCCACGCGCGCATTTAGCATCCTTCCCGGCGCCCGATGCGCTGCCAACAGATCCCGGGGTGCATTGATGTCAGCAGAGAACAGCTATAACTACACGGTGGTCAGGCAATTCGCGGTGATGACCGTCGTGTGGGGCGTCGTCGGCATGCTGGTCGGCGTCCTGATTGCCGCGCAGTTGATCTGGCCGGAGCTCAATTTCGGCGTGCCATGGCTGTCCTACGGGCGCCTGCGTCCACTGCACACCAACGCGGTCATTTTTGCCTTCGGCGGCAGTGCGCTGTTTGCAACCTCGTATTACATCGTGCAGCGCACCTGTCATGCCCGCCTGTTCTCCGACGGCCTTGCCGCGTTCACGTTCTGGGGCTGGCAGGCGGTGATCGTGCTCGCGGCGGTCACGCTGCCCCTGGGCATCACCACCTCCAAGGAGTACGCCGAGCTGGAGTGGCCGATCGACCTGCTGATCGCGGTGGTCTGGATTTCGTATGCGATCGTGTTCTTCGGCACGCTCTACAAGCGCCGCGTCGAGCATATCTACGTCTCGAACTGGTTCTTCGGCGCTTTCATCATCACCGTGGCGTTGCTGCACATCGTCAACAGCGCGGCGGTGCCGGTGACGTTCTGGAAATCCTACTCGGTGTACGCCGGCGCGCAGGACGCGAACATTCAGTGGTGGTATGGCCACAACGCCGTCGGATTCTTCCTCACCGCCGGTTTTCTCGGAATGATG
>JBGOTT010000392.1:0-3596 GCA_041476585.1 Gammaproteobacteria bacterium | reverse complement strand
GAGGCTGGTCCGGAACGCTGCTGATGGCCGCGATCACGCCCGTCAGCGGCAGTGCCGCCAGTACGGCGACGCGCAGCAGCCGGTCACGCAGACGCGGGGATAATTTCAGCGGCGCCAAGGATCGGATAAGATTCTTCTTCTGTCAGGAGTCTGCGGCGGATTCCGCAGACCCGCAAATTGCGGCGCGAGTGTAGCAAAGTTCGCGCAATGCGCAAAACCCGGAGTTTGCATGGTCCCCGTCGCCGAAGCCATGGAAACGATCAAGCGCGGCTGCGACGAGCTGCTGGTCGAAGAGGAGCTCATCGGCAAGCTCAAGCGCGGCAGGACGCTGAAGGTGAAGCTGGGCATGGACCCGACGGCGCCGGACCTGCACCTCGGGCACACCGTCGTGATCAACAAGCTGCGGCATTTTCAGGACCTGGGGCACCACGTGCAATTCCTGATCGGCGACTTCACCGGGATGATCGGTGACCCGACCGGCAAGAACCAGACCCGGCCGCCGCTGTCGCGCGCGCAGATCGGCGAGAACGCGAAAACCTATGGCGATCAGGTGTACAAGATCCTCGATGCGGGGAAGACCGAGATCATGTTCAACTCGACCTGGTCGGATGCGCTCGGCGCAGAGGGCCTCATCCGGCTGGCGGCGCGCTACACGGTGGCCCGCATGCTCGAGCGCGACGACTTCGGCAAGCGCTACCGCGCCAACCAGCCCATCGCGGTGCACGAGTTCCTTTATCCGCTGATGCAGGGCTACGACTCGGTGGCGATGAAATGCGATGTCGAACTGGGCGGCACCGACCAGAAGTTCAACCTGCTGGTGGGGCGCGAACTGCAGAAGGACTTCGGCCAGGAGCCGCAGTGCATCATCACGATGCCGCTGCTCGAGGGGCTGGACGGGGTCAACAAGATGTCCAAGTCGAGCGGGAACTACGTCGGTATCAGCGAATCGCCGCAACAAATCTTCGGCAAGCTGATGTCGATTTCCGACGAGCTGATGTGGCGCTTCATCGAACTGCTTTCGTTCCAGCCGCTCTCAACCGTGCGCGTGTGGAAACGCGAGGTGGAGGATGGGCGCAATCCGCGCGACATCAAGGTGCGGTTCGCGCAGGAGATCGTCGCTCGGTTTCATGACCGGGGGGCGGCGGAAAGCGCGCTCGCGGAGTTCGAGGCGCGTTTTCGCCGCGGCGAAATGCCCGCGGACATGCCGGAGTACGCGTTGCACGCGGCCGACGGCGCGCTGCCGGTGGCGCAGGCGCTCAAGCAAGCCGGACTCACTCCGAGCACCTCGGAAGCGCTGCGCATGATCGAGCAGGGCGGCGTGAAGCTGAACGGCGAACGACTCTCGGACAAGGCCCTCAAGCTGGCGCGCGGCGAAACCGTGGTCGCACAGGTCGGCAAGCGCAAGTTCGCCCGCATCCGGATCGTGTAGGGGAGATCGTGAGCGCGCTGCCGGCCTACGAAGTGTTTGCGATCAAGTACGCGCACCACGAGCGGCGCGCAAGCGCCAATTTCATCGGCGGCGATCCGCACGACGCTCCGATGCCGCTCGATTACTTCGTCTGGCTGATTCGCGGCGCGGGGCGCGAGATCGTGGTCGACAGCGGCTTCAATGCCGCGACGGCGAAGAAGCGCGAACGGCAGTTGATCCGCTGCCCCGGCGAGGGTCTGCGGCTGCTCGGCTGCGAGGCCAAAACGGTGCGCGATCTGGTCATCACGCACCTGCACTATGACCATGCCGGCAATTTCGATCTGTTCCCTGCGGCGAAGCTGCATCTGCAGGACCGCGAGATGCAGTTCGCGACCGGCCGCTGCATGTGCCACGAGCCGATGCGCCATGCCTTCGAGGTCGAGGACGTGCTCGGCATGGTGCGCTCGGTGTACGCCGGCCGTGTCGCGTTCCATGACGGAGACGCGGAGATCGCGCCCGGCGTCTCGCTGCACCACATCGGCGGGCACACCATGGGGATGCAGGCGGTGCGCGTGATGACTGAGCGCGGCTGGGTGGTGCTTGCTTCGGATGCGACGCACTTCTATGCCAACATGGAGCAGGTGCGCCCGTTCCCGATCGTCTACAGCGTTGCCGACATGATCGAGGGCTACGCGAAGTTGCTGCGGCTGGCGGAATCGCCCGAGCATGTCGTGCCGGGGCACGATCCGCTGGTGATGGAGTACTACCGGGCTGTCGCGCCGGAACTGGAGGGGACCGCGGTCCGGCTCGACGCAATGCCACAGCCTCACAGATAGGCGGAGGAGAAGGGCGAGAAGAAGGCCGACGACCTGGAGAAGGACGACGGGTCCAGGGACAAGAAATGGGCCGTGTCGGCGCCCGGCCTCGCGCCGGGTCGAGATTGCGAAGCGCCGGGTGAACCCCGGCGTTTTTTTCACCATTCGGGGTTAGAATCCGGGCACTCCGGACTGTGCCGCCTCGCGCCGGGCGCGGCGCGCGCGTCGGAAATCGTCGAAGGTCGCACCCAATCAATCCTGAAGGAGGAGACGTATGGAACGGAGATCGTTTCTCAAGAAAGCTGCAGTGGGCGTTGCCGCGGGCGCGCTCGCCGCTCCGGCGATCGTCAAGGCACAGGCACCCGCCGGATTGCCGAACGTTTCGTGGCGCATGGCGGCAAGCTGGCCGAAGAGCCTGGACACGCTGTACGGCGGCGCAGAACATATCGCCAAGCGCGTATCGGACGCAACCGGCGGAAAGTTCAACATCAAGGTATTCGCGGCCGGTGAAATCGTCGGCGGGCTGCAGGTGCTCGACGCCGTGCAGGCCGGCACGGTCGAGTGCGGCCACACCGCGGCCTACTACTATTTCGGCAAGGATCAGACCTTCGCCTTTGGCACCGCGATCCCGTTCGGCCTGAATGCGCGTCAGCAGTATGCCTGGTATTACCACGCCGGCGGCCTGGAGTTGATGCGCGAGTTCTACAAGGACTACAACGTCGTCAATATCCTCGCCGGCAACACCGGCTGCCAGATGGGCGGCTGGTTCCGCAAACCGATCAAATCGGTCGCCGACTTGAAGGGCCTCAAGTTCCGCATCGGCGGAACCGGCGGCACCGTGTTGGCCAGGCTGGGCGTGGTGCCGCAGCAGATCGCCGCCGGCGACATCTACCCGGCGCTGGAAAAGGGCACCATCGATGCCGCCGAGTGGGTCGGCCCCTACGACGACGAGAAGCTCGGTTTTTACAAAGTGGCGAAGCACTACTACTACCCGGGCTGGTGGGAAGGCGGTCCGTCGACCGAACTGCTGGTAGGGACCAAGGCCTGGGAGGCTCTGCCCAAGGAGTACCAGGCCCTCCTGGAAGCTGCCTGCGCCGAAGTCTACATCTGGATGGTGGCCAAGTACGATGCGCTGAACCCGGCGGCGCTGAAGCGCCTGCTTGCCAATGGCGTGATACTGGCGCCCTTTCCGAACGACGTCATGACCGCGTGCCACAAGGCCTCCGAGGAAAACTACGAAGAGGTTGCCGCGAAGAACCCCAAGTTCAGGAAGGTGTATGAGCCGTGGAAGAAATTCCGCTCCGAACAGGTGCAATGGTTCTCGATCGCGGAAGGTCGTTTCGACAACTTCATGTCCGGGGCCGAGCGGACGT
>JBGOTT010000391.1:0-3599 GCA_041476585.1 Gammaproteobacteria bacterium | reverse complement strand
TTTGGCGATCGCGTCCTTTGCCGCCTGCCCCGCGCCCGGCTTGGCGTCATAAACCCTGACCTGCACTCCCGCCTGCGCAAGCACCTGCACGATGCCGCGGCCCATGGTGCCGCTGCCGGCGACACCGGCGGTCAGGTCGTTGCGCGAAACATCGAGCATGGGGGGCAAATGCGGGAAAGCCATGATTTTACCCGTCCGCGCGCCAGTGCATCGGCGCGGCTGCGAACCTCGACCCGAGCGCTATAATCGCCGCACAAGATATAGAAGGCCGAACGCGTGCTGATCGAACGGCTCGGATTACTCGCAAAATAACCGGACGAAGGAGGCCTGGCCATGAAGTACAGCAAGATCCTTCTGGCTTACAACGGATCCGCGGAAGGCAAGCGCGCGCTGCTTGAATGCGCCGATCTCGCCCTGTTCTACGGGGCTGCAACGCACCTCCTGGCAGTGGCGAGCATGCCGCCGAGCCTGTTTCTCACCGAAGGCTTCGTGCCCGAGGAGCTGCTCGAGGAGGAGAAGAAGCGCACGCAGCAGGTACTCGACGAGGGCATCAAGACGCTGATCGATCGCAACTTCAAGGCCGCCGGACACCTCGCGGTGGGTGAACCTGTCGAAGAGATCTGTCGCCTGGCGAAGGAACTGGGCGTGGATCTGATCGTCGTCGGGCACAACCAGAATACGTCGTTTGCCGCGCGCTGGTGGAAGGGCTCGGTCGGCGCCTCGTTGATCGACTACGCACCCTGCAGCCTGCTGATCGCGCTTTCCAAGAATCCCGGTTGAGCAGCAACGCTGCCGCGCAGCGCCGCTGGCTGCGTTACGGCGCGGTGGTGGCGTGCGCCGCCGCGCTCGCCTTCGGCCTCGCGCGCACCAACTGGCTGCGCTCGATCGAGAACATCTACTACGACTACTGGCACGTGTTCTCGGGCGTGCGCTGGACGCCGCAGCACGCCGCTTTCGTTTCGATGGACGACGAAACGCTCACCGCGCTCAAGGACGACCCGCTCGCCTTCTGGGCGCCGCATTTCGGACTGGCAATGGACAGGCTCGGCAAGGCGGGCGTCAAGGCGGTGGGGCTGGACTTCATCTACCAGGTGAGCGCCGAGAACTGGCTCAGGAAGCTGGATCTTCCCGACAGCGAGATCAGCCGCAATTACGACGCGCCGTTGCGTGCGGCGCTCGCGCAAGGCAACAAGATTCTGATCACCCAGCTGGTGGAATTGAAGAACGGCGAACTCAAGCTGTTGTTGCCGCCCGAGGACCACCTGCTGCTGCTGCCCGGCGGCATCAACGACCTGGGCATCGCCAACCTCCACCCCGACGACGACAAACACGTGCGGCGTTTCTACCCTGTGATGGTGGCCGACCCGAAATTTCCCGGTGTCGGTTTCTCCACCCAGCTCGCGCTACGCGCCGCGGGCATGGACCCGCTGCAGAGCGAATGGACGATTGCGGGCGTCACGCTGTCGCGCGAACTCAGTTCGCGGCCGATCGGATACAGCGGACCGCCGGGGACGATTCCGACGCTGTCGATGAACGTGCTGTTGCAGCCCGATGCGCTTTCCCGGCCCGAGGTGCGGGCGCTCAAGGGCAAAGTGGTGATCATCGCGGCCAACAATGCCGGCTCTTCCGACCGGCACTTCACGCCGTACTCGCGCGGCGCCCATGCCGACCAGATGGCCGGCGGCGAGATCCACGCCAACATCGTCGAGACCATACTTACGGGGCGCTACCCGCGGTTCCCGAATCAAGCGCTCGAACTCGCGTGGCTGGTTGCGCTGCTGCTCGCCGGGGTGCATTTCTTCATGCGGCTGCACGCCGGCTGGGGCGCCGCATTGCTCGCGGGATCCGCGGTGCTGATCGCGGCGCCCGCATACGCGCTGTTCCAGGTCGACTGGGTGCTGCCGGTGGCCGAGCCGCAACTCGCGCTCGCGTTGGCGTATCTGATGTCGCTTGGCCTGCGCCTCACCGGCGAGGAGCGCGAACGTACGCGCATCCGCCAGATGTTCGGGCGGTATGTCGCCGACGAAGTGGTGGACAAGCTGCTTGCCGAAGGGCGACGCCCGGACCTCGGCGGCGAGGTGCTCAACGTAACGGTGCTGTTCTCCGACATCCGCGGTTTCACCACGCTTTCGGAAAAGCTCTCCGCGCACGAGGTGGTGGAGATGCTCAACGCCTACTTCACGCGCGCCTGCGAGCCGATCCTCGCGCAGGGCGGGACCGTGGACAAGTACATCGGCGACGCTGTGATGGCGGTGTTCGGCTCGCCGGTGCGATACCCGGACCACGCGCGCCGGGCACTGCTCGCGGCAATCGGCATGGCGAAGGCCGCCGAAGGCTTCAGGCAGTGGATGCGAGAACGCTTTGCGGGCCGCGGCCTGAGCGAATTCGCCATCGGCGTGGGGCTGCACACCGGCGAGGCCGTGATCGGCGATATCGGAACCCCGAAGAGGAGGGAGTTCACGGCGATCGGCGATACGGTGAACATCGCGTCGCGCCTCGAAGGTGTCACCAAGGAACTGCACTGCGTGATCGCCGCAAGCGAGGCGACCGTCAAGGCCGCAGGCGAGGGCGTGATTACCGGCAAGTCCGAGCGGCTTTCGGTCAAGGGCCGCACCGAGCCCATCCTGGTCTACGAAGTGCTGAGAGTAGAATAAAATGCATGCTCAGTTGTTTTATGATTGGAGGTTGATCATGCGAAACGCAACCGTTTGGATGGGCAGCGCGCTCGCCGCGGCGGCACTGGCCGCGGCTTCGCCCGCGTACGCAGCGGGCGATGTCGGACTGATCAACCAGTTGAGCGGTGAGGTCAGCTATTCCAGCGGCGCGCAGAGCACCAGGGCGCAGGCCTTCATGAAGGTGCGCGAAGGCGACAGGTTCACGGTGCCGGCCGGCGCGCAAGTCCGCGTGGTCTATTTCCAGGGAGGCCGGCAGGAGAGCTATTCCGGGCCGGCGATCTTCACCGCGGGCACGCAGCAAAGCTCGGTGCAAAGTGGCGCACAGCCGCGGGTGACGGTGCTTCCTTCGGGGGTGCCGCAGAGAATTTCGCAGACGCCGGAGTTGATCCAGATCGCAAAGCTTGGCCGTTCCGGAGGCGTGACCGTGCGCAGTGCGGTACGCGAGCAACGCTTGACGCCGCAACAGCAGGCCGAAGTGCACGCGGCGCAGGACATCTACAAGGAAATGCGCGCCAGCGCCGCGGCGGACGACATCACCCCCGAGTTGTACCTGTATTCGGTGCTGCAGGACCACCTGCTCTACAAGGACATGAAGGTGGTGGTGGCGGAAATGGCCAAGCGCCAGCCCGGTAACGCCGACGTCGCGGATCTCGTTGCCTACGTGAAGGCAAAGACCGAGTAACACACATGAACCGATGCCACGTTACCGGCTTCACTGTCTGCCTGCTTTGCGTGTTCGCGGCCGGGTGCGCGAGCGTTACCGGGCCTGCCGAACGTTCTCCGCAAGCCGACAAGATTTCGGTTTACGAGACCTCGCCTCCAGGTTCCCGTCCATACCGCCTCGTAAAGCGCATCTGGGTGGAATCATGGAAAAGTGCGTTCACGGTGCCCAGGTACGGATCGGACGCAGAAGGCGCAGCCGAT
>JBGOTT010000390.1:0-3602 GCA_041476585.1 Gammaproteobacteria bacterium | reverse complement strand
CAACACCAAACGCCCCATCAGAAGCCTCGCCGACCTGCAGGGGATGAAAATCCGTACCGGCGGAGGCATCGCCGACGCGATGGCCAAGGCCCTCGGCGCCTCCGCATTCGTCAAGCCGGCGCCCGAGTCCTACGAGCTGATCAGCTCGGGCATCGCCGACGGCGTTTTCTTTCCGCAGGAGTCGATCGTCTCGTTCAAACTCGACAGCCTGATCAAGTACGCGACGCTGTTCCCGGGCGGCTTCTACAGCTCGGCATTCGGCTTCTTCATGAACGAAGACAAATGGAACAAACTGGCCAAGCAGGATCAGGACACGATCCTGAAATTCAGCGGCGAGTATCTGGCGCGCCGTGCGGGCAAGTCATGGGACAACGTCGACCGCCTCGGCAACGAGGGCATGAAGAAGGCCGGCGTGCAGATCGAAGTTCCCAATGCGGCGCTGGTCAAGGACATCCAGGCCAAATCGCAGCCGGTGATCGAGAACTGGATCAAGGAAGTGAAGGAAAAGCGCAACATGGACGGCGCCGCGCTGCTGAAGGAGTTCCACGCGGAGCTCAAGACTGTGGCCTCGGGCAAATAGCGGTTCGGGGCGATAAGGCTGCCCGCCGGAGCCCCCGGCGGGCATTTTTTATCCCGCATACGCAGCTGCATGGACGGATTCGAAGCGAAGTGGGAAGAACGGATCGACGCCGCGCTCGGCGTCGCCGCTTCCGCGATCCTGTTCGTTCTCATGCTGATCACGTTTGCCGACGTCGTCGCGAGGTACCTGTTCAACTTCCCGCTGCGCGGCGCTTTCGAAGCCACCGAGCTGATGCTGCTGGTACTGATCTTCGCCGGCCTGCCGCTGGTGTCGCACGCCGACGAGCATGTCACCATGGATTTCATCGACCTCATGCTCCCGGCGCCGGCGTTGCGGGCGCTCGAGCGGCTGGTGCATGCGCTGTGCGCCGCGGTGCTGTTCTTCCTCGCCTGGCTGATCTGGCTCAAGGCCGGCAAGATCGCGGCCTACGGGGACACCACCGACGTGCTGCGGGTCAAGGTGGCGCCGTTCGTCTACTTCATGACCGCGATGATCGCGCTCACGGGGGTGGTGCACCTGGTGAAGGTATTCATTCTTCCGAAGCGGCGCGGGCCGCAGGGCACCACCTGACCGGCAATGACTGAAGCGCTCCTCGGCCTGCTGGCCATGATGGTCCTCGCGTTCTTCCGCATCCCGATCGCGTTTTCAATGGGCATCGTCGGCATCGTGGGCTATGCCTACATGCGCGACTGGAACTGGGCGGTCGCGTTCGCCACCGCGCAGACCAAGATCTACGAAACCGGGCGCAACTACACGCTGTCGGTGGTGCCGCTGTTCATCCTGATGGGCAACTTCGTTACGCGCGCGGGCATGTCGCAGGAGTTGTTCCGCACCGCCAACTCTTTCATCGGTCACTTTCGCGGCGGACTCGCAATGGCCACCATCGCCGGCTGCGCGGGCTTCGGCGCAATCTGCGGCTCCTCGATCGCCACCGCGGCGACCTTCGCCAAGGTCGCCTATCCCGAGATGAAGAAGTTCGGCTACGCCGATTACCTGTCGACCGGCTCGATCGCGGCGGGCGGCACGCTCGGCATCCTGATTCCGCCTTCCACCATCATGGTGATCTACGGGATCATGACCGAGACCAACATCGGCAAGCTGTTCGCCGCGGGCATCCTGCCGGGAGTGCTGGCCACCCTGTTGCTGTGCCTCGCGGTGCAGTTCATGACCTGGCGCGACCCGAAAGCCGGGCCGCGGGGGATGCGCATGCCGTGGCGCGAGCGCTTTGCGACGCTGCAAGGGTTCGGCTGGTTCGCGGGCGTCGGCGTGGCGCTGCTGGCGGCGAACAAGCTGGGCTGGCTTGAGGGCGACGATGCAGCGGTGATCGGGGCGTTCGCCGTGTTCGGGCTGGCGATGATCTACAAGGGCGTGACCAGCGTGATCGCGCTGTTCGTGCTGGTGATGGGGGGCATTTACGGCGGCGTGTTCACTGCCGTCGAGGGAGCCGCCGTCGGTGCCGTAGGCGCGATGGTGTTTGCGATTGCGCGGCGCGTGCTCAGCTGGAAGACGCTCTACGAATCACTGGTCGAGAGCGCGCGCACGACTTCGATGCTGTTCCTGATCCTGATCGGCGCGCTGATGTTCGCCGAGTTCGTCAACATCACCACCATGCCGAACGAGCTGAAGGACCTGGTCACGCGCTTCGAGCTGCACCCGGTCATGGTGGTTGCGGCGATCATGGTCATCTATGTGATCCTCGGCACCGCCATGGAGGAGCTGTCGATGATCCTGCTCACGGTGCCGGTGTTCTTTCCGCTCATCGTGCACCTCGGGCTGGATCCGATCTGGTTCGGCATCCTGATCGTCTGCGTGGTCGAAATCGGGCTCATCAGCCCGCCGGTCGGCATGAACCTGTTCGTGATCGCGACGCTGCTGCCGCAGGTGCCGACCGGCACCGTGTTCCGCGGCGTGATGCCGTTCGTCGCGGCCGACTGCATTCGTCTTTCGATCCTGGTCGCGTTCCCGATCATCTCGACGTATTTGCCGAGCCTGATGCGATGACGATTTTGTGAGGTAGCGATGAACGTCCGCGACAAGGAGTACTTCAAGCGACGCGCCGAACGGGAGATGCAGGAGGACCTGCCGGTGATCGACGCTCCCGTGCCGGAAATGCTCGCACACACCTGCCACATCCTCGCGCGCGAAGGTCATGAGTCGGGCCTGGCGGGCCAAATCACAGCGCGTGGCGAGAAGCCCGGAACATTCTGGACCCTCCAACTCGGTTATGGCTTCGACGAGGCGACGCCGGAGCGGATGGTGCTGGTCGATGACGATCTGAATCCGATCACCGGTGGACGGGTCAACGCCGGCGTGCGGTTCCACGTCTGGATCTACAACCAGCGCCCCGAGGTCAACGCGATCGTGCATACGCACCCGCCGTGGTCGTCGGCGCTCGCGCTGACCGGCAGGGCGCTCAAGGCGGCGCACATGGATTCGTCGATGCTTTACGACAACTGCGCCTATCTGCCTGACTGGCCGGGACTCCCCGTCGCCGACGACGAAGGCCGCCTCATTTCGCAGGCGCTGGGCCCGAAGAAGACCATCCTGCTTGCGAACCACGGCATGCTCGCAACCGGCGGCTACGTCGAGGAGGCGACCTACCTGGGCGTGTTCTTCGAGCGCGCGGCGCGCATGGAAATGCGGGCGCTCGCGGCAGGGGGGATCAAGGAGCCGGATCCCGAGTTGCTGCGCGAGGCGGGGGAGTTTCTGCTAAAGCCGTCGATCGTGCGTGGGACATTTGCGTACTGGGCGCGGCGCGCGGGGTAGCTGTCCTCAGCCGCTGCCGTCCAGCGCAACACCGAGATGTTCGAGCCCGGCTCGGCTCCCCAACCAAGTCAAAACTGGGCACTCCTGGCTTGTTCGAGTGGTGCTGGTTTAACTTGTAAGCTCAGCCGCCTGATTTCTGCGTCGACTGCAGCACTTTGCTAGCTCAGTGCTGGAAAGACGACCACCGCTCCAAAGTAGTCTTTGCAGGCAAAGTGATCCACGTCGGGATAGCGTTGATGTAGCTGCTTAAGCTCTT
>JBGOTT010000389.1:0-3606 GCA_041476585.1 Gammaproteobacteria bacterium | reverse complement strand
GCCATGTCGTCGGGGCCCTCGGTGTCGTGGCGGTAAGCGGGGTCGGCGTCGGGCGCGAGGCGCGCGATGATCGTCTCGAGGTCGCGGCGCACGTCGGGGTCGGCGTTTTCGCACAGGATCAGCGAGGCGCTGGTGTGCTGCAGAAACACGATGCACAGGCCCTTGCGGATGCCGCTCGCGGCGACAGCGCGCGCGATCTCCGCCGTGACCTCGTTGGTGCCGCGGCTGCGGGTGCGGAATTCCAGGATCTTCTGTTCGATCACCGATCGCCCTTCGTGCAGCGTGCCCCGGAAGTCTCGATCTCGCAAATACGCGGACTTCGTGCTAAATTACACTGAATTCGTGTAATTAACGCACACCGGGGTTCGGATGAAGAACATCACCATCACGCTGGATGCGCAAGCCGCGGCCTGGGCGCGGGTGCAGGCGGCCGAGCGCAACATGAGCCTTTCCCGCTACGTGGGCGAGCTGCTGCGCGACCGCATGCGGCACTCGCGGGAGTATGAGGCCGCCTACCAGGCGTTTCTTGCCGAGAAGCCCCTGAAGCTGAAGGGACCGTGGAAGCCCTACCCGAAGCGCGAGGAATTGTATGACCGGCCCGTGCTTCGTCGACGCTAACGTCTTCGTCTACGCCGGAGATCCGCGCGACGCGTCGAAGCAACGGCGGGCGATTGCCTGGCTCGACCTGTTGTGGCGCGAGCAGCGTGGCCGTACCAGTGCCCAGGTACTTTCCGAGTCGTACGTCGCGCTCAAGCGACTGGCTCTCGCCGGGGGAGCGACGGAGGATGTCTGGCAGAGCGTGCAGAAGTATTTCGTCTGGAGTCCTCAAGCGATCGATGACAACGTTCTGCGACGCGCTCGCGAGATCGAGCAGCGCTTCCGCATCTCGTTGTGGGACAGCATGATTGTCGCCGCCGCGCAACTGCAGGATTGCGCGCTGCTGCTGACCGAGGATCTGCAGGACGGGGGTGTTTACGGGACGGTCACTGTGCGCAGCCCGTTTACCCTCGAAGTTCGCGAACCGGCTGCGGCGTACGCGGTGTCGCCGCGCGCGGCCAGTCCGCATAGGCCGCGTGGCAGGCCGCGGCGTTCCGTGCGCGAATCGTCAGGCAAGCGCTGAGGTCCTGCCGGCGGCGGTCCCATCCGGCGTTCGAGTGTCAGTAGTCGGCTTTGAGAGGGATCACGTGGCGCACGCCCCCGCGAGGATCGGGTGTGTCGCCCTTGTACCGCGGAATCACGTGGATGTGCGCGTGCCACACCGACTGCCCGCCCGCTTCCCCGCAGTTTGCGCCCACGTTGAATCCATCCGGCACGAACCGGGCGAGCAGCAGGTCCTTGAGCGTGCGCACGAGGCGGAAGCACTCGGCATATTCGTCATCGGCCAGGTCGAAGATCGTCGCCACGTGGCGCTTCGGTACCACCAGCGCATGCCCGGGCGAAACGGGGAACGAGTCGAAGACCGCGAGCGCAAGCGCGCTCTCGGCAAGAATCTCCCTGTCGGGAGCGCAGAAGATGCAGTTCGCCTGAGTCATCCCGGGTTTCGTTCGTACGGTTCGATCAGCAACTCCGAAGCGCCCGCCCATCATCGTCACGGCTTGCCTTGCGCCTCGGCGAGCGCGCGCTTCGCGCCGTCGGCGAGGAGCCAGAGGTCGGCGGTGATCGTCACGAAGTCGTAGCCCTTGGCGAAGAAGCCGGGCGCGGCGCGCGGGTGGCGCGCGACGCCGCCGAGCCAGCGGCCGGCGGACTTGGTGCCCCGCTCGATCTGCGCCACCAGGGCGTGCAGCTCCGCGCCGTCGTAGCTGCCGTACTCGGTGAGGCGCGAGAAATCGGGCACGAGGTCGGCCGCGAGGTCGCCGGGGCCGGAGATGATCATGTCGATGCCCTCGACTTCGAGGATCGCCGGGAGGTTCTCGACGCCCTTCTTCGTCTCGATGATCGCCGCGACGAGGAATTCTTCGAGGTACTCGCGCGGATACGCCGTTTCGGCCAGGCTCCATCTTGCGGCGCGCGACTCGGGATAGCCCACGCCGCGATTGCCGCCCTGCGGCCGGTAGCGGGTCGCGGCGACCACCGCGCGCGCCTCCTGCGCGGTCTGCACCGTGGGAACGACGATGCCGTCGACGCCCGCGTCGAGCGCGCGCTTGATGTACACGGGATCGTGCGAGGGCACGCGAAGGAGCACCGCGGTATCGCTCGCCTGCGCGGCGCGCAGCTGCTCGATGAGCGTGCGGAAGTCGGCGCCGATGTGCTCATGGTCGACGATGAACGCGTCGAACCCGCAGAGCGAGAGCAGCTCGGTCGAGTCGCCGCCGGCGAGAAAGATCCAGCAGCCGGTGGCGCGCTCGCCCGCGCGCAGCTTCCTTTTCAGCCGGTTGGCCCGCAGCATGCGTGTTCTCTCCTTGATTGCACCTGATAATAGCAACGATGCCGGCAGTGCCCGGACCCGAGTCAGGACGCGGCGGCCCTGGCCTTGGATTCGAGCGCTTCCCAGCGCTCGAGCTTCTGGTGGAGGAGCGTTTCGATCTCGGCGCCGCGCTGCTGATCGGCCCGCAGCGCGTCGGCCGGCTGCCGGTAGTACTCCGGCGCGTGCATTTTCGCGACGAGGGCCCGCTGCCCGGCTTCGAGCGCTTCGATTTCTTGTGGCAGTGATTCGAGCTCGCGGGTCTCCTTGTAGGAGAGTTTTGCCTTGCCCTTTTCGCGTGTGGCCGTTGCTTTCGGTCTCGGATCCTGGATTTCCGCAGCCGAAGGCCTTTGCCGCAACCAGTCGCTATAGCCGCCCACGTACTCCTTCCAGACGCCGTTGCCTTCCGCGGCGATGGTTTGCGTCACAATGTTGTCGAGGAAGGTGCGGTCGTGGCTCACGAGGAGCAGGGTGCCCGCGTAGTCCTGCAGCGCGGCCTCGAGCAGTTCCAGGGATTCGATGTCGAGGTCGTTGGTCGGCTCGTCCAGCACCAGCACGTTGGCGGGCTGCGCGAAGAGGCGCGCGAGCAGGAGGCGATTCCTCTCGCCACCCGAGAGCATGCGCACCGGCGACTGAGCGCGGCGCGGCGGGAAAAGGAAATCCCCGAGGTAGCTCGTGACGTGCTTGCGCTCAGTTCCCTTACTACCTTCCAGCTCGACCCAGTCCGAGCCCGGCGCGATGGTCTCGGCCACCGTCTTGTCCGGGTCGAGGGCGGCGCGCATCTGGTCGAAGTAGGCGGGCTGGACGTTGGTGCCGAGACGCACGCTTCCCGAGTCGGGCTCGAGGGTGCCGAGGATCAGCTTGATGAGCGTCGTCTTGCCCGCGCCGTTCGCACCGATGAGGCCGATGCGGTCGCCGCGACCGATGAGGAGGTCGAGGTCCTTCACGATGGGCCGTCCGCCGAAGGACTTCGAGACCTTTGTCAGTTCGCAGACCAGCTTGCCCGAGCGCTGGCCGCTGCCGACGGCGAGCCTGACGCTGCCGGTGCGCTCGCGCCGCGCGGCGCGCTCGTCGCGCAGGTGTTCGAGGCGCCGGACGCGGCCTTCGTTCCTCGTGCGCCGCGCCTCGATGCCCTTGCGGATCCAGGCCTCTTCCTGCGCCCAGAACCTGTCGAACTTGCGCTGCGCGACCGCCTCGGCCGCGAG
>JBGOTT010000388.1:0-3616 GCA_041476585.1 Gammaproteobacteria bacterium | reverse complement strand
GCATACGCCTGGTTGTGATGGAACTGCGCGCGCCCAACGAAATTGACAGCGTGTTCTCGGCGCTGGCTCACGAACGCGTAGACGCGCTCATGGTAGTACAAAGCCCAATGATTACCGGCCAGGAATCGCACATTGTCGAGCTGGCGAGGAAGCATCGTATGGCCACGATATTCTCGTTTCGCAAAGCGGTCGAAGCGGGCGGGCTCATGAGTTATGGTCCCAAGCCGGTGGACCTGTACCGGCGCGCCGCGGACTACACCGACCGCATCCTCAAGGGCGCCAAACCAAGCGAGCTGCCCGTTGAACAACCTACCAGTTTCGAGCTGGTGATCAACCTCAAGACCGCCAACGCGCTGGGCATCAAGATCCCGCAGGCAATCCTGCTCAGCGCCGACGACATCATTCGTTGAGCTACCTCATTTCGGAGCGTTTGCGCCCGCATCCGGCACGAAGATCACGGCCGGTACGCCCTCCTGGCTGATATTCGCCTGGAGCATCACGAGCGACGCATCGCCCGGATTTGCCCACTGGTGCACGAGGTCGTAGGGTTCGTAGTGAATTGCGCCGGCCGGCTTCAGCGCTGTCTTGCCGCCGGTCGTGAACATGCCGGTTCCACCGAGGATGTAGTACATCGCGGCGCCTGAGCGGCGATGAGGGGGATTGATGGGCTGCCGCGGCGGAAAAGTCACGCGCGTCAGTGTGAATTCGTACGGACCCGGCTTGAGACCCGGGATCGGCGACGCGGTCTTGTACACCTCGGTGACGACGGCCGGTCGACCTTCCATCGGCTTGCCCAACTCGTCGGCAGTCAGCAGCATAAAATGCAGAAAGACTGCCGGCTCACTGCCACTCGCCTTGAACATTGCGTTCATTCCGCCGGCGATGAGCAGGCCATCCCCCCCACCCAAGAGCTGACGATCGGCGCCGCTCGTCACTTCAAGAGATCCGCTCAGCGCGAAAACAAACCCGACGGCTCCGTTGTACGTGGTCGCCTCTCTTGCCGGCACACTGACCCGCAGCACTTTGAAGTAGCGCGGCGCATCCACCACGCTCGGCAAAGCGGCGCTCGCCAGCACGGCCCGCAGGACGCCTCCCCCGGGTCCGCTTTGCGGGGATGCAGGCTGCGCCCCCGCCGCGGCGGCGAAAAAGTACCCGCTAAAAATGCCGGCGACGACGGTATAAGAGATCAAGCGAGTTATCATGGCCTACTCCCCCTTGCACTGCGTTGAATGTATCTCACGCCCGTCACTAACACGCAAGGGCGATCGGAAGATTGCGGCACCTCCCGCGGCCGCGCTGCGCTCACTTCCAGTCGCGCTACGCGCTCCTTCCAGCGAGCGCAGCGCCACCCCGGACTTCTTCACCCTCTTTCCCATCGTCAGCTCCTTGTTTCGGACTTACGGATTGTCCCCAAATCCGTGTCCAAAACAACTGGAGGCGCCGCAACACGAGGGAACGATCGCCAGTCGAATTCCGCTTCCAGGCAGAGGGTCGGTAGAATAATATGTTTCCGCCTCGTCGAATTCCCGTGTGACCGAAACAACAAGCGCTCACCGCCTCTGCACGGCCCCGATGATGGACTGGACCGACCGGCACTGCCGCTACTTCCTGCGGCAGGTCTCCGCGAAGGCGTTCCTCTACACCGAGATGATCACCACCGGGGCCCTGCTTCACGGCGACGCCGCGAGGCACCTGGACTTCGATTCCGCCGAACATCCGGTCGCATTACAACTCGGCGGCAGCGAGCCCGATGACCTCGCGCAGAGCGCGCGCCTCGCCGCGCAATGGGGCTACGACGAAATCAATCTCAACGTCGGCTGCCCCTCGGAGCGCGTGCAGCACGGATCGTTCGGCGCCTGCCTGATGGCCGAGCCGAAGCTGGTTGCCGATTGCGTGCTCGCGATGCGCGGGGCTTCCCCGCTGCCGGTGACGGTGAAGCACCGCACCGGCGTGGACAGGAATGAATCCTACGAATTCATGCGCGACTTTGTTGCGACGGTCGCCGGCGCGCGCTGCACCACCTTCATCGTGCACGCGCGCAATGCGTGGCTGAAAGGCCTCTCGCCGAAGCAGAACCGCGAGGTGCCGCCGCTCAACTACGAATTCGTGTACCGTCTCAAGCGCGAGTTGCCGCAACTCACGATCGTGATCAACGGCGGTATCGCGACGTGGGCCGAAATCGAGACCCACCTGGCGCAGGTCGACGGCGTGATGCTCGGCCGCGCGGCATACCACAACCCCTGGCTGCTGGCGCGCGACGGCGGGCCGCGCGACCGCGCGGACGTGGTTCAGGCCATGCACGCATACGCGCAGCGCGAATGCGCGCGCGGCACGGCGCTGCGCCACATCACGCGCCACATGCTCGGCCTCTACCACGGCACCTTGCGTGCGCGACGCTGGCGCCAGTTGCTTTCGGACGCGAAACGCCTCGCCGCAAACGATCCGGAGCTGCTGCTCGAAGCGCTCGATGCGGTCGAGGCCGAGCGGCCGCTGGCCGCCGCTGCATGAGGGTGTTCGTCGCCGGCGCCACCGGTGCCGTCGGCCGCAGGCTGCTGCCGCTCCTGCTCGAGCGAGGACATGAAGTCATCGCCGCGACGCGTCGCCCGGAAAAACTGGCAAAGCTCAGTGTGCCCGGCGTGCTGCTCGACCTGCTCGATCGCGACGCAGTGCTGGGTGCGATCCGAAACGTGCAGCCGGATGTCGTGCTTCACCAGGTCACCGATCTCGCCAACCGGGACCTCGAAGCCAATGCGCGCGTGCGCATCACGGGCACACGCAACCTGGTCGACGCCGCCCGCAGCGCGGGCGTGCGCCGGATGGTGGCGCAAAGTATCGCGTTCGCCTACGCCCCGGGACAGGGCCCGGCACGCGAATCCGATCCGCTGCACCATGACGCGCCGCCGCCGCGCAGACGGACGGTCGAAGGGGTGATCGCGCTCGAACGGGCGGTGGCAGAAATGGCCGAAGGCGTGGTGCTGCGCTACGGCACGCTTTACGGCGAAGGCACCTGGTACGCACCGGACGGAGCGGTGGCTGAATCGGCGCGCGCCGGCCGCCTGCGCGCAACTTCCGGTGTCGCCTCGTTCCTGCATATCGACGACGCCGCCCACGCCGCGGTGGCCGCGCTCGACTGGCGGCCAGGTGTCTTGAACATCGTCGACGACGAGCCCGCCCCGGGCACCGAGTGGGTCCCGTACCTGGCCGCCCTGCTCGGCGCGCCGCCCCCGCCGCCCGGCGGGCGCGGCGAACCCTGGGAGCGCGGCGCGACGAATGTCCGGGCGCGCAAGGAACTCGGCTGGACGCCGCGCTGGCCCGGCTGGCGAAACGGATTCCGCAAGCTGTTCGGCTGAAGTACCATTCGCCACAGATCGCCACCGGAGCCCGCCATGACCGCCAAACTGAAATCCGTCAAATCGCCCTTGGTGCGCGACCGGGTCAGCAAGGAAGAATGGCAGGTGCGCGTCGACCTCGCCGCCGCCTACCAGCTCGCCGCGCTCTTCACGTGGACCGACCTCATCTACACGCACTTCTCGGCGCGCGTGCCCGGCAGCGACGACTTCCTGATCAACCCCTACGGCCTGATGTTCGACGAGATCACGGCTTCCAACCTGGTGCG
>JBGOTT010000387.1:0-3617 GCA_041476585.1 Gammaproteobacteria bacterium | reverse complement strand
CTTCCGAATACCACGGCATGATCCTGCACCTGCGCCAGGGCGAGAAGATGCCGCAGCGCGACGTGCTCGCGCGCCTGGTGGCGATGCAGTACGACAGGAACGAGCTCGACTTCAGGCGCGGCACGTTCCGCGTGCGCGGCGACGTGATCGACGTGTTCCCGGCCGAGCATGCCGAACACGCGGTGAGAATTTCTTTGGATGATTTTTTAATACAAAAAATAGAAATTTTCGACCCGCTCACCGGCCGGGTGCTGCATCCGATGGCGCGCTTCACGGTTTACCCGTCGAGCCACTATGTCACCCCGCGCGAGACGACGCTGCGGGCGATGGAAGCCATCAAGGCGGAGCTGCGCAGCCGCATCGAGTTCTTCCAGAAAGCCGGCCGCCTGGTGGAGGCGCAGCGCATCGAGCAGCGCACGCGCTTCGACCTGGAGATGCTGAACGAGCTCGGATTCTGCAAAGGCATCGAGAACTATTCGCGCCACCTGTCCGGCCGCAAGCCGGGTGAGCCGCCGCCCACGCTGATCGACTACCTGCCGCACGGCGCGCTGATGTTCATCGACGAGAGCCACGTCACCATCGGCCAGCTGGGCGGCATGTACCGCGGCGACCGCTCGCGCAAGGAAAACCTCGTCGATTACGGCTTCCGCCTGCCCTCGGCGCTCGACAACCGGCCGCTGCGGTTCGACGAGTTCGAGGCGATCGTGCGACAGACCACCTTCGTTTCGGCGACGCCCGCCAACTACGAACGCGAGCGTTCCGCGCAGGTGGTGGAACAGGTGGTGCGCCCCACCGGGCTGGTCGATCCGCAGGTGGAGATCCGCCCGGCGGCGACGCAGGTGGACGACTTGCTCTCGGAGATCCGCCTGAGGGCGCTGAAGAGGGAGCGCGTCCTGGTCACCACGCTCACCAAGCGCATGGCCGAGGAGCTGACCGATTATTTCGCCGACCACGGGGTGAAGGTGCGCTACCTGCACAGCGAGGTCGAGACGGTCGAGCGTGTCGATATCATCCGCGACCTGCGGCTGGGGGAGTTCGACGTGCTGGTGGGCATCAACCTGCTGCGCGAAGGTCTCGACCTGCCCGAGGTGTCCCTGGTCGCGATTCTCGACGCGGACAAGGAAGGCTTCCTGCGTTCCGAGCGCTCGCTTATCCAGACCATCGGACGCGCCGCGCGCCACATCAATGGCCGCGCGATCCTGTACGCCGACGTCGTGACCGATTCGATGAAAGCGGCGATCGGAGAAACCGAGCGCCGCCGCAACAAGCAGATCGCATTCAACCTGCGTCACGGCATCGAACCCAAGGGCATCGTCAAGCGCATCAAGGACCTGATCGACGGCGTGTACGACCCGCAGGAAGCCGCGCAGCAGCTGCAGGCGGCGCAGGATGAGGCTCGCTACGAAGCGATGGGCGAGAAAGGACTGGCGCGGGAAATCAAGCGCCTCGAAAGGGAGATGCTCGATCACGCCAGGAATCTGGAGTTCGAGCAGGCCGCGCAGACGCGCGACCGGCTGGCCGAACTCAAGCGCCGCGCGTTCGGCGTCGAGGCCGCGGCGGAACTGATCGCGCCCGAGCCGTGACGCGCGTCCTGGTTGTCTGCACCGGCTAAGTGCTTGATCAGAAAGGGTCCTGGGCGCCCATTCCGAAATTCCTCCACAACTCAAGCCAACGCGACACAGTTGGTGAGCACTTTCGGCGTCGTAACAAGGGGGCCGGCGCATCTCCAAGAAGTTAGGAACGCTTGCGCACACCCAATCTGAACGCCTCCGCGGAAAGGTGGGTTCGCGGCGTCCGCGATTGCTCAATTACTATGAGCAAGCTGTCGTGTAGCGATGGCTGTCGACGCACCAGACCGAATTGCTCGGGATACGTAAGGGCGCGATGTTTCTCTGGACTCTATTTGGCGTGATATCGATCAACACCTACAT
Organism: Gammaproteobacteria bacterium; assembly: GCA_041476585.1. Taxonomy (GTDB): domain Bacteria; phylum Pseudomonadota; class Gammaproteobacteria; order Burkholderiales; family SG8-39; genus JADGRQ01. The sequence goes on along the minus strand of JBGOTT010000387.1, from coordinate 1,686 downwards.
CGTCGCGTCGTCCGTAGCCTATCCATTCTTAAAGTACCGCATCGGAGTCAGCGAGATTCAACAGTGATTCAACCGTATCTTTCTGCTGTAGCTGACGGACCCTGGCGAGGTACATGGGCTTAGATGTTTTGATCGTCGGTGCGGGTCCTGCCGGTGCCTTCCTCGGCTACTTGCTTGCTCGAAACGGGTACTCTGTTCGTATCATCGACAAGGTGAGCTTTCCACGAGACAAGGTCTGCGGCGGCGGCATCTCAAACAAAACGATCGAACTGCTACCGTTCGACATCAGTCCGATCGTACAGAGGCGGATCAAGGGCGCTTTTCTCACCTATCAGAACCGCGACACCGTCCTCAAGGACCTCGGCGAGCGGGGCGGCGCAGCGGTCCTCCGGTCCGAGTTCGACCATTTTCTGTTGGAGAAGGCGATCAGCGCGGGTGCTGAGTTCGAGGGCAACGCGGAATTCGTGAAGGCAGAGAAGAGCCGTGACGGCGTGACGGTCATGACGGCGCGCGGAGAGATCAAAGCCCGGTACGTTGTCGGCGCGGACGGGGTCTTCAGCCGGGTTCGGCAGTCTGTATTCGGGCGCGGGCTGGTTACGTATGCGCCGGCCGTCGAGGCACTGGTGTCAGTCTCACCCGATAAAGCCGCGCGCATCGGCGACCGCGTGCTGTTCGATTTCGGGGGCATGCGTCGGGGATACGGCTGGATTTTCCCGAAGAAGGACCACCTTAACGTGGGCGTGTTCTCGATCTATCCGACGCGTTCGATCAAGACCGATCTCGCACGTTTCATGAAATCGTACGGGATTTTGGATTCGCCGTCCCACGTGAAACACCTTGGGTTTGCCATACCGCTGAAGAATACGCGGCACGAGTTTGAGCGCGAAAATGTCCTTCTACTAGGAGATGCGGCAGGCTTCGCTGAGTCCTTCTACGGCGAGGGTATCTACTTCGCGCTAAAGAGCTCGCTGGTTGCGGCGGAAGCATTCGCCTCGGGATTCGACCGGCCGTCCGAACGCGCGTACAGCGATCTGGTCAAAGAGAAGCTTCAGCCCGATCTCACCTACTCTGAGCTTAACGCGCGAATGTTCTTCCCGATTCAGAGGTTCGGGTTCTACCGTATGGTTCGGAACATGCACGTGAACTATTACTTTGCCGAACTGATCGCTGGTCATGTGGGGCACAGGGAGTGCTTCTACAAGACCATCTTAACGAGCCCATACTGGCTATTCTCGAAGAGGTTTCCGGCTCTGGCGGACGGTGCGTTTTGATTTAAGGCCCTCGGTCTTGCCCGTGAGGGGCCGCAAAGCCTCTACTTCCAAAATACGCCATCCGGCGGGACCGCGCTGCGCAATGGGAGTCGCACGGGCGCGAATTCCGGGGTCGCCCGGGCCACTGAACCGGGACCCGCGTCAGGACTTTCGCCGGCTCTTCAGAGCGGAGGTCTCCAGCCGCTCGAGATGCAGCCGCGCATCCCGCTTTCCCATAGTGCGAGCGGACGCGAGCGCCGTGAGCTTGCGTGCGGCGGGCCGCACGATGCCGTGCTCCCAGTTGTAGATCGTCTGAGACGACACGCCGACCAGACGTCCGAAAGAGGCGGCGGATAGACTGAGCCGCTCGCGTTGCGAGCGCAATCCCGCAGCCGAGAACCGGACGCGCGGTGCGACATGCCCGGTCGGCATAGAG
>JBGOTT010000386.1:0-3629 GCA_041476585.1 Gammaproteobacteria bacterium | reverse complement strand
ATCATCGTCGACACCTACGGCGGATCCGCTCCGCACGGCGGCGGCGCGTTCTCCGGCAAGGACCCGTCCAAGGTGGACCGGTCGGCCGCCTACGCCGCGCGCTACGTCGCGAAGAACATCGTAGCGGCGGGTCTTGCGACCAAATGCCTGGTGCAGGTGTCCTACGCGATCGGTGTGGCGCAGCCCACCAGCGTGATGGTGACCACGCAGGGCACGGGCAAAATCTCCGACGAGGCGCTCTCCAGGCTGGTGCGGGCCAACTTCGACCTGCGGCCCAAGGGCATCATCCAGATGCTGGACCTGCTGCGCCCGATCTACGAGAAGACCGCCGCCTACGGCCACTTCGGCCGCGACGAACCGGAATTCACCTGGGAAGCCACCGACAAGGCGCTGGCGCTGAAAGCCGCGGCGTAGGATTATAATCCGCACCTGCTGAGGGGCGCTGCGACCGGGATTCCGCCCGGCCAGGCTCAGCAACCTACAACGGCGCTCGCACCGGAAACGGTGCGAGCGCTTAACTTTTTTTGGGAGTGGCTTCCATGAATGCTGCCGTTCCGAACCCGAAGTTCACCGATTACAAAGTCGCAGATCTGTCGCTCGCCGACTGGGGACGCAGGGAAATCCGCATCGCGGAAACCGAGATGCCGGGCCTGATGGCGATCCGCGAGGAGTTCGCCGCCAGGCAGCTGCTGAAAGGCGCGCGCATCACCGGATCGCTGCACATGACCATACAGACCGCGGTGCTGATCGAAACGCTGAAGGCGCTCGGGGCGCAAGTGCGCTGGGCCTCGTGCAACATCTTTTCGACCCAGGACCACGCCGCAGCGACGATTGCGGCCGGCGGCACGCCGGTGTTCGCTCACAAGGGCGAATCGCTGGAGGAATACTGGGAGTACACGCACAGGATATTCGAATGGGCTGACGGCAATCCGTCGAACATGATCCTCGATGACGGAGGCGACGCGACGCTTCTGCTGCACCTGGGTGCGAGAGCGGAAAAGGACGCTCAGGTGCTCGCCAAGCCCGCAAGCGAGGAAGAGAGGATCCTGTTCGCTGCGATCAGGCGGCGCCTCTCCGCGCAGCCCGGCTGGTATGCGAAGAACCTCGCCGCGATCCGCGGCGTGAGCGAAGAGACGACGACCGGCGTGCACCGGCTGTACCAGATGCATGCCAAAGGCGAGCTGAAGATCCCGGCGATCAACGTCAACGATTCGGTGACCAAGTCGAAATTCGACAACCTGTACGGCTGCCGCGAATCGCTGGTGGACGGCATCAAGCGGGCCACCGACGTCATGATCGCCGGCAAGATCGCGGTGGTGGCGGGCTACGGCGACGTCGGCAAAGGCTCGGCGCAGGCGCTGCGCGCGCTGTCTGCGCAAGTATGGGTGACCGAGATCGACCCGATCTGCGCGCTGCAGGCGGCGATGGAAGGCTACCGCGTGGTGACCATGGACTACGCCGCGGACAAGGCCGACATCTTCGTCAGCGCCACCGGCAACTATCACGTGATCACCTACGACCACATGGCGAAGATGAAGGACCAGGCCATCGTCTGCAACATCGGCCACTTCGACAACGAGATCGACATCGCCTCGATCGAGAAATGCACCTGGGAAGAAATCAAGCCGCAGGTCGATCACGTGATCTTCCCACCCGAAGGCGGTAAAGCGGGCAAGCGCATCATCCTGCTTGCAAAAGGCCGCTTGGTGAACCTCGGCTGCGGCACCGGCCATCCGTCCTACGTGATGAGCTCGTCGTTCGCCAACCAGACCATCGCGCAGATCGAGCTGTGGAGCGAGCGCGATAGCGGCAAGTACGCGATCGGCGTGTATACGCTGCCCAAGTACCTCGACGAGAAGGTGGCGCGGTTGCAGTTGAAGAAGTTGAACGCCCAGCTCACCACGCTCACCGACCAGCAGGCGCAGTACATCGGCGTGCCGAAGGACGGGCCGTACAAGTCCGACCAGTACCGGTACTGATGAAACAGCACCCGCGCGCATTCAGCTTCGAGTTCTTCCCGCCGAAGACGCCCCAAGGCAAGGCGAAGCTGCGCGCCACCTGGCAGCAGCTCGCACAGCTTCAACCGCGCTTTTTCTCGGTGACCTTCGGCGCGGGCGGCTCGACGCAGCAAGGCACACTCGAGACGGTGCTCGAAATTCGCAGCGCGGGGCACGAAGCCGCGCCGCATCTGTCGTGCGTCGCGTCCAGCAAGGCTGATATCGCCGCGATTCTCGAGAACTACAAGGCCAACGGCATCCGCCACATCGTCGCCTTGCGCGGCGATCTGCCATCGGGAGTGGCGACGGCGGGCGAGCTGCGCTACGCGAACGAACTGGTCGCCTTCATCCGCGAGACCACCGGCGACTGGTTCAACATCGAAGTCGGCTGCTATCCAGAATACCACCCGCAGACCCGCAACGCGCCAGAGGAAATCCGCAATTTCAAGCGCAAGGTCGACGCCGGGGCCAATGCGGCGATGACGCAGTACTTCTACAACCCGGATGCATACTTCCGCTTCGTGGACGAGTGCGAGGCAGCCGGAATCTCGATTCCGATCGTGCCGGGCATCATGCCGATCGGGAACTTCTCGCAGCTCGCGCGATTTTCCGATGCCTGCGGCGCGGAGATCCCGCGCTGGCTGCGCATCAAGCTTGAGGGCTATCGCGACGATGTCGCGTCGATCCGCGCCTGCGGGCTCGACGTGGTGACGGCGCTGTGCGACCGGCTGCTCTCGGCAGGCGCGCCCGGGCTACATTTCTATACGCTCAACCAGGCCGGATTGACCTCCACGATCTGGGAACGCCTCGGCTTGAACGGCGCGGATTAACGCCGGCGCGCCGGGCGACTCAGGCCGCGCGCTTCTTCCTCTGCGCGTCCTTCGCATGCATCTGCGCGTAGGCGCCGTGCGCCGCGGCTTCCGCATCGCCGACGTGCACCGCCGGCAGTCCCATGTTCGACAACACCGAGCCGAGCGCCGACAGGCACAGCATCACGTTGTCGGGACGGCACGAATAGCCCATCAGCCCGAAGCGCCAGATCTTGCCCGCGAGCGGTCCCAGCCCCGCGCCAATCTCCAGACCGAACTCGGTCAACAGAGTCTTCCTCACGTTGGCCTCGGCAACACCCTCGGGGCAGAACACCGCATTCATCTGCGGCAACTGGTACTTCTCCGCGACCAGGAACTTCATGCCCATCGCCTCCAGGCCCGCTTTCAGAGCGATGTGGTGGCGCTGGTGGCGCGCCCAGGAATTCTCCAGCCCTTCCTCGCGGATCAAGAGCAGCGCCTCGTGCAGCGCGAACAGCGAGTTGGTCGGCGCGGTATGATGGTAGGTGCGCGTGGTCGCACCCCAGTAACCAAGCAGCAGGTTCATGTCCATGAACCAGCTGTGGATCTTGTCCTCTCTCTTCTTTACGCGCTCGACCACCGCCTCGGAGAACGACACCGGCGAAAGACCGGGCGTGCACGACAGGCACTTCTGGCTCGCGGAGTAGATCGCGACGATTTCCCACTCGTCCACCTTCACCGGCGTGCCGCCGAGCGAAGTCACCGCGTCGACGATGACCAGCGCGCCGTGCTTGTGCGCGATCTGGGTAAGGAGCCTCGCATCCGACTGGCAGCCGGTGGAAGT
>JBGOTT010000385.1:0-3640 GCA_041476585.1 Gammaproteobacteria bacterium | reverse complement strand
CCTCCCAAGCGCCATTGCCCCGATGCAAGCCCCAAAAATCAACCGATTTCTTGCAGCCGAACCCGACCTGCAGCCTGCTCTTGCGAAAGCGCGTGAAATCGATGCGCTTTCAAAGCTTTGTTCTGAACTCTTGCCGCCCGAGCTGGCGCTGCTTGCGCGCGTGGCCAACTACAGGGACGGCACGCTTGTATTTCTGGCCGCCAACGGAGCGGCCGCCGCCAAGCTCAAGCTGCTGTCCGGCGGACTTTGTGAATCTTTGTCACAAACGGGGCGACAGGTTAATTCAGTTTCCGTCAGGGTGCAACCCGCTGCATCAAGAGTTCGAAAAGTCGTTCCGAAACAGGCGCGAATCACCGCCGCGGCGTTCGCGGAACTGGAGGCACTGCACCGCCACCTGCGTGATTCCCCGACGCGTAACGCCCTGAAATCCCTATTGGATCGCCACCGCCCTAGACCAGAACCGCAAGACGCTCGAAAGCCAGCAAACCGAGGAAAAGCAGGACCAGAAAAAGACCGTACTTAGCCAGTCGTCCAGCGTATCGCAGATACTTGCGCTCGCCGGTGAGCGCCCAGGTGAGCACCAGCACGCCCAGGCCGATCGCAACCACCAGCACAACGACCCGGAGAAGCAGCACCTTTCAGGCGAACTGTCGCGCCAGACGCGCTACGCCCGCGGGGGCCTCCTCGGCGCGGTCGAAGCTGACCTCCTCCCAGGCGTCGGGCTGGGCGAGTAGCGCGCGCAACAGCCGGTTGTTGATGGTATGGCCGGACTTGTGCGCGGAGAACGCGCCGAGCAGCGGCTTGCCCAGCAGGTACAGGTCGCCGATCGCATCGAGCACCTTGTGGCGGATGAATTCGTCGGCGAAGCGCAGGCCCTCGGCATTGAGCACGCGATACTCGTCCAGCACTACCGCGTTCTCCAATCCGCCGCCAAGCGCGAGCCCGCTATCGCGCAGCGATTCGACGTCCTGCATGAAGCCGAAGGTCCTCGCGCGCGCGATTTCCTTGAGGTAGGACGTCTCGGCAAAATCCACCGTCACGCTCTGGCCGGAGCGTTCGATCACCGGGTGGTCGAACACGATCGAGAACGAGAACTTCAGCCCGTCCCAGGGCTCCAGGCGCGCCCACTTGTCGCCCTCGGAAACCTCGATCCTCCTGCGGATGCGGATGAAACGCTTGGACGCCGCCTGCTCTTCGATGCCGGCGGCCTGCAACAGAAACGCAAACGGCGCGGCGCTGCCGTCCATGATCGGCACTTCCGGTCCGTCGAGATCGACGTAGACATTGTCGACGCCAAGCCCCGAGAGCGCCGACATCAGGTGCTCGACGGTATAGATCTTCACCTCGCCAAGCACCAGACACGACGACAGGCGGGTTTCCCCGACCAGATCCGCGCGCGCAGGAATGTCGATCGGCTCGGCCAGATCGATGCGCCGGAACACCACCCCGGTGTCGGGCTGGGCCGGGCGCAGCGTCATCGCGATCTTGCGGCCCGTGTGCAGCCCTACGCCGGTCGCCCGGGTGATTGATTTGAGGGTGCGCTGGCGTAGCATGACGTGAATGTAAGTATCTGCGGCAAAAGGCTTTGTTAGGGGCGCAAGCATAACACAGGCGCGAGCGCGGCGCCCCCGGCAAGGAGAGAGGGCCGCCGCGCTGCGCCGTGCGTTCGTGCGCCGGCGCGTGCGACTAATCCGCCTGCTTGCGCAGAAAGGCGGGGATATCGTAGCTGTCGACGCCGGACTTCTGCAGCGCCTCGAGCTGCGCATTGCGATCGCGCTTGCGAAATACCGCCGGCGTGTCGCTGATCGAACCGTAGTCGGTGCCGGTCGCGCCCGGCGCGTGCATCGGCTGGTTGTCGGTCCCGGTCTTCTGCGACACCACCAGCTGAGGCTTCGCCTGACGCGCGCTGTTCGGCGCGCCCAACCCGGTGGCCACCACCGTGACGCGCAAATCATCGCCGATCGTTTCGTCGTAGACACCGCCATAGATGATGGTCGCGTCATCCGCCGCGAAAGTGCGGACGGTGTTCATCACCTCCTTCGTCTCGCGCAGCTTGAGGGTCTCCTTCGAGGCGGTGATGTTGACCAGCACGCCGCGCGCACCCATCAGGTTGACGCCTTCGAGCAGCGGGCAGGCAATGGCCTGCTCGGCGGCGATGCGCGCGCGGTCGAGGCCCGCGCACGCGGCCGAACCCATCATTGCCATGCCCTGTTCGCTCATCACCGTGCGCACGTCCTGGAAATCGACGTTCACCAGCCCGGGCAGGTTGATGATCTCGGCGATGCCGGCCACCGCGTTCCTCAACACGTCGTCGGCCGCCTTGAATGCGTCGTCCTGGGTGATGTCGTCGCCAAGCACTTCTTCCAGCTTGTCGTTGAGGATCACGATCAGCGAATCGACGTGCGGCGCAAGGTCCTCGATGCCCTGCTCCGCGAGACGCATGCGCTTGGAACCCTCGAAGGTGAACGGCTTGGTCACCACCGCCACCGTGAGGATGCCGAGCGAGCGCGCGATCTCGGCGATCACCGGTCCGGCACCGGTGCCGGTGCCGCCCCCCATGCCCGCGGTAATGAACACCATGTGCGCGCCGGCGATCGCCTCCTCGAGCCGATCGCGGTCTGCGATGGCGACCGCCTTCGCGTGCTCCGGTTTGGCACCCGCGCCCAGCCCGCTCGAGCCGAGCTGAATCTGGTTGCGCGCCATGTTGCGCGCGAGCACCTGCCCGTCGGTGTTCACCGCGATGAACTCGACGCCTTCGACGCCCTTCTCGATCATGCGGTTGACGGCGTTGCCGCCGGCACCGCCCACGCCGACCACCTTGATCACCGGTCCGGATGGTTGGTTGTCTACGATTTCGAACATTTTGTTCTCTCCTTGCCGTTTGACTGCTGCCATGAAAAACGAAGCGTTTTGCGCTCCGATCCTAAAAATTGCGCTGGAACCAATCGCGCATCCGCGCGAGCACCTGCTTGAATGAACCGCCCTGCTGCGCGAGCTGCCCGTGCGCGCGCTGCCCCGCACCCTCCAGAAGCAATCCCATGACGGTCGCGTAGCGCGGGTTGCGCACCACTTCGGCGAGCCCGCCCGCGTACTTCGGCACGCCGACGCGCACCGGCATGTGGAAGATCTCCTCGCCCAGCTCGACCATGCCGTGCATCACCGATGAACCGCCGGTCAGCACGATTCCCGAGGACAGCAACTCCTCGAACCCCGACTCGCGCAGCACCTGCTGTACCAGCGAGAACAACTCCTCGACGCGCGGCTCGATCACTTCGGCGAGCGTCTGGCGGCTCATCATGCGCGGCGCGCGCTCGCCGATCCCCGGCACTTCGACCATCTCGTTGCCATCGGCCAGCTGCCTGAGCGCAACGCCGTGGCGAGTCTTGATCGTCTCGGCCTCGTGGGTGGGGGTGCGCAGCGCCATCGCGATATCGTTGGTGATCTGGTCCCCCGCGATCGGAATCACCGCGGTATGGCGGATCGCGCCGTGGGTGAATACCGCCACGTCGGTGGTGCCGCCCCCGATGTCCACCAGGCAGACCCCGAGGTCGCGCTCGTCCTCGGAGAGCACTGCGCGCGCCGAGGCGATCGGCTGCAGGATCAGGTCGTTCACCTCCAGGCCGCAGCGGCGCACGCATTT
>JBGOTT010000384.1:0-3643 GCA_041476585.1 Gammaproteobacteria bacterium | reverse complement strand
CACGCCGACCGGCTGATCGAGCGGATCCTGTTCCTCGAAGGCCTGCCCAACATGCAGGATCTCGGCAAACTGATGATCGGCGAGAACGCGCCCGAAGCGATCAAGGGCGATCTGAAGCTCGAGCACGCCGCGCATCCGCCGCTCAAGGAAGCGATCGCGCACTGCGAAAGCGTGGGTGATTACGTGTCGCGTGAACTCCTCGACCGCATCCTCGAGTCCGAGGAAGAGCACATCGACTGGCTCGAGACGCAGATCGCGCTGATCGAGAAGATGGGGCTGCAGAACTGGCTGCAGACCCAGGCAGGGTAACTAGACCACGCGCGTCTTCACCGGCTTGCCTGCGAAATGCAGCCGCAGGTTCTCCAGTTGCAGATTGCCCATCGCAGTGCGGGTTTCCACGGTCGCGCTGCCGACGTGCGGGTAGATCACCGCGTTCTCCAGCGCGAAGAACTCGGGCGGCACGGCGGGCTCCTTGACGAACACGTCCAGCCCCGCACCCGCGATTCTCTTCTCCTGCAGGTACTTCAGCAGCACCGGTTCGTCGACCAGCGTACCGCGCGCGATGTTCACCAGGAAGCCCTGAGGGCCCAGCGCGTCGAGCACCGCGGCGTTGACGATATTCTTCGTCTCCGCGCCGCCCGGCGCGGCCACCAGCAGCACGTCGCTCGCCTTGGCCAGCGAAACCACATCGGGATGATAGGTGTGGGGTGTGTCCTTCCGGTTCCGGTTGTGATACGCGATCTTCATGCCGAAGGCCTGCGCCCGTTTTGCAATCGCCTCGCCGATGCGCCCCAGCCCGAGGATGCCGAGCGTCTTGCCGCCAAGCGAGACGGTCAGCGGGTACCCGGGCCCTGCGAGCCACTTTCCGGCGCGCAGCCAGTTCTCCGACTGCGGGTATTGGCGCATCGCATTCAATATCAGCGACATCGCGGTGTCGGCGACGCAATCGTTCAACACGTCGGGCGTATTGGTGACGATCACCTTGCGCTGTTTGGCTGCGCCGATGTCGATCGAGTCGTAGCCGACGCCGAAGTGGGAGATCAGTTCCAGCTTGGGCAGCGCGTCCATCAGCTTCGCGTCGGCGCCGAACGGGCCGAAGGTCGCCAGCGCGCGCACGCGGGGCGCATGCTGCTTGAGGAACGCTTCCCGGTCGGCAGCTTCGTACAACTTGTGCACCGTGAAATCGGCTTCCATTTTCTCCTGGGTGCTGGGGAAGACCTTGGTGACGAGGATGACTTCGTGTTTCATGGCCGGTTCTACCGATCGGGTTCTCAGGACTTGAATTTTGCGCACAGGGCTTCCGCGCCGCGCGCGAGCAAGCCGACATCTGCCCCCACGGCCACGAACAATGCGCCCGCGGAGAGCATCCGTTTGGCGTCTGCCTCGACCGGTGACAGATAGCCCGGCGCCTTGCCGGCCTTGCGAATGCGCCGGATCGCATCTTCGATGACCGGCATGACGGCCGGATTGGCGGTCTCTCCGGTGTAGCCCAGCGATGCGTGCAGGTCGGCCGGGCCGATGAAAATGCCGTCGACGCCGTCGATCGCCGCGACCTTCTCGATCTCGGCAAGCGCGGGCCGGGTCTCGAGCTGCACCAGCACGCAGATCTCCTCATGCGCGCGTTTGGCGTAATTCTTGACGCGGCCGAAGCGCGATGCGCGCGTGGTGCCGGCGACGCCGCGCACGCCCGTCGGCGGATAGCGCGTGCTGGCGACCGCCTGCCTTGCCTCGTCTGCGTTCTGCACGTAAGGGATGAGCAAGGTCTGCGCGCCAACATCCAGCACGCGCTTGATGGTCACCATGTCGTTCCACGGTACGCGCACGGCGGCATGGCTCGGATAGGGCGCCGCTGCCTGCAACTGCGAAACCAGGCTCTCCAGGTCGTTCGGGCTGTGCTCCATGTCGAGCAGGATCCAGTCGAATCCCGCGCCGGCGATGATTTATACGGAATAGGCGGAAGACAGACTCGACCACAGGCCGATCTGCGGTGTGCCGGCCTTGAGTGCGCGTTTGAACGGGTTTTGCGGGAGCTCCATATCGATCCTTGGTTGGTTTTCAGCCGATTCAGTCGGCTTTGATGCCGGCTTCCCTCACCACCTTCGCCCAGCGCGCCTTCTCGCCGACGATAAAAGAACCGAGCGCTTCGGGCGGGCCGGCACGCACCTCGGTGCCCTGCTTGGCAAGCATGTCCTTCATGTCCTGGGTATTGAGGATCCTGGTGATTTCGCCGTTGAGTTTCGTCACGATCTCGCGCGGCGTGCCGGCTGCGGCGAGCAGGCCCTGGTAGGAGCCGGTCTCGAAGCCGGGCAGGCCGGATTCGGCCACCGTAGGCAGTTCGGGCGCGGAGGGCACGCGCGTCGCGCTGGAAACGGCGAGGCCGCGCAGGCGCCCGCTCTTCACCGACGGATACGTCGCGAGCATGCCGTTGAACAGCACGTTGGATTGCCCCGCGATCACGTCGGTCACCGCAGCCGAGCCGCCCTTGTAGGGAATGTAGGCCCACTGCACGCCGGTGCGCTGCGCAAACTCGACGCCCGCGAGGTGCGGCGCGCCGCCGGTGCCGGAGTTGGCGAAATTGAGTTTGCCCGGATTGGCCTTGGCGTAGGCGATCAGTTCCTTCACGCTGTTCACCGGCAGCGATGGATGCACCGCCAGCACATGCGGCGAATAGGACACCATCACGATCGGCGAGAAATCTTTCACCGGATCGAAGGGCATGTTCGGATAGACGCTCGGGTTGATCGACAGCGCGCCCACGTCCGAGAGCAGCATTGTGTAACCGTCCGGCGCCGATTTGGCGACGAACTCGGCCCCGACATTGCCGTTGGCGCCGGTCTTGTTCTCGACGATCACCGGCTGGCCCATCGCTTCCGTGATCCGTGGCCCGAGCGCGCGCGCGAGGATGTCCGAGGTGCCGCCCGGGGCGAAGGGTACGATGATGCGGATCGGCTTCGACGGATAGCTCTGCGCGGCCACGGCGCCGGCAAACGCAAGAGCGAACGCAGCGGCAGCGAATCGCCTGATGCTCAACATCGGGATCTCCTTGGGGTTAGTGTATTTCCGGTTCTGCAACCGGAGCAGTGCCTTCGAGAAAATCGAAATCGCAGCCTTCATTCGCCTGCTTCACGTGGCGCGAGAAGATCGCGCCGTAGCTGCGCTCGTACTTGACCGGCGGGCGCTGCCACGCGGCCCTGCGCTTCGCCATCTCGGTGTCCGAGATCTTCAGGTTTAGCACGCGCAGCTCCACATCGAGTTCGATGAGGTCCCCGTTCTTGACGAACGCCAATGGGCCCCCGATAAAGGCCTCGGGGGCGACATGAAGCACGCATGTTCCGTAGCTGGTGCCGCTCATGCGGCCGTCCGACAACCTCACCATGTCCTTGACGCCCTGCTTGATCAGTTTCTTCGGCATCGGCAGCATGCCCCACTCGGGGAAGCCCGGGCCGCCCAAGGGGCCGGCGTTCTTCAGCACCAGAACGCATGACGCATCGACGTCGAGGTCGTCGGTATCGATCCTCGCGGCCATGTCGTTGTAGTCCTCGAACACCACCGCGCGGCCGGTGTGTTTCAGCAGCTTGGGATCGGCGGCGCTGGTCTTGATCACCGCGCCGTCGGGCGCAAGGTTGCCGCGCAGCATCACGAT
>JBGOTT010000383.1:0-3644 GCA_041476585.1 Gammaproteobacteria bacterium | reverse complement strand
TGATGACGTGGTTGCGCACGCCGACGCGGCCGTTCTCGCGCTTGTAGCCCCAGAAAGTTGCTTTCGACAGGTCCATCGCCATGGGTTTCACCAACGTTTGGTCTTGATGTTGTGGACGTGGGCGTGCTCGCCCGGCTTGATCGCCGCGACCGTGCGCCCGATGTCGACGCCGTACTTGATCACGGTGTCGTTGTTCTTCAGCTCCTTGATCGCCAGCTTGTGGCCGATCGGAATCTCGGAGAGCGCCTTAAAGCGGATCTCCTTGTCCTGGTCCATGATCCAGCCGGTCAGTTCCTGCCCGGCCTTCACGCCCTCGACCACGACGACGCCGACCGAATCGCCCTCGTCGTGCACCACGAAATGAATCATCGCCGTTCTCCTTGCGCGGGGAGAAGCGAGTCTAGTCCCGCGACAGGCGAATGTCAGCATTCCACAACGCGGATGCGCTACAGTTTCGACACATGCCCGATCGACGCACGTTTCTCGGAACGCTCGCTGCTCTCGGCGCCGCCGCCGCGACGCCTGTCCGCGCGCAGATCCGGCCGCGATTCGCGAGCGACCCCTTCTCGCTCGGCGTCGCCTCGGGCTACCCGCGGCCTGACGGGGCGGTCATCTGGACGCGGCTCGCGCCCGACCCGAACCGCGGCGACGGCGGCCTCGATCCGGCGGCGATTCCGGTGCGCTGGGAAGTCGCGCGCGACGAGCGCTTCTCCTCGATCGCTGCATCGGGGACTGCACAGGCTGCGCCGGAGTGGGCTCACTCGCTCCACGTGGAGTTGAATGGCCTCGAACCGGACCGCTGGTACTGGTACCGCTTCTTTTCCCGCGACGCGACGAGCCCCGCCGGCCGCCTGCGCACCGCGCCTGCGTTCGATTCTGCGCCTGCGCGCATGCGCTTCGCGTTCGCCTCCTGCCAGCAGTACGAGCAAGGGTATTTCACCGCCTATCGTCACATGGCCGCCACCGACCTCGACCTGGTCGTATTCCTCGGCGACTACATCTACGAATCCTCGTGGGGGCGCGAGCACGTGCGCAAGCACAACGCTCCGGAGCCTTACACGCTGGAGGACTATCGAGTGCGCTACGCGCTGTACAAGGGCGACGCGGACCTTCAGGCGGCGCACCAGGCGTTCCCGTGGATCGTCACCTGGGACGACCACGAGGTCGACAACGATTACGCGAACGACCGGCCCGAAGACGGCATGCCGCGCGAGCAGTTCCTGGTGCGCCGCGCCGCCGCGTACAAGGCGTATTACGAGCACATGCCGCTGCCCGCGGCCATGCGCCCCGACGGGTCGAACATGCGCATCTACACGAATCTTGCATGGGGGAGACTCGCGAATTTCTACCTGCTCGACGACCGGCAGTACCGCGCGTACCAGGTCTGCCCGAAAAAATCCGGCGGCTCGACCGTGGTGGATCCAGCCCAGTGCGCCGAGATCCGCGGCCCGCAGCGCAGCATGCTTGGTCCCGCACAGGAAGCGTGGCTCGATCGCGAGCTCGCCGCCTCTCGCGCGGCATGGAACATCCTTGCGCAACAGACGCTGATGGCCCAACTCGACCGCAAGGTGGGTGAAGGCCAGCAGTTGTGGACCGACGGCTGGGACGGCTACCCCGCCGCGCGGCGCAAGCTGCTCGAATTCATCGCGGCGAAAAAGATCGCGAATCCGGTGGTGATCGGCGGCGACGTGCACATGCACTGGGTGGCCGACCTGATGCCCGACTTCGATGACCCGAAATCACCCGTCGTGGCGAGCGAGTTCGTCGGCACCTCGATCACCTCGCAGGGGGCAGCGCAGAAAAGCATCGATGCGATCCTGCCCGAGAATCCGCATATCAAATACGGGCGCAGCGACAAACGCGGCTACGTGCGCGCTGCGATCGGCGACGGGCGTTTCAGTGCCGAGCTGATTGGAATGGAAACCGTGAAGCGCCCGGAATCGGGCGCAAGCGTGCTTGCGCGCTTCGTGGTCGAGGACGGCAAGCCCGGCGCGCAGCGCGGCTAGACCGGGATTCGTAGAATCCCTACGGTCTGCGCATGGAGGCCGACTGAATGAGACAGACACTGAGCGCGCCGCGCGGCATGGTGAGCGCGCCGCACCACCTCGCGGCCCAAGCAGGGCTGGCAGTGCTGCGCGAGGGCGGCAATGCCATCGAGGCGATGGTGGCGGCGGCTTCGACCATCGCCGTGGTTTATCCGCACATGAACAGCATCGGCGGCGACGGCTTCTGGCTGGTGAGCGAGCAGGGGAAGCCGCCACTCGCAATCGATGCGTGCGGGCGTTCGGCGGTGCTCGCCTCGATCGGCTTCTACCGCGCGCGCGACTGCAGCGCCATCCCGTCGCGCGGGCCGCTTGCCGCGAACACTGTGGCGGGCGCGATTTCAGGTTGGCAGTCGGCGCTCGAGTTGAGCAGCCGCTGGGGCGGGCGTCTGCCGCTCGCGCGGCTGCTCGCCGATGCTCGGTGGTATGCGAGGAACGGCGCGCCGGTCACCCGCAGCCAGCATGTGTTTACTGCCAGGTTTCTGGAAGAACTCGCGCCCCAGCCGGGTTTTTCCCTCCAGTATCTGGACCACGGATCGGTGCCGCAGCCGGAAAGCCTGCGGCGCTATCCGGCCCTGGCAAACACCCTGGAGCGGCTGTCCGCCGCCGGACTGGACGATTTTTACCGCGGCGAGCTCGCCGCTTCGATGGCGGTGGAACTGGAGCGCGTGGGGAGCCCGTTGCGCCGCGATGACCTCGCGCGGCATCGCGCACTTCAGGTGCAACCGCTCTCGGTCGACCTGGAATGCGGCACGCTGTACAACATGACGCCGCCCACCCAGGGCCTGGCTTCGCTGATGATCCTCGGCATTTTCGAGCGACTTGGCTGCGAGTACGCCGATGGCTTTGAGCACCTCCACGGAATCGTGGAGTCCACCAAACAGGCGTTTCTGGTACGCAACCGCTACTTGTGCGACCCGGACTCGATGAAAGTGAATCCGGTCGAATTCCTTGCCCCCGCCGCGCTGGATCGGATGGCGGCTGCCATCGATCGCAACCGGGCGCGGCCGTGGCCGGAGCCGGCGGCCAGGGGTGACACGGTCTGGATGGGCGCATGCGACAGCGAGGGACGCATGGCCAGCTACATCCAGAGCGTCTACTGGGAATTCGGCTCGGGCGTAGTGTTGTCCGATACCGGCGTGACATGGCAGAATCGCGGCTCGAGTTTCCTGCTCGACGCGAGTTCGCACATCGGGCTCGCGCCGGGTCGCAAACCGTTTCACACCTTGAACCCGGCCCACGCCAGGCTGCGAGACGGTCGCATGATGGTGTACGGGACCATGGGAGGCGATGGACAGCCGCAGACCCAGGCCGCGGTATTCTCGCGCTACGCGCTGTTCGGCAAGCCGCTGCAGCAGGCGGTCTCGGCGCCGCGCTGGCTGCTGGGGCGTACCTGGGGACAGGAAAGCGTCACGCTCAAGCTGGAAGGGCGTATCGAACCGCAGGTGGTGGAAGCGCTGCGCAGGGCCGGGCACGATATTGAAGTGCTCGAGGACTGGTCCGACAGCATGGGCCATGCCGGCGCGATCGTGCTGCATCCCAACGGGCTGATCACTGGCGCCGCCGACCCGCGCTCCGATGGATTGGTGGCGGGCTATTGAG
>JBGOTT010000382.1:0-3656 GCA_041476585.1 Gammaproteobacteria bacterium | reverse complement strand
TGGAGGACCACGAGGAGGTATGCGAAGCGAGGTCGCCCTTCTCGGCGAGCAGCACCTTCAGGCCGCGGCCGGCGGCATCGCGCGCGATGCCGGCGCCGTTGATGCCGCCGCCGATGACGAGGAGGTCGTACGAGTTCAAGACGCGACTTATAGGGTTCGCGGAAGCGTCGCCGCGACGCGCACGCCGCCCGCGACGTTTTCCGCGCGGATCGTGCCTGCATGGAACTCGGCGATCAGCCGCGCGACATACAGCCCCAGGCCCAGGTGCGGCTCGGCGCCGGCTCGCGGGTCGCGCACGGTGATCATCGAGTCGAACAACCGCTCGCGGATTTCCTCGGGAAGCGCGGGGCCCCGGTTTTCCACGCTGAGGACGGCTGCAGCGCCTTCGACGGACAGAGATACCCGCAGCGGCTCGCCCGCTGCGGAAAAATCGACTGCATTCTCCACCAGCTTGTCGAGCAGCTGGGCGAGCAGATCCGGCGCGCCTTCCACACGTACCGGCTGCGCCGGAAGCTCGAGATCGAAGCGCTGCGCGGGATAGACGCTTCGGTAGCCCTCGACACACCCTCTGACCACCGGCACTGCATCGTAGCGCCCACGCTCGGTTGCCGACAGACTCTGTTCGAGCCGGCTCGCTTCGGTCATGCGCGCGAGTATGGTCGCCAGGCGCGCGAGCCCGTCTTCGGCGCGCTCCAGGTAGATACGCCGCTCTTCGGGCGTGGCCGCTGCGCGCAGGTTTTCCAATGACGAGCGCACCACCGCGATCGGCGTTCTCAGTTCGTGCGACAGCCGCCCAGCGAGGCTTTCCAGATACGCGTTGTAGCCCGACAAGCGCGCAAGCACCGTGGAGAAGCCGCGCGACAGATCGCCGATCTCGTCGCCTGCCTCCGATGCGGTGAGCGCCCGGGTGGCTCGGCCGCGCGCGTCGATCGCCGCCTCCACTTCGTCGCGCAGGCGCCGGATGCGGGCCGAGATGCGCGTGGCGAACCACAGCAGCACTCCAGCCGCGAGGGCAAATGCGGCCAGGGTCAGCACGGCCAAGCGCTCGAGCGCCAGGCTGCGCAGCGAGAGAATCGGGTTGGTCGTTTCCTCTACCACGACGGCGCCGAACACCTCGTCGCCCACCCAGATCGGATGCGCTGCCGAGACCACCACCGCGCGGCCGTCGCGGGTGTTGCGCACACGCGTCCCCGCGGCCCCGGCGAGCGCCGCCAAGATCTCGCGACCCGTAGCGATCGCGTTGTCGGCGATCGCATCGTCGAAATCCTCAGTCGGTGGCGAGAGCAGCCAAGCGAGCCAACGCTGCAACAGCCGCGCCTCGGGCTGGTCGGCGCGCTTGAGCGATCCGGTCAGCGCCAGTACACGGTATGTCCGGTTCACCACCCAGATCCGCGAATTGGCGCGCTCCAGGCCTTTCAGAATCGCGGCAATCTCGTCGTAGGCGAGCCCGCCGACCGCATCCTCCGGGAGCGACTCACCGCCGGTGAGGCGTCTCAGCTCTTCCTCGGCCTCACGCCGCAGATCGGATTCCTGGCGCGGCTTGAAACCGAGCAAGGCGGGGCGGTCGTGCAACGCGGTGGCCACCGCGCGGGCGGTAGCAACCAGCGTCGCTTCCTGCGCGGCGAGGAGAAATCTCTCCATCTCGCGCACATATAGATAACCTGCGTACGGCAAAGCGAGTAGCACCAGTCCCACCAGCGCGAGCTTGGCGCGAAGCGTAAACCGCCGTCGCGTGTTCACTCCGGTTTCCAGCGGTAGCCCAGGCCATAGACCGTGTCGATGGCGTCGAACGCCGGGTCGACGGCGACGAACTTCCTGCGCATGCGCTTGACGTGCGAGGTGATCGTGCCATCGTCCACCACCAGGTTTGCGTCGCGCATCAACTGCTCGCGGCTCTTCACGTGACCCGGGTGGCGCGCGAGTGAGTGCACCAGCCAGAACTCGGTGAGCGTGAGTTCCACTGGCTTCGCGTTCCAGTGCGCGGTAAAGCGCTTCAGATCGAGCCCCAGCGCTCCGCGCGAGATGCGCTCCTCGACCGGTTTCTCCTCGGCCAATGCATCCACGCGCCGGAACAATGCGCCGATCCGCGCCAGCAGGTGCGGCAGGCTCACGCCCTTGGTCAGGAAGTCGTCCGCACCCATGCGCAAGCCCGACACCACGTCGTAGTCCGAATCGCTCGCGGTCAAGAACACGATCGGCAGCCGGGCCGACAGCGCGCGCAGGTCGCGGCACAGCGCGAAGCCGCCCTCGTGCTCGTCTCCGAGACCGATATCGATCACCGCCAGATCTGGCAGCCGGGCGCGGAACGCCTGCATTGCTTCGCGCCGCCCCGCGTAGGCCTCCACCGCATAGCCATGGCGCTCGAGCGCTTCGGCGTAGTTGGCCCGAATGGCAGGTTCGTCTTCGACGATGGCGACACGCCGCGGCATGGGGCTGGAAATATACCCGAACCCCTCTCCCGTCCGGGCGCAGTGCCATCTTTCTGCCCGAATTGTTCGTCACCTTGCCATCTTCAGGCCAGCGCGCCGACCGCCGTCGAGGTTGAAATGCAGGCGTCGTCCAACCGAGAAGGGAGCAGCCCCGTGAATATCGGTACCGCAGCGCCTGGCAAGACCCGCATGAACGTCGTCGACCTGATCGCGCAAGCAGTCCTGGCGCTGGCGATTGCACTCGCCATCGCCATTACGCTCGCCGGCATCGTCCTGCTGCTGGCAGGCGCAGCCCAGGCGAGCGAGGCCGGGACCGGGACGCTGCTGCTCGTGCGCCAGAGAGCCGCATGACGCCCGCTCTCGGTGTCGAATGCGCGTTGCCGAAGGATTTCCGACCTTACGGAAGGGACACCCGGTGGCTGCCGTGGCTGGCGCTGGCGCTCGCGCTTGCCGGCGCCCTGATGTTCGGCCGAGGCGCTTACATCCAAGCCAAGGCTTGGCTGGCTCAGATACTCATCGAGCGTGCCGACGCTGCACGCGTCGCCTGCCGCGTTACCGACACGCGATCGTCGACAAGCGCGATGCCTGGTTGGAAGGTCCGGCCCGGCTGACGCTCATCACCTGCTGGCCGTTCGACGCGCTTCGCGCCGGAGGCAGCGAACGCTACGCGGTGATCGCGACAAGGATTTGACGAACCGCGACGCGGGGTGCGCCGGGCCGGGAAAGGAGAGGAACGCTGTGTATCGTCCCGGCGCGCCCTGTCGCTTCGGCACAACGTCGAGATGTAGGTATGCACCGAGACAATCTCGAGTGTGATCAGCGTGTGGGTCTCGCCCCCGCCGTAGGGCAGCGCGAGTTGGCGTACCGCCTTTTCATTCTTGCCGGCAAGCGGCAGCACCACCTCCTTTGACAGCTCGCGCAGCTTGACGACTTCGTGCTACGGCTTCCATGCGGGTTTTGCCATTACCTTCCCCTTCCGGCGAAATGCCTGCTTGATCCTATAAGTGGGTCACAAACCTGTTTCATGGCCCATATATTGGTCACCGTCCAGTTTCTGGAAGAAGAATCGGAACTATTGCTTGGGCAACAGATAGAATTCCCGATCGGGAATATACCTGATTTACAAGGTGGTAACCACAGTTTCATTCCCGAACGGGAATATTCTCCTTGACCTGAACCACATTGCTGCTTATATTCCTGATCGGGAATAAAACTTTTTTAACTACC
>JBGOTT010000381.1:0-3675 GCA_041476585.1 Gammaproteobacteria bacterium | reverse complement strand
TCGACGCGACACGAGCTGTCGGTTACCGCTCTGCCGGGACCGTCGAGGGCCTGCTTGCTGCGGACGGCTCCTACTACTTCCTCGAGATGAACACCCGCGTGCAGGTCGAGCACCCGGTCACCGAGATGATCACCGGCATCGACATCATACAAATGCAGATCCGCATCGCGGCGGGCGAGAAACTGCCGTTCCGCCAGCGCGACATCGAGTTCCGCGGCCACGCGATCGAGTGCCGCATCAACGCCGAGGACCCCTACCGATTCACGCCGTCGCCGGGCCGCATCGCGTCCTACCATCCGCCGGGCGGACCGGGAATCCGCGTCGATTCGCACATCTACGCCGGCTACACGGTGCCGCCCAACTACGACTCGATGATCGGCAAGCTGATCGCCTATGGCGCGACGCGCGACCAGGCGATCCGGCGCATGCGCATCGCGCTCTCCGAAATGGTCATCGAGGGGATCCAGACCAACATCCCGCTGCATCTCGAGCTGCTGCATGACAGCCGTTTCGTGCGGGGCGGGACCTCGATCCATTACCTCGAGCAGAAGCTCGCGCAGGAAAACAAGGCGGCGAAATGAGCGCAGGGGGTCCGTAATGACTTGGCAGTCGCTGATCGTCGAAGTCGCCGCGCCGGACGCCGAAGCGTTTGCCGAAGCGCTGCTCGAAGCCGGCGCGCAATCGGTGTCGGTGGAAGACGCCGATGCCGGAACCGCGCGCGAGGCGCCGCAGTTCGCCGAACCAGGCGACGCGCCGCAGCCTTGGGAGCGCAACCGCATCGTCGCGCTGTTTGATCCGGACGCGCAGCCCGCCGGGGCGCTCGCGGCGGCGCTCGGCGCAATCGGATTCAATGCCGATTGCAGCGCACCGCCCACGTTTCGCGTCGAACGCATTGCCGATCGCGACTGGGTGCGCGCGGTGCAGGAGCATTTCCTGCCGCTCAGGATCACCGGGGACCTGTGGGTCGTGCCGAGTTGGTGCGAGCCGCCAGAACCGGATGCCATCAACCTGCGCATCGACCCCGGGCTCGCGTTCGGAACCGGCAGCCATCCGAGCACGCGCCTCGCGCTCGCCTGGCTCGCGAGCGCGATTCGCGAGTGGCCACGCGGGGCGCCGGCCCGGACGGCGCGCCCGCGCGTCATGGACTACGGATGCGGTTCCGGTATATTGGCCATCGCCGCGTTGAAACTCGGCGCAGGCGAGGCCCTCGGAGTGGATATCGACCCTCAGGCGCTGGCCACCAGTGCGGAGAATGCAGCGCGCAACGATATCGGGCAGGGCGCGGACGCGCTGCGGCTCTGCCTGACCGACGAGTTGCCCGACTTCCGCGCCGACATCGTGGTCGCCAACATCCTGGCGCGACCGCTCATCGTGCTTGCGCCGCTGCTGGCTGAACGCGCGGCCGGGCGGATCGCGCTCTCCGGGATACTCGCCGGTCAGGGGGAAGAAGTGCTCGCTTGCTACCGGGAGTGGTTCGAAATCTCGGTCACGGCCGAAGAGGAGGGGTGGGTGCTGCTGAGCGGACGACGGCGTTGAGCGCGAACCTGGTCACACGCTGCCCGGAATGCTCCACCGCGTTGCGCGTGCTGCCGGCACAGCTTTCGGCGCGCGGCGGCCGGGTGCGCTGCGGCAAGTGCTCGAAGGTGTTCGACGGCCTCGCCAACCTGGTGCAGGATCCGCCACCGGCGACGGTGGAAGAGCCCTCGCCGCAGATCGGCCTGTTCGATCCGCGCGGCCGTCCGACCGCCGAAGCGAGCGCGGCTGCGGTTGAACGCGAAAACGCCGACGCAACGCAGCACGCCGCCGGGCCTGCCGA
Organism: Gammaproteobacteria bacterium; assembly: GCA_041476585.1. Taxonomy (GTDB): domain Bacteria; phylum Pseudomonadota; class Gammaproteobacteria; order Burkholderiales; family SG8-39; genus JADGRQ01. The sequence continues at coordinate 1,859 of JBGOTT010000381.1, read as the reverse complement.
GGGAACCGACGCAGGGCCGTTGCCCGAATTCCTCGAGGAGCGTGCTGCGCCGCGGCAGTTCCGGTTGGTGTGGGGCTTTCTTTCGCTGCTCGCCGCGTTGCTCCTGGCCGCGCAGGCGGTGTTCCAGTACCGCACCGAGATCGCGGCAGCGTCTCCGGAAGCGCGCGCCTACCTCGAGCGCGCCTGCCGGATGCTCGATTGCGAATTGCGTCTGCCGCGGCACGTCGCGCTGATGAGAATCGAATCCTCTGAAGTGGAGGCCGATGCGCGCCGCGCCAACGTGCTGGTGCTGAACGCGGTGGTTCGCAATCACGCGATGTTCGCACAGGAGTTCCCGTCGATCGTGCTGACGCTCACCGACGAGAGCGATCTGCCCGTGGTACGGCGCGTGCTGGCGCCCGCGGAGTATCTGGCCGACGCGCGCAGCGCCACGCGCGGCATTCCCGCCGGCGGCGAAGAAACGCTGCGCCTGCATCTCGCGACGAAGGTCCGGGCGACCGGTTACCGCCTCGAACCGTTCTTCCCCTGACCCGAAAGGAGCGCGCGTTGTCCACCTTGATCACCGGATCGATCGCGTACGACACGATCATGGTTTTCCCCGACCGGTTCAGAAACCATCTGCTTGCCGACCAGCTGCACATCCTCAACGTCTGCTTCCTTACGCCCGAGATGCGGCGCGAGTTCGGCGGCACGGCGGGCAACATCGGCTACAACCTGAAGCTGCTCGAAGGCGATCCGCTGCTGATGGCGACGGTCGGCGAGGACATCGCGCCGTACTTCACGCGCCTCGAATCGCTCGGCATCGCGCGTACGCATCTGAAGCAAATTCCCGGACAGTTCACCGCGCAGGCCTTCATCACCACCGACCTCGACGACAACCAGATCACCGCGTTTCATCCCGGCGCGATGAACCACGCGCACGAGAATCGCGTTACACCCGACCTGGGCGCGAAGCTGGCGAGCGTTTCGCCCGACGGCAAGGAGGGCATGCAGCAGCACGCGCGGCAATGCGCCGAGCACGCCATTCCTTTCCTGTTCGATCCCGGGCAGGGCCTGCCGATGTTTTCGGCTGCCGAACTCGATGAGTTCATCCGGCTCGCCGACTACGTCGCGGTGAATGACTACGAAGGCAAGCTGCTCGAGGACAAGACCGGCCGGAAGCTCGAAGCCATTGCGCGCGAAGTGAAGGCGCTGATCGTCACGCTCGGCGCGCTCGGTTCGCATATTCATGCCGGAGGAAAGCGATTCGAGGTGCCCAGCGTGAACGCCGACGCGGTGGTCGACCCGACGGGCTGCGGCGACGCGTATCGCGCGGGGCTGCTCTACGGCATTTCGAACGGCTGGGACTGGGAAAGCACCGGACGCCTCGGTTCGCTGATGGGCTCGATCAAGATCGCGCAGCGCGGCCCGCAGAACCACTCGCCATCGCGTGCGGAGATCGAAGATCGATTCAGGAAGGCATTCGGCTATTCGGCCTGGAAGTCCTAGAGCGCTGCGCGAATCTTCACCGCGCACTCTTCGAGCTTCTCGCGCGGCGGATTTTTCACCGGCCAGGTGAGATTCATCCCGTCTGCGTCCCAGCGCGGCACGACGTGGATGTGCAGGTGGAACACGGTTTGCCCCGCCGCCGCGCCATTCGCCTGGTAAATCGACATGCCCTGCGGCGCGAACGCGGCGTGCACCGCTCGCGCCACGCACACAGTCGCGCGGAACACCGCGCCGGCGAGCGTATCGTCCAGCCCGAAGACGTTTTCGACGTGCGGCTTTACCGCCACCAGTACGTGGCCGGGATTCACCTGGCCGATATCCATGAACGCGAGGGTCTGCTCGTCCTCGTAGACCCTGGTCGATGGAATCTG
>JBGOTT010000380.1:0-3681 GCA_041476585.1 Gammaproteobacteria bacterium | reverse complement strand
TGACCGCTCTTCCAACGTCCCCAAAGCTCCGCCTTCTGCTCCCGAGAAAACCTCGGGCGTCCAATCTTCTCCATACGCATACCTCCTCATCTGGTAATTAGATTAGAAGGTGTTGCGTCGATCGGTTGAACCCGCCGCCGAAAGCGGTCATCCGCGGCGGCTGCAGCGAGCCGCGTTAGACGCAGCCCTCTTCGCCGTTCACGCCGAAAACCCTTGGCGAAGACCCCTTCAGGCCTTGCGGCAGCAGGAAGGGGGTTCTGTATCGAAAAGTGAACTGCCTACTTCTGTGGCATGCCCTCAACGGCGAGGATGCGGAATTTTGCGTACTTGTCGCCGACCTTGCGGTTTTCCTTGTACTCCTTCGACGCGTACCAGGCTTTGGCCTTCTCCATGCTCTCCCACTGGTGCACAGCGAGGCGCTTCGCCGGCTTGCCTTCAAACGCGACGACGTTGTTGCTACCGACAAGGATCGTGGCACCCTTGTCCCTAAGCAGCTGCTGCGCCTTAGGCACGTACTCCTTGCCGTAGGCATCGACGTTGCTGACTTCGATCTCGACGACGGTAAAGACGGGCGGCTTTGCCTGCGCGTGCAGCGTATGGATGCCGACGGCGCCGAGCGCGAAGCCTGCGATGACGGCCAATGCGATGCTGGTGTGAGATTTCATAGATCTCCCCTTTGCGGTGAGTTGCTGCGGATTGAGGTGGACGCGTCCCCCTCTCCAGGAACGCCTGGCCATCATACGCCGCAAGAATCAGATAGGAAGAGCAATCCGGAAGAAGCGGTCATTGACAACTGTCGGCCTTCAGCCGTCTCCAGACATTCACATATGCCGGTCCGGTTTGGCGCCTCAACCGCTATTTCGGCGGAATCGGTTGCGGCACTTGATTTTGAATCGGCTTCAGAGACTTGAGATACGCAAAAACAGCCTTGAGGTCCTGATCGGTCAGCACTGCGACGTCGAACCAGGGCATCGGGGGCAAAAGCGGGCGGGCTACCCCGAAATGCTTACCGGTGCGCATCGTCTTGATGAATAGCTCAGACGTCCAGTCACCCATCCCCGTTTGTTTGTCTGGCGTCAGATTCGCTGCAAAGCTGATCCCCCACGGGCCTGCCCATGCTGTCAAGTCATTATTAGTGATTGCGCCCCATTTGTTAGGGCCTGGCCCAATGACGTCCGGAGGAACCGGTGGGAGCTGCGCATTCGCAGGATGACCGGACAGGAGGCGCGATTCGTCTGGCACTGGCCCTTTGGGTGTCATCAGCTTGGGTGTGTGGCAATCGTTGCATCCGCCATAACCGACCAAATATTTGCCTCGTTGAAGCTCCTTTTTTACTCCGGCGCCAGCTTGTGCCAACGCAACTTGCGATGCGCTGAGAACAATCAACCCCAATCCGATAATCCCGCCTGCGACTGTCTTGATTCGCATTCCATCCTCCCGGCGACGTTCAATGATGATTGAATCACGCATGTGGCGATGCTGCGTTCTGTGCGCTACAACTCGCCAATGCGGTCCGCAAGATAGCACCAAGGCAGGACCAAAGAAAGCGGGTGGAACGTCGGAACGGAACAAAGCATCCTGCGCAGCATCGCAAACGCGGTCGCGCGCGCATGTACACTCGCCGCGACCGATGAACCAGGCCCACAAAGAAATCAAACTCGAACGCCTGCTCGAAGTCGTCGCGGCGGTGGCGAAGGAGGCGCGGCCGAACGTCGAGCCACACGTGGCGCTCGACAGCTCGCTGGAAAAGGAACTCGGCCTCGACAGCGCCGCGAGCCTCGTTCAATCAGACAGCATGCGCCTGCGCGAGGTCGCGCAGCATCTTGTGCAGGCCCGTCACGACCCGCGCGAGCCGCTCGTAATCCACCTTGTCCGGCGTGTCCCGCTCGGTGTGGTAGTGCGGGTAGCGGTACAGCGCGGTGTCGGTCACCATCAGCGCCGGGTAGCCTTCCTGCCAGAACGGCCAGTGGTCGGACCAATCCACCCCCGGAATGAATGCGGGCGCGGCGACCCCCTCGCTGGGAAAGGCGGCGCCGCGGCGGAAGGACGCGATCACCTCGTGCAGCAGGGGGCGCGAAGCCAGGTTCGAGACGAAAGCGAGGAAGTTGCCGGTGGAGGGATAGAAAAAACTCAGCGGAAACGGGTAATGCTGGCTGCCCGGCTGGTCGGAGTACCAGCCGATGGTCTCGAGCGAGAACATCGCGACGATCTTCTCTCCGCGTGCTTTCGACCGCCGAACATACTGGCGGCTCCCCATGGCGTCGCCGCGATAGAACGGCGGCTCCTCGTTCACGAATGCGACGAAGCGCAGCGTGCGCGACGGTTTCGCATCCTTGAACAACCGCGCGAGCTCCAACACCGCGGCGACTCCCGAGCCATTGTCATTCGCGCCGGGCGCGCCGCTCACCGAGTCGTAGTGCGCGCCGACCAGAACGATTTCGTCGCGGCGCGTCCCACCGGGAACCTCGACTTCGAGATTGCGGACCTCGCCCGGCCCGGCAGGATAGCGTTGCGCGCCGACGCAATATCCAAGCTCGGCAAGAGTCCGTTCGACGTACCGCGCCGACGCTTCGAGCTCGGCGGGTTTGAACAGGTTGTGCTCACGACTCGCCACCGCCGCGACGTGCCGGCGCAGGTTGTCGGCCAGCAATTTTTCCTCTGCAGTCAGCGGCGCGAGCGCGCCCGAATATGAATTCCCCGGCGCCACGACCATGTACCACAGCAGCGCTGCTACTGCGACGACGAGCGTGAGCCAGAACAGCATGCGGGCTAGCAGAAACGCGTGACGAGCGACCGTTTGATGCCTGGGCCCTTATTGCCGCACGGGGTAAAGCCTCAACGCAGGCGCGGCCGCGGCCGATGGTCGCCCCGGTTAGTGTGCATCAGCACGAGATAGTTTTCAATCGCAATACGCGCGTACACTCGCCGCGACCGATGAACCAGGCCCACAAAGAAGTCAAACCCGAACGCCTACTCGAAGTCGTCGCGGCGGTGGCGAAGGAGGCGCGCCCCAACGTCGAGCCGCAGGTCGCGCTCGACAGCTCGCTGGAAAAGGACCTCGGCCTCGACAGCCTCGCGCGGGTCGAGCTGGTGCTGCGCCTGGAGCGCGAGTTCTCGATCAGCCTGCCCGAACGGGCGCTCGCGACGAGCGAGACGCCGCGCGACCTGCTGCGTTTCCTGCTCGGCAGCGCGGGCCGCGCGCCGCAGGCGGCGGATCGCAGCGTCGCGAGCCTGGTGCAGTCCCAGGGCGTGCCTGCGCCATCCGCATCCCAGGCGCGGACGCTGACCGAAGCGCTCGAATACCACGTCGAGCACCAGCCGGACCGGCTGACCGTGTTCATGTACGAGGAACAGCAGGAGTACCCGTTGAGCTACCGCGCGCTGTGGGACGGCGCGCTGGGCTATGCGGCGCACCTCGTAGAAGCGGGCCTGCAACCCGGGCAGATGGTCGCGATCATGCTGCCCACCTGCAAGGAGTACCTCTACTCGTTCTACGGCGTGCTGCTCGCCGGCGGCGTGCCCGTGCCGCTGTATCCGCCGGCGCGTCTCACCACGATCGAAGACCACATGACACGCCATGTGGGGATCCTGAAGAACGCCGGCGCGACGATCATGATCACGATCCCCGAGGCGAAGGCGCTTGCCTACCTGCTGCGCGCGCAGGTGGAGTCGCTGCGTACG
>JBGOTT010000379.1:0-3701 GCA_041476585.1 Gammaproteobacteria bacterium | reverse complement strand
TGACGACCTACATGGCCGGCCAGAAGAACATCAAGAAGGTGTACCTGATCAACCAGGATTACTCCTTCGGCCAGGCGGTCAAGAAGGCCGCCCGGGAATACCTGGCGCGCAAACGGCCCGACATCCAGATCGTCGGCGACGACCTGCACCCGCTCGGCCAGGTGAAGGACTTCTCGCCCTATGTGGCGAAGATCAAGGCTTCGGGCGCGGACAGCGTGATCACCGGCAACTGGGGCAACGACATGTCGCTGCTGGTCAAAGCGGGCCGCGACGCGGGCCTGGACGTGACCTGGTACACCTATTACGCAGGAGGGCTGGGCACGCCCACCGCGATGGGCGAGGCCGCAGCGGGCAAGGTGAAGGTCATTGCCGAGTACCACTCGAACGTCGCCAACAACAAGGCCGCCCAGTGGGATGCGGACTATCGCAAGCAGGCGCCCAAGGGCAACCCCGACTTCTACTTCCTGCGCGGCAAGATCATGTGGGAAATGCTCGCCAAAGCCATCGACCAGGCGAAATCGGCGGACCCGAAGGCGGTGGCCTTGGCCCTCGAGGGCATGCACTTTCAGGGTGACCTGGGCGAAGTGGAGATGCGCAAGAGCGATCACCAGCTGATCCAGCCGCTGTATGTGCTGACGCTGGTGAAGTCGGCGGCCAAGGGGGGGCCGAAGGAAGCGAAGATCGACATGGAAGGCAGCGGGCTTGCGCCGGTGACCGATGCGCGGCTCGAGGCATTCACGTCGGCGCAACCCACCTCCTGCGTCATGAAGAGGCCGTAACAGGCGATGGCGTTCGCGAACGGGGGGCCCCGAAAGCCCCCCGTTTGTTTTTGACGCGATGGAATTCGTCCTCGTCCAGATCCTGAACGGCATCAGCTACGGGCTGCTGCTGTTCATGCTGTCCTCCGGCCTGACGCTCGTGTTCTCGCTGATGGGCGTGCTTAACTTCGCGCACGCCAGCTTCTACATGCTGGGTGCCTACTTCGCCTACCAGGTGAGCGTGAAGATCGGTTTCTGGCCCGCGCTCGTCATCGCGCCGCTGATCGTGGGCGCGATCGGCATGCTGGTCGAGCGCTGGGGGCTGCGCAAGGTGCACAAGCACGGGCATGTCGCGGAACTGCTGTTCACCTTCGGCCTCGCCTATCTGATCGAAGAGGCGGTGCACCTGATCTGGGGCCGCTCGGCGCTCGACTATCGCGTGCCGGCCGAGCTCGATGGCCCGCTGTTCCAGATCATGGGCTCGCAGTACCCGATCTACCGCGGCTTCATGATGCTGGTGTCGGTGACGATGCTGGTGTCGATCTGGCTCGCGCTCACGCGCACCCGGATCGGGCTCGTGATCCAGGCGGCGCTGACCCATCCGCAGACGGTGGAAGCGCTCGGCCACGACGTGCCGCGCGTGTTCATGCTGGTGTTCGGCGGCGGCGGCGCGCTCGCAGGCCTGGCCGGGGTGATCGGCGGCAATGCCTTCGTCACCGAGCCGGGCATGGCGGCGTCGGTCGGGCCGATCATCTTCGTCATCGTGGTGGTGGGCGGCATGGGCTCGCTCGCCGGCGCGTTCATCGCCTCGCTGCTGATCGGCTGCATGCAAACCTTCGCCGTCTCGCTCGACTGGTCGCTCGGCGGCATCATGGTCTCGCAGGTGGCGCCGGTGCTGCCTTATCTCCTGATGGTGCTGCTGCTCATCTTCCGGCCCAAGGGCCTGTTGGGCACGAGGGAGGGATGAGGTACCAACCGCTCAACCTCGGGCGCTGGATCCTGTGGAGCGCCGCAGCGCTGGTGTTTATCGCCGCGCCGCAGATGTTCAACGGGAGCTTCGCGCTCACGATGATGACGCAGATGGGCACCTTGATCATTTTCGCACTCAGCTACAACATGCTGCTCGGCCAGGGCGGCATGCTGTCGTTCGGCCACGCGGTGTACTCGGGCCTCGGCGCGTACATTACAGTGCACGTGCTCAATCTCGCCGGCAAGGGCATGTTCCACATCCCGCTGCCCCTGATGCCGCTGGTCGGCGGAATTGCCGGCCTCGCCTTCGGCGTGCTGTTCGGCTATGTCACCACCAAGCGGGCCGGCACGACCTTCGCGCTGATTTCGCTCGGCGTCGGGGAGATGGTGTTCTCCTGCATGCTGATGTTTCCGGGCTTCTCCGGTGGCGAGGCCGGAGTTTCGACCAACCGCGTGGTCGGCCAGCCCTTTCTCGGCATCACCTTCGGTCCCGCGATCCAGGTCTATTACCTGGTGGCGGCCTGGTGCTTCGCGTGCATGGCGGCGATGTTCGCGCTCACGCAGACGCCGCTCGGGCGCATGGCGAACGCGGTGCGCGACAACCCCGAGCGCGCCGAATTCGTCGGCTACAACACCCAGCACGTGCGCTTCCTGCAGCTGGTCCTGTCGTCATTCTTCGCCGGCGTGTCCGGCGCTCTGTCGTGCATCAATTTCGAGATCGTTTCCTCGGAGAACGTGTCGGCAATCCGTTCTGGCGGCGTACTGCTCGCGACCTTCATCGGCGGCGTGCCGTTCTTCTTCGGCCCGATCATCGGCGCGGTGGTGTACGTGTTTTTCGTGGTCGCGCTGTCCGGCTTTACCAAGGCGTGGCTGCTCTACCTGGGGCTGTTCTTCGTGCTGATGGTGATGTACGCGCCCGGCGGCATCGCCTCGCTGATCCTGATGCAGCTCGCCGCGATCCGTGCGCGGCGCTTCGGCGAGCTGGTCGTGCCCTACCTGCTGGCGGGCAGCGCGGCGCTGCTCGCACTGGCGGGGTTGATCGGCATCGTCGAAATGGTGTACCACCTGTCAGATACATCCTCGAGCCCGCAGATGGCCCTTTTCGGAATCGGTTTCGACGCGCGCAGCGCACCGCCCTGGATCGCGTTCGGCGCGGCGCTCGCGGCCGGGCTCGCACTGCTGCGGGTCAGCGCGCGGCGCGTGGGCGAGCGGTGGGGCGCGATTCAGCTCGAGCTGCAGGCGAGGGCGTCATGAAGGCGCCGGCAATCGAACTGCGCGAGGTGCGCAAGAGCTTCGGCAGCACGAAGATCATCCAGGGCGTTTCGCTCGCGATCGCGCAGGGCGAGCGCCACGCGATCATCGGCCCGAACGGCGCCGGCAAGTCCACGCTCTACAACCTGATCTCCGGGCGCTTTCCCGTGTCATCCGGTTCAATTCTCCTCAACGGCGAGGACATCACCGGCCTGAAGCCCTTCGAGATCAACCGCAGGGGACTGTCGCGCAGCTTCCAGGTCACCAACATCTTCCACAACATGTCCGTGTTCGAGAACATCCGCTGCGGCGTGCTGTGGTCGCTCGGCTACCGGTACTCGTTCTGGCACCGCGTCAACGGCCTGCGCGAGGCAAAGCGTCGCGCCGAGGACGTGATGGACAGAATCGGCCTCGCCAGGCGACGCAACGTGCTCGCCGGCGTGCTTTCCTACGCCGAGCAGCGCGCGCTCGAGATCGGCGTCACCATCGCGGGCGGCGCCGGCGCGATCCTGCTCGATGAGCCCACCGCCGGCATGAACCGCTCAGAGACCGCGGGGGCGGTCGAACTGGTGCGCTCGGTCACCGAGGGCAAGACGCTGATCATGGTCGAGCACGACATGGGGGTGGTGTTCGATCTCGCCGACCGCATCAGCGTGCTGGTCTATGGCGAGATCATCGCGACCGGCACGCCAGAGGAGATCCGCGCCAATCCGGCGGTGCAGG
>JBGOTT010000378.1:0-3704 GCA_041476585.1 Gammaproteobacteria bacterium | reverse complement strand
GGCATGCATGATTCCCCCTTTCAATGAATGCTGAAACTCAATCCGCGCGGACGCCCGAAGCACGCACCACCGGCGCCCACTTCGCGATCTCCGTCTCCACGAATGCTGCAAACTGCTCGGGCGTGTTCGACGCGGAGCGCGCGCCTTCGCCGAGCATGCGCGCCTTGATCTCGGGCGACTGTATCAGGCGCATCACTTCGGCGTTCAGCCGCCGCACGATTTCCGGCGGCGTACCCGCCGGTGCGAACAGGCCGATCCAGTTGGTGACTTCAAATCCAGGCAGTGCCGCCTCGGCCACCGTGGACAGCTCGGGGACGCTGTGGGCGGGGACGGAAGGATGGCCAACACGGACAAACCTTACTTCGCACACCCGGCGTTCTGGGCGCCGTTTGTGGTTGTGGGCGAGGGCAATGCGGAATGGACGGCTACGCGTGCGGGCGCGAAGACGAAGTAGTCGCAGGAGGGAGGGCTTTTCCATCCCTGTGATAGATGGCAATCGCTTCCTCCACGACTTTGCACAGCTCTTCGAAAACAGCTTTCTCGTCCATCCCGTGGCACCCACCGTAAACCAGGCCTGGCGAGCTTCCGACGAAGCATTGATCCTCTTCCGACCATTCGACGATCTTCGCGTACCTTGCGCTTTCTTTCATGACTTGGACTCCTCAACGGCGAACTTCACGGGGCGGATCTACATCCGAATTGCGCAGCATCGGGGTCGATGCGTCGCGTTCCGGGTTCTACGAACCTGCGGATCGCGCACGCGGTCGAGGCTTCCTAGTCGTCCTGCCGGATTTCTTCGCGAAACCTTTTCCGCCTCGCGGTGCCGGCTCAAGCAGGTCCGGGCGATTCTTCCCGATCCAGGCAACCAGGTGTCGTAGAAGGAGGTCTACGGCACCCGTCACCGCCTTGACTTCCTGTTCCGAGGGATCGAAATCCGCCTCGTACAGGCCGATCGACCGCTTCTTTCTGTATTCGTCGAGCGTGCGGATTTCCGCGGATGCGATCCCGATGGACTTCGGCAGCAGCTGTATCGCGAGTTGCTGATGTCCGGCCGCCGAGGTCGTCCGATATCCGTTCGCCCGCAACGCAGCCAACGCGATTTGCAGCAATGCCTCGAACGCGATATCGAAACGGTTGTCGAGGTGGATGGTCTTGTTCTTGCTGTCCTCGACCTTGCGGCGGATCTTCTCGAGGTAGCGCGAGATCTCGCGTTTGTCAGACCCGGCCTTCTCGAGCCCGCGGCCGACCATGTTATCCAGCGTCATGCACCACCCCCATCAGCACAACCTTCGGGCCTTCGATGACCGAGGTCAGGAACCGGTCCCGTCGCTTCAGCCTGGTCTTGAACTCGCTTTCCGAGAACACGCGCGGGCTGATTTCCCGTCCGATCTTCTCCTCCACCGGACGAAGCAGGGCCATCAGATCGCCGAACGCGACGGCGCCGACGACGAGAAGATCGAGGTCGCTGCGCGAGCGATTCGTGCCCCGGGCGATCGATCCATAGATGCAGGCCAGCCGGATCCTGCCGGCAGCCGGCTTCAGAGCCTTCCTCAAGAGATTGTCGATGCCGCTCGTCTTCTCGACGATTCCGCGCAATTCATCGAACACCGTGCAGGACTGGTTGACGCGATACATTACCAGACCGGCCTTTTCGCTGCGCGTGACGAGGTCCGCGGCGACCAGCTGTTTCAACTCGTGCTGTACCGAGCCGGCGCTGATGCCGGTGAGTCGCGCAAGCTCGCGCAGGCGGAACTCGCGCTGCGGCTCGAGAAATACGCTCGCGAGGACGGCCCGGCGTGTCTTGCCGAAGAGCGTGGCGGCGATGCGGTCCATATGGCCTAAATATTAGTACAATCGTACTAACATCTAGATCAAAGCGCAAGCCCTTGTTCCTTGCGCCCGTCGCTTCAGATGCCCGAGCCCAACGCCGCTTTCATCAAACCTCGCTGCTGCTCGACGGCCGACCACATGCGCCCGCCGGTCAGCCCGCCGTCGACCACCAGCGCATGGCCGTTCACAAAGCTCGAATCGTCACTGGCCAGCCAGAGCGCCGCCTTGGCGATGTCTTCCGGGAGCCCTGCGCGCTGGATGGGCTGAAACTTCGCGAGGATGGCCCGCATGGTCCCGACGCTCTGTTCCGCCGCCGCCTCGGAGAGCCCGAATGCCTTGCCGAAAATGGGTGTGGCGATTCCCCCAGGGCAGATGCAGTTCACGCGCACGCCGCTTTCGCCCAGCTCCATCGCCACCGAACGCGTCAGGTGGATGACCGCCGCCTTCGCCGCACTGTAGACGTGCGGCCCGTGCCCGGTCCGCAGTCCTGCAACGCTCGCAGTGCTGATGATGCTTCCCGTGCCCTGCCGCTTCATGATCGGTGCCGCGTGCTTCATGCCGAGGAAGACGCCCCGCAGGAGCACGCCCATCACGCCGTCAAATCCATCGACCGGAATCGCCTCGATCGGCCCTCCGACACCGACAAAGCCGGCATTGTTGAACAGACAATCGAGCCGCCCGAACTTCTGCAGCGCATGGTCGAGGGCGGCCTTGACGTCCGCCTCGCGGCTCACATCTGCATGCACGTAGGCGGCGGATGCCCCGAGTTCTTCGGCGAGCCGCCTGCCCTTGTCATCCTGGATGTCTGCGATGACCACCCGGCTGCCCTCTTCGATGAAGAGACGGACTGCGGCGTGGCCGATGCCGCTCGTTCCACCGGTGATGACCGCGACCTTGCCAGCGAGTTTTCCCATGCTCGTTTCCCCTCCGACCGGTTGACGAAATCAATTATTTTTCTGCCAGGTCCGCGGCAGGATGCGCGGGCGGAATAGAATTGCTGCCTGGAAAACTGGTGCCGAGAAAGGGACTCGAACCCCCACAGTGTTGCCACCGCCAGGACCTGAACCTGGTGCGTCTACCAATTCCGCCATCTCGGCAGGGGAGGCGAATTCTAGGGTCTGAAGGATAGCGTGTCAAAGAAAAAACCCCCGATCTCTCGTCATCCGGCCCGCAATCGCGGGCAGCGCCCGGCGTTGCTCGGCAAGCGCGAGCCGACGCCCGACGTCGCGCCTCGCGCCGCCCCGCGCGCTGCTCCGCCGCCAGATGGATACGCTGAAGAGATCCGCGATTCGCTGAAGCGCGCTGCGGCGCCGGTCGCGCTGGAAGAACTGGTTGCACGGCTCAAACTGCAGCGCCGCGAACGCGCCGCGTTCGACGCGGCGCTCGCGCAACTGCAGCGCTCCGGCGAAGTGGTGCAGAACCGCGCCGGGCATCTGCTCGTCGCGCAGAAGCTCGACCTGATCCCGGGCCGCGTCATCGGCCATCCCGACGGGCACGGCTATCTCGCGCCGGACGCCGGAGGCCCGGACCTGTTCATCCCGGCCCAGGAGATGCGTCAGGTATTGCACGGCGACCGCGCCGCAGTGCGCATCACAGGCAGCGACCAGCGCGGCCGGCCGATCGCAGCGATCATCGAAGTGCTCGAGCGCGCCCATCGCAGGATCGTCGGCAGGTTGCACGCAGAACATGGCGTGCTGTTCGTGGTACCGGATGACCGGCGCATTGCGCAGGACATCCTCGTACCACCTGCGGACGCGGGCCGCGCGAAGGCCGGTCAGATCGTCACCGTAGAGCTGGTTGCGCAGCCATCGAAGCACGCGCAGCCGATCGGGCGGGTGGCCGAGGTGCTGGGCAACTACGCTGATCCGGGCATG
>JBGOTT010000377.1:0-3707 GCA_041476585.1 Gammaproteobacteria bacterium | reverse complement strand
TCGAGAGCATCTTCACTGAAATGCTGCAACGGCGCATCGATGCCGTGGTGGTGGTCGAGGATGCGATGCTCAACGCCAACGCCGGCCGGATCGTCGAGAAATCGCTCAAGGCGCGATTGCCGGTATCCGGGTTGCCCGATCGCGTCGAGGCCGGCGCGCTGCTGGCCTACGGAGTGGATCAGCCGCCGATGTTCCGCCGCGCAGCCTACTTCGTGGACAAGATTCTCAGGGGAACCCGGCCCGGCGACCTGCCGGTGGAACAGGCGACCAAGTTCGAGCTGATCGTGAACCTGAAAACCGCGAAAGCACTTGGCCTGACGATTCCGCAGACCGTGATGCTCCGGGCGAACAGGGTGATCGAATGAATCGAGCCGGGCGCCAACTGTAAGACGTCGATGAATGCTGCATTGCTCGATGCGCTCCGTGCCGCCGTCGACGCGGGCGCGGTGCTCGTGGACGACGAAGTCTCGAGCCGTGCCGCTGGCTTCATGCAGACGGACAAGCTGCAGGCGCGGGTGCTGGTGCGCCCCCGGACCACGCAACAGGTTGCCGCGGTGCTCCGGCTTTGCCACGCAGCCGGCCAGCCGGTGGTCACCCACGGCGGCCTCACGGGCCTGGTGCACGGCGCCGACGCGACGCCCGTCGACCTGGTGCTTTCGCTCGAGCGCATGAACGCGATCGAGGAAATCGATCCGCTGCAGCGGGTCGCGGTGGCGCAAGCGGGCGTCACGCTTCAGGCGCTGCAGGAGGCGGCGGACGAACACGATCTGTGCTTCCCTCTCGACCTCGGCGCGCGCGGTTCGGCCACGCTCGGCGGAAACGCCTCGACCAACGCCGGCGGAAACCGCGTGATCCGCTACGGCATGATGCGCGAAATGGTGCTTGGCATCGAAGCGGTTCTTGCTGACGGCACGGTGGTGTCGTCGCTGAACCGAATGATCAAGAACAACGCCGGCTACGATCTCAAGCAGTTGTTCATCGGCTCCGAAGGCACGCTCGGGGTGGTGACGCGGCTGGTGCTGCGCTTGCGCGAAAAACCGCGCAGCCAGGACGTCGCGCTCGTCGCGGTTGCCGGCTTTGACAGGCTTGCCGCGCTGCTCAAGCACATGGATCGCGCGCTCGGCGGCGGGCTCACGGCGTTCGAGGCGATGTGGCGCGAGTGCTACGAGTTGCTGACTACGCCGCCGGCGCTTTCCCGGCCCGCGGTGCCTCACGGGTATCCGTACTACGTGCTGGTGGAAAGCATGGGGGCGGACGCGGCCCGGGACTCGGCGCGTTTTGGCGCGGCGCTGGAGACGGCCTGGGACGCCGGCCTGGTCGCCGATGCCGCGGTGGCAGGTTCGGAGCGTGAGCGCGCGGCGATGTGGGCAATTCGCGACGACGTAATGCAGATGGTCCGCGACGGCATGCCCTTCATCTTCGATGTTTCGCTGCCGATCTTTGCGATGGAGGGATATGTCGAGGAGGTCCGGGCTGCGCTCACCGCGCGCTGGCCGGCGCATCGTTGCTGGGTTTTCGGCCACCTGGGCGATGGCAACCTGCACCTGGTGATCCGCGCGGGCGCGCCCGACCCTGAAACGCGAAACGAAGTCGAGCGCCTCGTCTACGGCCCGCTTGCCAAGATCGGCGGCTCGGTCTCGGCCGAGCACGGCGTCGGACTGGAGAAGAAGCCTTACCTCGGCATCAGCCGAAGCGCCGAGGAGATCGAACTGATGCGAACCATCAAGCGCAGTCTCGATCCGCGCAACATCCTCAATCCCGGGAAGATTTTCTGATTCAGCCGGGGGACGCCTGGCGATCCGCCGGGAGAACCCTGAATCGGCGCCGGCCGACGATGCGAAATGCGCGAAAGTGTCGCTCGTCCAGAGTGAGAACATCGCTGGTGCGATACCGCTCAGCGAGGACGACGATTGATGCATCCGCGAGGCCGATGCGCAGATCTGCATAGCGGTCGACGACCGTCTTCGCTGCGGCAACGTCAGCCGGCCCGAATGGCTCGAGCCGGTAGGCACCGCGCGACACTTCATCGAGCAGCGCTGACTGGGCCGGGGCGCCGACGTGGCGCGACAGCAGGTAGTCGAGTTCCGCCAGCACGAACGGCGAAAGCAACAGCGGCACCGACGCGGTTGCGACCATATCCGCGCACTCGGCGTGGCGGCGCTGGCTCGCGTCGATCGCCGCGAGCAGTCCGCTGGTGTCGAGCAAGATCACGCTTCGCCGAAGCCAGCGAGCGCGTCATCGATGCGCTCCGCCAGCCGCGGCTTGCGGCTCTTGAACAGGGGCACCCGCGGGCGCGGCGGAGCAGCGCGCGCCGTGACCGCGCGCAGCGCCTCCCGGATCAGTTCCGCTTCGCTGCAGCCGCGCGACGCGGCCGTCTGCGCAAGCGCGCGCTTCAGGTCGTCCGGCACGTAAACAGTGGTTTTCTGCATGCCATACATTATGCCATACACGGGAGATGGCGCGCCGATCGGCGCTCAGCGTTGCCCGATTGCCGCGTATTGCCTTGGTTCCGGGCCGTTGTACAGCGTGAGCGGACGGATCAGGATATTATTCTCCATCTGCTCCAGCACCGACACCGCCCACCCCGGCACCCGGCCGACTGCGAAAATCGGCACGAAAAGGTCCGGCGGAATGCCGTTCAGGTAATACACCACGCCGGCATAGAAATCGACGTTCACGTTGACTCCGTGGCGCGAGTACGGCTTCATCGCCTCGACCAGGGCCTCGAGGATCTGGTACCACTGCGGCTGGCCCATCTCGCGCGAAAGCCTTTCCACGCCGGCGCGCATGTGCCGCGCGCGCGGATCCTCGGCACGGTAGACGCGATGGCCGAAACCCATCACCGGTTCCTTGTTGGCGCGCTTCTTCTTCACGTACTCGGCGGCCTTCGACGCGTCGACGATTTCCTGCGCCATCAGCATCACGTTCTCGGCCGCGCCGCCGTGCGCGGGGCCGGAGAGCGCCGCAATCGCGGCGGTGACGGCCCCGTGCAGGTCAGCCTCCGTGCCGGCCACCACGCGCGCGGTGAACGACGAGGCGTTGGCGCCGTGCTCGGCGTGCAGGATCATGTCGGTGTCCATCAGCTTCGCGGTGTCCGCGCTCGGCGCCTTGCCCTGCAGCATCCACAGGAAATTGGCGGCGTGGCCGAGGCGCGCATCGGGCGCCACCGGCTCGCGGCCGTTCCTGATCTGCTCGTGAGCAGCGACGATCATCGGCACCTGCGAAGTAAGGCGGATGCTCTTGCGCAGCGTCGCTTCGACGGACTTGTCGGAGGTTTCCGGATCAAAGGCCGCGAGCGCGGAGACCGCGGTGCGCAGCACGTCCATCGGATGCGCGCCCTGCACGGTGCGGATCACGTCGTAGATCGGGGGAGGCAGCCTGCGTGCGTCCTTCAACTGCGCGGTGAACACCTCCAGTAGCGCGCGCGGGGGCAACTCGCCTTTCAGCAACAGGTAGCAGGTTTCCTCAAACGTGGAGTGCGCGGCGAGGTCGTGAATCGAATAGCCACGGTAGCGCAACTCGCCGGCCCGCCCGTCGATGTAGCACACGCGCGAGCGGTCGAAGTACACGCCCTTCAGTCCGCGGTGAATGTCGATCGTTTCCGCCGAATCCGGTACCGTTTCGCGCATGGCAGTGCTCCGTGAATGCTCAAAAGCATATCAATAAAAGTGATCGCAATGGCCTATTTTCATGCATCAATCCTTGAC
>JBGOTT010000376.1:0-3747 GCA_041476585.1 Gammaproteobacteria bacterium | reverse complement strand
GCTCGCCGAGGTCGGCATCATTTTTGGTTCGATCTCGGAAGCCGTGCACCAGCATCCCGAGCTCGTGAAACAGTACCTCGGTACGGTAGTGCCGGTCGGTGACAACTATTACGCCGCCCTCAATTCGGCAGTGTTCACCGACGGCTCGTTCGTCTATGTGCCGAAGGGCGTTCGCTGCCCGATGGAGCTGTCCACTTACTTCCGCATCAATGCTGCCAAGACAGGGCAGTTCGAGCGCACGCTGATCATTGCAGACGCCGGCGCCTATGTGAGCTATCTCGAAGGCTGCACGGCGCCCATGCGCGATGAGAACCAGCTGCACGCTGCGGTGGTCGAGCTGGTCGCGCTCGACAACGCCGCCATCAAGTACTCGACGGTGCAGAACTGGTACGCGGGCGACGAGAAGGGCGTCGGCGGGATCTACAACTTCGTCACCAAGCGCGGCCTGTGCAAGGGCGTCAATTCGCGCATATCGTGGACCCAGGTCGAAACCGGTTCGGCGATCACGTGGAAATACCCGAGCTGCATCTTGCGCGGCGAGAACTCCGTCGGCGAGTTCTATTCGGTCGCGCTCACCAACCATTTCCAGCAGGCCGATACCGGCACCAAGATGATCCACCTTGGCAGGAACACGCGCAGCACCATCGTCAGCAAGGGCATTTCGGCCGGTCATTCCAACAACAGCTACCGCGGGCTGGTCAGGATTGCGCCGACCGCCGCCGGCGCGCGCAATTACTCCCGGTGCGATTCGATGCTGATCGGCGACAGATGCGGCGCCAACACATTTCCGTATGTCCAGGTGAGCAATCAGAGCGCCCAGGTCGAACACGAAGCATCGACGTCGAAGATCGGCGAAGACCAGTTGTTCTACTTCGCGCAGCGCGGCATCGGCGTCGAGGAAGCGGTGTCGATGATCATCAACGGGTTCTGCAAGGACGTGTTTCAGCAACTGCCGATGGAGTTCGCGGTCGAGGCGACCAAACTGCTCGGCCTCAAGCTGGAAGGAAGCGTCGGATGATTCGCCAGGACAGCCGGATACTGCTCGAAGTGCGCGGGCTGCGCGCGACCGTCAACGGCATCGAGATCCTCAAAGGCATCGATCTCACGGTCAGCAGCGGCGAAGTGCACGCGATCATGGGACCGAACGGCTCGGGCAAGAGCACCTTCGCCAAAGTGCTGGCCGGTCATCCCGCGTATGCAGTGACCGCCGGGACGGTCTGCTTCGAAGGCAACAATCTGCTCGAACTTGCGCCCGAAGCACGCGCCCGCTCGGGGGTCTTCCTCGGCTTTCAGTATCCGATCGAGATACCGGGCGTTGCCAACAGCCAGTTTCTGCGGCTGGCATACAACACGGTGCAGGCACAACGCGGCAAGGATGAGCTCGATCCGCTCGAGTTCGACGATTTCGTGCGCGAGAAGATGAAGCTGCTGGAGATGAATCCGGATTTCCTCGAGCGCAGCGTCAATGAAGGCTTCTCCGGCGGCGAGAAGAAACGCAACGAGATTCTGCAGATGGCGCTGCTCGAGCCCACGCTCGGCATCCTCGACGAGACCGACTCCGGCCTCGACATCGACGCGCTGAGGGTCGTCGCGGGCGGAGTCAACCAGCTTGCCGGCAAGGACAACGCGATCGTGCTGGTCACGCACTACCAGCGGTTACTCAACTACATCGTGCCCGATTACGTGCACGTGATGGATGGCGGCCGCATCATCAAGACCGGCGGCAAGGAGCTCGCGCTCGAGCTCGAGACGCGCGGCTACGACTGGGTCGGCGCCGAATACGACGCGAAGACCCGCGCAACGGCATGAACATCGCAACCGGCGACGGCTATCTCGAGAGTCTGCTGCAGGGGCAGCCGGCGCTTCCCGCCAGCCCCATCGCGTGGCTGAACCGGCTGCGTGCGGACGCGGTCGACCGTGTCGGCGCGCTGACGGTACCGACCACCCGCGACGAGGAGTGGCGCTTCACCGATATCTCGCCGCTCACCGGAATGCGGTTTCAGCCGGCGCGCAGCGCATCGCCGCTCGATGCCGCGAGGATCGACGGTTTCGCGCTGGCCGAAGCAGACGCGCGGCTCACGTTCGTCGACGGCGTGTTCGCGCCGCAACTCTCGTACAACAAGGCCGGCATCGTGGTCGAGAACCTGGCGGCGGGCGTCGGCAAGCATGCGGCGGAGATCGAGCCGCATCTGGGCCGTCACGCCGGTTTCCGGGACAACGTATTCACGGCGCTCAACACGGCCTTCCTGCACGATGGCGCGTTGATCGTTGTGCCGCGCGGCGTGACGGTTGCCGCTCCGGTGCATCTGCTGTTCGTTTCGACACAACCGGAAGCGGCCAGCTACCCGCGCTGCCTGGTTGTCGCCGAACCGGGGAGCGCGGTGACGGTGGTCGAGGATTTCGTGGCGCTGCACGATGCGGCGTATCTCACCAACGCGGTGAGCGAGATCGCGCTCTCGGACAATGCCAGCGTCAGGCACGTGCGCGTGCAGCGCGACAACGGCGCGGCAATCCATATCGCGAACTGCGCGGTGTCGCTTGCGCACGCCAGCCGCTACCAGTCGGTCAGCGTTGCGCTCGGCGCGCGTATTTCACGCTACAACCTGAATGTGCTGCAGGCGGCCGAGGGCGCGGCGTGCGCGATCGACGGGCTCGCGCTGATCACCGACCGCCAGCTTGCCGACTCCCACACCTGCATCGACCACGCCCGGCCCCGCGGGGTGAGCCGGCAGTTGCACAAGTGCATCGTCGACGGCGCCGCGCATGCGGTATTCAACGGCAAGATCATGGTGCGTCCCGGCGCGCAGCGCACCGATTCATCGCAATCCAGCCGCAATCTGCTGCTGACCGGCAAGGCGCGCGTCGACACCAAGCCACAGCTCGAGATCTTTGCCGACGACGTCAAGTGCGCGCACGGCGCGACGGTCGGCCAGCTCGACGCCGAAGAAGTGTTCTACCTGAGGAGTCGCGGGCTGTCGGAGGCTGCGGCGCGCAACCTGCTGACTTACGCGTTCGGCGCCGAGATCATCGACCGCATCCCGGTCGCCACCCTCAAGCGCCGCCTCGAGCAGATCGTGCTCGCACAGACCAACCGTTAGAACCATGACCGCGGCCCCGACAACTCGCAAACTCAGGCTCGCGTCCGCGTTCGACGTCGAACGCATCCGCGCCGACTTCCCGATCCTCAAACTCAAGCCGGGCGGCAAGCCGCTGGTCTATCTCGACAATGCGGCCTCCAGCCAGATGCCGCAGCAGGTGATCGACCGCCTGGTGCGCTACCGGACGACGCAGCACGCGAACATTCACCGCGCAGTGCACACGCTGTCGGAGATCGCAACCTCGGAGTACGAGGAGGCGCGTCGCAAGCTCGCGCGTTTCATCAACGCGCGTGAAGAGCGCGAGGTGATCTTCACCAGCGGCACCACCGAGTCGATCAATCTGGCGATGCACGGGTACGGGCGCAAATTCATCGGCGCGGGCGACGAAATCATCCTGACCACGCTCGAGCACCATTCGAACATCGTGCCGTGGCAGATGCTGTGCGAGGAGAAGGGCGCCAGAATCCGCGTCGTACCGATCAACGACGCCGGCGAACTCTTGATCGACGAATACGAGAGCCTGTTCAACGAACGCACCAGATTCGTCGGCGTGATGCATGTGTCGAATGCGCTTGGCACCGTCAATCCGGTCAAGCAGATGATCGCGTTCGCGCATTCACGCGGCGTGCCGGTGCTGGTCGACGGCGCG
>JBGOTT010000375.1:0-3758 GCA_041476585.1 Gammaproteobacteria bacterium | reverse complement strand
CTGTCGGTCGAGCGCCGCCAGACGATGCGCGCCTTCGGCGCCGAGATCGTGCTCACGCCGAAGGCGGGCGGCATGGAGTCCGCACGCGACCTCGCCGATCGCATGGTCGCCGACGGCAAGGGCGTGATGCTCGACCAGTTCGCCAATCCGGACAATACGGCGGCGCATTACGAAGGCACCGGGCCGGAAATCTGGCGCGACACCCACGGCGGGATCACGCATTTCGTCTCCAGCATGGGCACGACCGGCACGATCATGGGCGTGTCGAAGTTCCTGAAGGAAAAGAGCGCCAAGATCCAGATCGTCGGCTGCCAGCCGACCGAAGGCTCGCAGATCCCCGGTATCCGGAAATGGCCCGAAGCCTACATGCCGAAGATTTTCGAGAAGCCGCGGGTCGACCGAATGATCTTCGTCAGCCAGGCGGATGCGGAAGACACGACGCGGCGCCTGGCGCGCGAAGAAGGCATTTTCGCCGGCATCTCGGCGGGCGGAGCAGTGTGGGCGGCGCTGCAGGTGAACGCGGAAACGAGAAATGCGACCATCGTCACGGTCATCCCGGACCGCGGCGACCGCTATCTCTCGACCGGAGTGTTTCCGGATTGACTCCAGTCCTCGCGTTCGACATCGAGACGGTCCCGGATGTCGCCGGCATCCGGCGTCTGTACGAGTTGCCCGGTGCGCTGCCCGACCACGAGGTCGCGGAGGTTGCGTTTCAGAAGCGGCGCGCGCAGAGCAGCAGCGATTTCCTCGCGCCGCACCTGCACCGCGTGGTCGTCATCTCGTGCGTGCTGCGCGACGCCGACGGGCTGAAGATCTTTTCCATCGGCGAGCCCGAGCGCGACGAGCGCGCGGCGATCCAGAAGTTCTACGACGGCATCGAGAAGTACACGCCGCAGCTGGTGTCCTGGAATGGCGGCGGATTCGACCTGCCGGTGCTCAATTACAGGGGGCTGATCGCGGGCGTCGATGCGCCGCGTTTCTGGGAGCAGGGCGACGAAGACCGCGATTTCCGCTTCAACAATTACGTAAGCAGATACCACGCCCGGCACCTCGACCTGATGGACGTGCTCGCGATGTACCAGCCGCGCAACAATGCGCCGCTCGATGACGTGGCCCGGCTCGCCGGGCTGGCGGGCAAGATCGGCATCGGGGGCGCAGCGGTGTGGCCCGCCTACCAGGCCGGCAAGATAGCTGAAATCCGCAATTATTGCGAAGCCGACGCGCTCAACACCTACCTGCTGTACCTGCGTTTTCAGCGCCAGCGCGGCGCGTACACGGCCGAACACTGCGCGCGCGAGGCACAGCTGGTGCGAACCACCCTCGAGCGCATGGCAAAGGAAGCGTCGGCGCCGCACTGGCGCGAGTTCCTCGAGCGCTGGCCGGAAAAGCCTGTTTCCCCGTGAGTTTCGAGCTGGAGATCGAGTCCCTCGACACGCAGGGGCGCGGCGTCGCGCGCCGCGACGGCAAGGTCGTGTTCGTCGAGGGCGCGCTGACCGGCGAACGGGTGCGTGCCGATCTGACCGGGAAAAAGCCTTCCTACGATCTTGCCCGCACCGCAGAAGTGCTGCGCGCAAGCCCCGACCGCCGCACGCCGCGCTGCGAGTATTTCGGCACCTGCGGCGGCTGCGCGCTGCAGCATGCGCGCGCCCGCGCGCAGGTCGCAGCCAAGCAGCGCGAACTGGAGGACAACCTCGCGCGCATCGGGAAGGTGAGCGCCGGGATGCTGCTCCCCGCGGTGTACGGCGAGGAATGGGGCTACCGCCATCGCGCGCGGCTCTCGGTGCGCTACGTGGCAAAAAAGGGCGGCGCACTGGTCGGCTTTCGCGAGCGCAAATCCACCTACGTGGCCGACATGGCGAATTGCGAGGTGCTGCCGCTGCGCGTTTCGCGCCTGATTCCGCAACTGCGCGCGCTGGTGAGCGTGCTCGAGTCGCGCGCCCGCATGCCGCAGATCGAGGTCGCGGTCGGCGATGCGGTCGACGTGCTGGTGTTCCGCCA
Source organism: Gammaproteobacteria bacterium (assembly GCA_041476585.1). Taxonomy (GTDB): domain Bacteria; phylum Pseudomonadota; class Gammaproteobacteria; order Burkholderiales; family SG8-39; genus JADGRQ01. The sequence goes on along the minus strand of JBGOTT010000375.1, from coordinate 1,760 downwards.
CCTCGATCCTCTATCCGCGTCTGACGCCGAGCGGCTGCGCGGATTCGCTGAAGCAAGCGGCGCCTGGGTCTGGCTGCAGCCGGCCGGTCCCGCCAGCGCAGCTCCGTTTCATCCGGCGCAGGCGCCGGGCCTGTATTACGAACTGCCGGAATTCGGCGTGCGCATCGAGTTCGCGCCCACCGACTTCACGCAGGTGAACCATGGCGTCAACCGAATGCTGGTGCGCCGCGCGCTGCGGCTGCTCGACCCGCGGCCCGGCGAGCGCATCGCCGACCTGTTCTGCGGCCTGGGCAACTTCACGCTGCCGATCGCGCGCAGCGGGGCGCGCGTGACCGGGCTGGAGGGCAGCGCCGGATTAATCGAACGCGCGCGCAGCAACGCGTCGTTGAACGGCCTCGCCGCCGGCGCAAGCTTCGAGGTCGCGGACCTGTTCGTGGCCGGCGAAGCCGCGCTGGACAGGTACGGTCCATTCGACAAACTGCTGATCGACCCGCCGCGCGAGGGTGCGATGGGGGTGGTGAAGGCGCTGCCCGGAGAATGGCCGCGCCGGGTCGTCTACGTTTCCTGCGACGTGGCGACCCTCGCGCGAGACGCGGGGGTGCTGGTCAACGCCAGCGGTTTCACGCTCTCAGCGGCCGGGGTGGTGAACATGTTTCCGCACACAGCGCACGTTGAGAGCATCGCAGTGTTCGATCGCGATCGCCCGGCGGACTGACGCGATCAGCGAACTGCCGCAAGCCTCGCCCAGTCCTCCGGTGCGATGCGCGCGATCACGCGCCGGTAATTCCCTGGAGTGAGCACGACCGCCCAGCCCTCCTGCACCGTCAGCCCGGTTGCCTCGAAGAAAATGCCCTGGTGCGCGAACAGCATGTGGTTCATTCCCGCGGGCGGGCGAGTGGCGAGCAGCGCGCGCACGCCTGCGATGCGTTCCGGGGATTTCACGACCGGCCCTTCGGAAGTCAGGTACTCGGACCACTCGATCTGGTCGGCGAACATGCGCGCGGTCTGCGCCACGCGGCAGTAGCGGCTCGAAACGAAGCGCGCGACCGGCGGGCCGAGGCGCCGGAAGCCCTCCCCGGCCGCGCGCGCCTCGGCAATGCCTTCGGGGCTCAAGTTTCGCTGGGTGGAGCAATCGTCGATGGAGAAGCGGCCGGTCTCGCGGCTCGTCGCTTCCAGCTCGAGCTCATCCCGGTTGGTGCGCCCATGGCGCAGGTAGATCACGTAACCGCCGGCGCGCAGCGCTTTCTCGATGTCGGGCAATCCCGCCAACTCGGGCGTGGGTTCGTGCGCGGCGGGCGGCGCGAAATTGCGCACCGGGCTCTGGATCGCCTTGCAGCCGGGCAGCGCCGCCACTGCGAGGGCGGCAAACCACCAGAGGAAAAAGAAAGGCCGCCCGCAGGCGGCCTTTGGCTCAAGTGGCAAAGCGTCAGTCGCTATTGCCGCCAAATATTCCCAGCAACTGCAGCAGGCTGGTGAACAGGTTGTAGATCGCGACATACAGCGACAGGGTCACCGAGATGTAGTTGGTCTCCCCGCCGCGCACCACCGAGTTCACCTGCCACAGGATCAGCAGCGAGCTGAACAGCACGAACGCGGACAACAGCGCGAGGTGCAGCACCGGGCTGGCGAAGAACACGTTGGCCACCACAGCGAGCATGATCACGATCGCGCCGATGGCGAGGAAATTACCCATGCCGGACAGGTCGCGCTTGGTGGTGGTGGCGATCGACGCCATGGCGAAGAACACCGCCGCCGTGCCG
>JBGOTT010000374.1:0-3785 GCA_041476585.1 Gammaproteobacteria bacterium | reverse complement strand
GCTACCGTCTGGGGCGACGACGAGCGTTTCGTGAAAACCTATTTCAACACCTTCTCGAAGAAACTGGTGTACGCGACCTTCGACTGGGGCATCCGCGACAAGGACGGCTACTATTTCATCCTCGGACGGACCGATGATGTCATCAACGTTGCCGGGCACCGACTCGGCACGCGCGAGATCGAGGAGGCGGTCAACATGCACCCGAACATCGCCGAGTGCGCGGTGGTCGGCGTGGCCGATGCGCTGAAGGGCCAGATGCCGCTCGCGTTCGCGGTGGCCAAGGACGCGTCGAAGCTCGGCTCCCCCGAGGGGCGCAAGGCGTTCGAGAAGGAAATCATGGACACCGTGGACAAGCAGCTCGGCGCGATCGGGCGGCCGAAGGCGGTGCACTTCGTCACGCTGCTGCCGAAGACGCGCTCGGGCAAGACGCTGCGCCGCGCGATCCAGGCGCTCGCGGAAGGGCGCGACCCCGGTGATCTCACCACCATCGAAGACCCGGGCGCCCTCGAGCAGCTCAAGGCCGCATTGGCGGGGAGGAGCGCATGAAAACCCGGGCCGTGCTGACGCAAGAGGACTGCGCAAAGGTCTGTGCCGCGGCCGAGGCCGAGGCGCGCAGGAACAACTGGATCGTCGCCATCGCGATCCTCGACGACGGAGGGCACCTGCTGCATTTCTCGCGCATGGACGGCGCGACGCCGGCCAACGCGGCCATCGCCGTCGAGAAAGGCCGCACGGCAGCGTTGTCGCGCCGCCCGACGAAGCACTGGGAAGACCGCATCGCCGCGGGCCGAACCGTGCTCATGAAGATGCCGGGCGTCCTGCCGGTGCAGGGGGGGCTGCCGATCATGATCGACGGGCACTGCATAGGTGCCGTCGGGGTATCCGGCGTGCAGTCGCATGAGGACGAGATCATCGCGCAGGCCGGGATAAGCACGCTCTGATCAATGCGGGGGAATATCTCCCTGTGCTAGGGTGTTTGCGTGCGCCCCCCGAATTCCGGGCACACCTTTACCACAAACACAAATACTGGAGACTAGCCATGCATTTCCATCGTCAAGCTGTGCGTTTCGCATTTGCGGCGCTGTTTCTTCTTACCAGTTTCACGGCCTCGGCGCAGGTGCCGTCGTACGGCCCCTCCATCAACCTCGAGTGGGCGAAGTATGTGATCGCCGCGGGCCAGGCGGAGGCGCGCAAGAACGGCTGGCCGGTCGCCATCGCGATCTTCGACACCGCCGGCCAACTGGTCGCCTTCGAGAAGATGGACGATACGCAGACAGCGAGCATCGATGTCGCGCAGGACAAGGGGCGCTCGGCAGTGATTTTCCGGCGTCCGACCAAGGTGTTCGAAGACGTGGTGGCGAGTGCCGGGGGCGCGCGCATCGTCGCATTGCGCGGCGCTTCGCCGATCGAGGGCGGCCTGCCGCTCGTGAGGGGTGGCAAGATCATCGGCGGCATCGGCGTCTCGGGCGTGACTTCGCCGCAGGACGGCATGGTCGCGAAGGCGGGCGCGGACGCGCTCAAGTAATTGGCTGACCCGGCCTCTCCAGCGCGCTCGACGGTCTTCATCGACAACGAGCGCGCGCGCGTCACCGAGTGGCGCTTTGCGCCCGGCGCGGCCACTGGATGGCACCGCCACGCGATGGACTACGTGGTGGTGCCGCTCGCCGACGGCCGACTGAAGATCGTCGGCGCGGGCGGCACCGAGTCGTACGCGGAGCTGAAGAAGGGCGTGCCTTACTTCCGCAACGTTGGCGTCGAGCACGACGTGATCAACGCGAACGACTACGAGTTTGCGTTCGTTGAGATCGAATTCAAGTAGAACGGGCCTCGTTCAGGAACTGCAGGACAGCGCTGAGCATCCGGGTCTGTGGCGCGCCCATTCCGGGCGCCGGTCGGCGAGTTCATCATGTCCGGGCTGTTCGTCGTAAGGGCGTTGCAGCACCGCCATCAAGCGCTCCATCATCGACGCGTCGCCGCGCTCGAGTGCGTCGATCGCCTGCTGTGCGAGGTAGTTGCGCAACACAAACTTTGGATTGGCGCGGTTCATGCGCTCGCGGCGATCAGACGCGGGCACCGCATCCTGTCGCACACGAGCGATGTAGCGGCGCAGCCAGCCCGCCATGCGGGCATGCTGGTCGGGCGCGAACGCATCCTCGGCATAAAACGCCCTGCGCAGCGGTTCGACCAGGGAGTTGTCGTCCGCTTCACCCACCGGCACATCGGCCAGAGTGCGGAAGAACAGGGTCATGTCGGTCTCGACCTGCTGCAGAAGGTCGAACAAATCGCCCACCAGTTCGCCGTCGCCTTCCCGGTCGAGCGACGAAAGCCCGAGCTTGCCCGCCAGCATCCGGCTCGATTCGCGCCTGTATGTCTCGCCGAAGGTCGCCAATCCCCGTTCCAGCGCGGTCTTGTCGTTGACCAGAGGGAACAGCGCATTCGCCAGCCGAACCAGATTCCACTGCGCAATCTCCGGTTGGTTGCCATACCGGTAGCGCCGCCCCTCCGCGTCGGTGGTGTTGGGCGTCCACCCCGGATCGAAACCCTCGAGCCAGCCGTACGGACCATAGTCGATGGTCAGCCCCAGAATCGACATGTTGTCAGTGTTCATCACGCCATGCACGAACCCCACCCGCATCCAGTCAGCCATCAGAGTGGCAGTGCGCCGGCAGATCTCCTCGAACCAGCGCGCGTACGCCGCGGGGGAAGGCGCGCCAAGTTCAGGGAAGTGCATGGCGATCACGTAGTCGGCCAGGCGCTTGAGCGCGTCCAACTCCTGATTGGCCGCGAGGATCTCGAAATTGCCAAAGCGCACGAACGAGGGCGCGACGCGGCACACGACTGCGCCAGGCTCATCTTGCGGATGGCCATCGTAGAACATGTCGCGCACTACCGATTCACCGGTTGCCACCAGGCTCAGCGCGCGCGTGGTCGGCACGCCGAGGTGGTGCATCGCCTCGCTGCACATGAACTCGCGCACCGAGGAGCGCAGCACCGCGCGGCCGTCGGCCGTGCGTGAGTACGGCGTCATGCCGGCCCCTTTCAACTGCAGGTCGTAGCGCGCGCCATGCGGTCCCAGCACTTCGCTGAGCGTGATCGCCCGCCCGTCGCCGAGCTGCCCGGCCCAATGGCCGAACTGGTGTCCGCCGTAACGCGCAGAGTACGGCTGCATGCCAGGAAGCACCCGATTGCCGCCGAGGACCTCGGCGGCCGCGCCGGTGGACGGTTCCGGGGGCGATGCGCCCAACATCCTGCCCACCGATTCGGACCAGGCCAGCAATTTCGGCGATGCTACCGGTGTCGGATTGACCAGCGTGTAGCAGGCGCCTCGCACCTGGCGAGGTACGTTATGCAGCAGCGGATCAGCGGGGAGTTCCCGAACGAAGCTGTTGTCGAAGCGTAGCCCGGACAGATCGACCAACGCGGCCCGGCTGCTTTCACCCTCGACGCTGCTCCAATTCACCGGTTGCTATTCCAGCACCACTCTCGGGAAGTAGAACGAGACCACCCAGTTCGGCACGTCGACGATCGAACTGATGCGCAGATCCGCGCAGACGCTGCACAGCATGTAGGCATCGATCGGCGAATAGCCAAAGCGCTTGCTCAGCAGTTCGATCATTTCCGAAACCGCCATGCGGGCCCCCGCCATGAGGTCCGGTCCGATGCCGGTCGTCACCTCATAGCCCTTCTTGTCGAAATGATTGGTCACCGGCCCGGGCGTGACGTACCGGGGGAAGCGGAGATTGGCGCCCTTCACCAGGTCGAATTTGAGGGCCACGTCGATCGCG
>JBGOTT010000373.1:0-3798 GCA_041476585.1 Gammaproteobacteria bacterium | reverse complement strand
TTCACCAAGCGCTACGAGGCGAGCTTTGGCGCGGGCAGCCGCAACGCGTTCGCCGGCTATGCCTACGATGCTTACCTGCTGCTCAATGCGGCGGTGCCCGAGGCGCTCAAGAAAGCGAAGCCCGGCACGCCCGAGTTCCGCGAGGCGCTGCGCGGCGCGCTCGAGAACGTCAGGAATCTCGTCGGTACCCACGGCGTGTACAACATGAGCCCGGCGAACCACAACGGACTGGACGAGCGCGCGCGCGTTACGGTGCACGTGGAAAACGGCAGCTGGAGGCTGCTGAAGTAGGGCGCGCCCGCGATGAAAGCGAGGGGACGGACCGCCGTCCCCTGTTTTTTCCCGGGCAGCGGATGAGCTTCGATATTGCCTTGTGGCTGGTGCAGGACGGCGTGACCAACGGCGCGATCTATGCGTTGCTCGCACTGGCGTTGCTGTTGGTGTTCGCCGTGACCCGCGTGATCTTCGTGCCGCAGGGGGAATTCATTTCGTACTCGGCACTGTCGCTCGCGCTGCTGCAATCTGGACGGCTGCCTGGCGTGGTCTACGTGCTGGTGGGCGGGGGCCTCGTCGCCGCTGCGCTCGAAATTGCCGTCGCGCTGCGCGAGAAGTCGCCCGCACGGCTGCCGCGCATTCTCGCGCTGTATCTGCTTCTGCCCTGTGCAATGGCGGCGCTCGCCTGGTGGTCCGTTCCGCGCAACCTCGGATTGCCGCTGCAGGTGCTGATCGTGCTCGGGCTGGTGGTGCCGCTCGGGCCGATCCTTTACCGCGTCGCCTACCAGCCGCTCGCCAATGCCTCGGTGCTGGTGCTGTTCATCATATCGATGGCGGCGCACTACGCGCTGACCGGCCTCGGACTGGTGTTCTTCGGCGGCGAAGGCCTGCGCTCGGAGGCGTTCTCGGACGCGCGCTTCAAGCTGGGGGTGCTCGACATCACCGCTCAAAGCATCTGGGTGGTGGCGGCAAGCGTCGTCACCATGCTGGCGTTGTGGCTGTTCTTCGAACATACGTTCTACGGCAAGGCGCTGCGCGCGACGGCGGTGAATCGCGTCGGCGCACGGCTGGTGGGGATTCCGGCCGAACTCTCGGGCAGCCTGAGTTTCCTGCTCGCCGCATTCATCGGCGCGGTGTCCGGGATCCTGATCTCGCCGATCACGACCATCTATTACGACACCGGTTTCCTCATCAGCCTGAAAGGCTTCGTCGGTGCGATCGTGGGCGGCATGGGCAGCTATCCGCTCGCCGTCGCCGGTTCGATCGGCATCGGCCTGCTGGAGGCGTTCTCATCGTTCTGGGCGAGCGCGTTCAAGGAAACCATCGTGTTCACGATCATCATCCCGATACTCTTGTGGCGCTCGCTCCGGTCGCGCCACGTCGAAGACGAGGAGGAGTGATGCGGGAGCGCACGGCGCTGGCGCTGTTCGTCGCGCTCATCGTGGCGGCGCCGCTCGCGCTGCCGGAGTTCTACGTGACGCTGTTCAATTACATCGGCCTCGCGGCGCTGGTAAGCGTGGGCCTGGTGCTGCTGACCGGCGTCGCCGGCGTGATGTCGTTCGGGCAGCAGGTGTTCGCGGGTCTCGCCGCCTACGCGACGGCGGTGCTGACGACCCGTTACGGCGTCTCGCCCTGGCTAACGCTTGCCGCCGGGCTCGCGATCACGGCGGCGGTGGCGCTGTTTCTCGGCGCGATCACGCTGCGCCTCTCGGGCCACTATCTGCCGCTCTCGACGATTGCGTGGGGCATCGCGGTGTATTTCGTCTTCGGCAACATGGATCTGCTCGGCAAGCACACGGGAATAGCGGACATTCCGGCGATCTCCCTGCTCGGCTGGAAGCTCGACACCGGGCGCGAGATCTACGTGCTGATCTGGGTGCTGACGCTCGCCGCGCTGGTCGCGGCGCGCAACCTGCTCGATTCGCGCGCGGGGCGCGCAATCCGCGCGCTGCGCTTTCGCAGCGTGATGGCGGAAAGCTTCGGCGTGAACACCGCCGCGCTGAAGAATCTCGTATTCCTGTACGCGGCGCTGCTCGCCGGGCTGTCGGGCTGGCTTTATGCCCACTTCCTGCGTTTCGTCAGCCCGAGCGCGTTCAACGTCAACGCCGGGATCGATTACCTGTTCATGGCGGTGGTCGGCGGTGCGGGGCAGGTCTGGGGCGCGGTGATCGGCGCGTCGCTGCTGACGGTGCTCAGGGAATGGCTCAAGGACCTGCTGCCGAAGCTTGTCGGCTTCAGCGGAAATTACGAGATCGTGGTGTTCGGCGTGCTGATGATCATGCTGCTGCACCGCACCCGCGACGGGCTGGCGCCGGCGCTGGCGCGGCTGGCGATCGCCGCGCGCGCGCGCTCGCGGCCCGCGCCGGCCCCGCTGCTGGACAGGCGGCGCCAGCCGCAGGCGGGGGAAACGCTGCTCGAGGTGCGCGCCGCCCGCAAGCAGTTCGGCGGGCTGGTGGCGGTCGGCGATCTTTCGTTCGAGACCAGAAGCGGAGAAATCCTCGGTCTGATCGGGCCGAACGGGGCGGGCAAGAGCACGATGTTCAACTTGATCACGGGCGTGCTGCGCTGCGACGGCGGCGAGATCGGCTTCCGCGGCGAGCGCATCGATCGGTTCGCGCAGAGCGAGATCGCCCGCCGCGGCATCTGCCGCACCTTCCAGCACGTCAATCTCATCAGCGCGATGTCGGTGATCGTGAACGCGGCGATCGGCGCGCACCTGCGCGGCCGGCGCGGCTCGCTGGGCGCGTTGCTGCGCGCCGACCGCGCGGAAGAGGCGCAACTGCTGCACGAGGCGGCGCTTCAGCTGGAGCGCGTCGGCCTGGGGGAACACCTGCACGGCGCCGCCGGAAGCCTGCCGCTCGGGCAGCAGCGGCTGGTCGAGATTGCGCGCGCGCTCTGCGCGGACCCGATCCTGCTACTGCTCGACGAACCGGCGGCCGGACTGCGTTACGGCGAGAAGAAGGTGCTGGCGGAGCTGCTGCGCAGGTTGCGCGCGGAAGGGATGAGTATCCTGCTGGTCGAGCACGACATGGAGTTCGTCATGGGGCTGGTCGATCGGCTGGTGGTGATGGATTTCGGCGAAAAGCTCGCGCAGGGGCTGCCGCGGGAGATCCAGACCGATCCGGCGGTGATCGAGGCCTATCTCGGAGGCGTGGAGTGAGCGCGTTGCTCGAAGTGAGCGACCTCCGGGTGTTCTACGGCAAGGTGGAGGGACTGCATCGCGCCAGCCTGCGCGTGCCCGAAGGCGCAATCGTCACGGTGATCGGTCCCAACGGCGCGGGCAAGACGACGTTGCTCGGCGCGATCATGGGCCTGCTGCCCTCGGCCGGCGCGGCGCGCTATGCCGGCGCCGATCTTGCGGGCGCGAAGACCGAAGCGCGGGTTGCGCTCGGCTTGTGCCTGGTGCCGGAGCGTCGCGAGCTGTTCGGCGAAATGACGGTCGAAGACAATCTGCGGCTCGGCGCGTTCCATCGTTTTCGCCGTCGCGACGCCGCCATAGGGACCGATCTCGCGGCCATCTATGCGCGCTTCCCGCCGCTCGAGGAGCGCCGCGGCCAGCTGGCGGCCACGCTCTCCGGCGGCGAACGCCAGATGCTGGCGCTCGGCCGCGCGCTGATGGCCAAGCCGCGCCTGCTGATGCTCGACGAGCCGAGCCTCGGGCTCGCACCGCGCATCGTGCGCGACATCTTTCACATCATCACCGATCTGAAAAAGACCGGGGTCTCGATCCTGCTGGTCGAGCACGACATGGAGTTCGTCATGGGGCTGGTCGATCGGCTGGTGGTGATGGATTTCGGCGAAAAG
>JBGOTT010000372.1:0-3811 GCA_041476585.1 Gammaproteobacteria bacterium | reverse complement strand
AGCCGATCAGCGAGATGAACATCCCGGAGAACACCGGATTGCCCCACGGCGCCTTGCGCAGCCACTCGAACAGGCCGTTGGTATACCCCTTCTTGCGCTGCGCGACCTCGATCGCGCCGGGCACCGTCAGCCCGTGCACCATCGACGCCAGCACCGCGAGGTACATCGCGTAGCTGGTGTTGAAGATCTTCCAGTACGACGTGAGCCCCGGGTCGGCGAGCAGATGGTGCGCGCTCGCCAGCTGCAGGAACAGGATGTAGAGGAAGAACGCGGTGCGGCTCACTTTCTCCGACATCGGCTTGGCGCCGAACACGATCGCGGCGATCGCGTACCAGACCGAAACGTGCGCGGCGACGTTGATCTGCTGTGAGGAATGCCCGAACGCCCAGAAGATGGTCTTGTACATCAGCGAGTCGATCTGCGGTATCAGTCCCACCGACCAGAGGAAGGTCGGGATCAGGATGATCGCGCCAGAGGCGATGGTGAACACGGCGATGATGCACGCGGTCAGCGCGCCGAAGGTCACCAGCGGAATCGACCCCTGATAGGTGCGCTCGGCCTTCGCCACCACCAGCGTGCCGAGGAACACGAAGCAGCCGATCAGCGCGCCGACCGCGAACAGGATCAGCCCGAGGTAGAAGATCGGGTGCGCTCCCATCGGCGCATAGGCGGTGAACATGACGCTCGAGTCGCCGCGCAGCACCGCGTAGTTGTTGAGCAGCGCGCCGAGCAGCATCAGCCAGAAGCCCGCCCAGGCCATGTTCGGCGTCGCCAGCCGGCTGCGCAGCAGCGTGGAGCTCGCGAAGTACAGCACCGCCATCTCGAAGAAGATGATCCAGAACACCAGCATGTTGATGCCGTGTCCGGTCAGCACCTGGTAGAAACGGTCCGGTGAAAGCCAGTGGACCGCCTGCCAGCGCGTCAGCACGACGCCGATGGCGAGCAGGCCGCCGATCAGCAGGCAGACGACCCCGGCGACCGCGTTCCACTTCATCAGTTTTTCGGCCGGCTCGTGAAACATCAGGCCGGTGCTCGGGCAGGTACGGAAGTTCCTGTTGGTGGACATGCCTGCTCCCCTATTGAACGTCTTATTTCACGTAAATGCGGCTGATCATGGTGTGATGGTTCACGCCGCAGTACTCGTTGCAGATGATCGCGAAGGTGCCCTTGTGTGTCGGCGTCATCGTCACCGCATGGTCGTAGCCGGGGTGGACCTGGATGTTGATGTTCTCCGGCTGCAGCGAGAAGCCGTGCAGCCAGTCCATGGACATGAGGTGGATCCTGTAGGTCTTGCCGGCCTCGAGCTCGAGGATCGGCCACCACGACCACAGCCGCGCCACCAGGTACACGTCGCTGTCGGGCGGGGGCGCGATCACCGGGATCTTCTGGTCGGACTCCTCTCGCACCTTGTACTTGGCGACCCCCCCCTCGGCCTTCTTCATGTAGGCCTCGGCGCCGGTCTTCACCGCTGCGTGCGCCAAGTTCTGCTTACCGAAGACGTGCCAGTACGGCATCATGAAGAACATGAACAGGCACCACGCGAAGGCGACCGTAACCCAGATCACCTCCTCGCGGTCCATCGGGATCTTCCACCAGAAACGGTCGGTGACGGACTGGATGCTCATGGCGGACTCCCGGCTATTTCGCGATCGGCAGAGAAACGATCTCCATCACGCCCCAGACCACGTAGAACACCGTCGGCACGACGACGCCGAGAAACAGCAGCAGGAAGGGGTTGTCGAGGATCTGTTGCATCGCGGGAACGGGTTCGTCGAACACATCGTTATCGTCGGCCGGCTGGATCACGTTGCTCATGGCTGCCCCCTTTGAGGTTTAGTGGAAAATGCCGCCTTGTCGGGCGAAACGCCGCCAAGTTACGCAGCCAGGTCCGCACGGGACTTGATACGTATCAAGCTTTCCCGGGCCGAAGCCGCGGAGCATTGCGGGAAATCAAGGGATTGCGGAATCTGAAATGTCGAACGACAAGAACACTCTGTACTCTCGCCGCGGCGTAGTCGCGTGGCTGCTCGCGTGCGCGACACTGGTGTTCGCCATGGTCGTGGTCGGCGGCGTCACGCGCCTCACCCACTCGGGGCTGTCGATCGTCGAGTGGCAGCCGCTGGTCGGTGCGATCCCGCCGCTCAGCGACGCCGATTGGCAGCAACTGTTCGTGAAGTACCGGCGCACGCCCGAATTTCAGACAGTGAATTTCGACATGGACCTCGCCGGGTTCAAGAGCATCTTCTGGTGGGAGTACTTCCACCGGCTGCTCGGCCGCGGCATCGGCGCCGTGTTCCTGCTGCCGATGCTGTGGTTCCTGTGGCGACGCTCGATCGGCCGGCCGCTCGCCTGGAAGCTCGCCGGGGTGTTCGCGCTCGGCGCCGTGCAGGGCGCGATGGGCTGGTACATGGTGAAGAGCGGGCTGGTGGATGACCCGCGCGTGTCGCAGTTCCGCCTCACTGCGCACCTCGCCTTCGCGCTGTTGATCTTTGCCGCGATGCTGTGGCTGGCGCTCGATCTGCTCGAGCGCGGCCCGTCGAATTCTGCGATTCCCGCCCGTCTGCGGCGCTTGGCGGGCGTGCTGCCTGCGCTGGTTTTCGTGATGGCGCTCACCGGCGGCTTCGTCGCGGGCATCCGCGCGGGCCGCGCATACAACACCTTCCCGTTGATGAACGGGCACTGGGTGCCGCCGGAGATCCTGATGCTCGAGCCGTGGTGGATGAACTTCTTCTACAACATGGCGACGGTGCAGTTCGTGCACCGCGCGATTGCGTGGCTGCTGGCGATCGCGGTCCCGCTGCTGTGGTGGCAGGCGATGCGCAGCGATCTTGCGCCGCGGGCGCGGCTTGCGTGCCACGCGCTGCTCGGCGCGCTCGCCACGCAGATCGCACTCGGCATAGCAGCATTGTTGCTCGTCGTTCCGGTCCCGCTCGGCGCAGCGCATCAGGGCGGAGCGGTGATCGTTCTCGCTGCCGCGTTGTGGGTGGCGCACGAATTGCGATAGGGCAGCCGATGACCCCGTCCGGGAACCGCATCGCGCAGCTCGCGACGCTGGGCTTCGCCTGCGTCGTGGTGATCGCCGCGGCGAGCGCCTTCCTGCGGGTGCATGGTTACGGCGCGCCGGTGGTGCCCGAGGGCGTGATCGACGCGGTGCGCGGCGCGCACCGCATTGCGGCGATACTCGCCGGGCTCGCGATCATCGCGCTCGCGGTACTCGCCTTCGAGCGGCGCGGCGCCGGCGTGGACCTGGCAATCATCGGTGCTCTGCTCGTGCTCACTGCGGTCCTTGCGTGGGTGGGGCGCTCGAGCGCCGGGGCACCGCATCCAGCGGTGGCAGTGACCAATCTGCTTGGCGGCTTCGTGCTCGCCGGGCTGCTGTGGTGGCTGCGTGTGAGGCAGGCGGGCCCGAGAACGCCCTCTGCGATCGGGTCGGCCGCGCTCGCGGTGATCGTGGCTCAGATCGCGCTCGGCGCGGCGCTTTCGGTGAGTCGCGTCGGCCCGCCGATCCTGGTCGCGCACGCCGTACTGGGCCTCGTGTTCGCCGGGCTGTGCTTCCGGCTGCGTTCCGCGCCGCTCATTATTCTGTCGTCGGCGCAGGTCCTGCTCGGTGGCACGATGGCACTCACGCGGCTGCCTTTCGCGCTCGTCTATTCCCACAATCTGCTCGCGGTCTTGCTGCTCGTCGCGACGATCCACGCGCTGCATCGTCCGCGCGCCGCTTGACGCACATCAAGTCGGCAACGCCGGCGGCTGCCGACAATCCCCGCACCCAATCGCAGGAACCGTCCCGGGAGATCGTGATGGAAAACGT
>JBGOTT010000371.1:0-3827 GCA_041476585.1 Gammaproteobacteria bacterium | reverse complement strand
CGATCACGTCGAACGCGAACTCGTTGGCGCCGCCGTGTTTGGGGCCTTTCAGCGCACCGATCCCGCCGACGATCGCCGAATACATGTCGGAGCCGGTGCCGGCGATCACCCGCGCGGCGAACGTCGAGGCGTTGAACTCGTGCTCCGCGTAGAGGATGAGCGAGGTGTGCATTGCGCGCACCCACAGATCGCCCGGCGGCCGGCCGTGCAGCAGGTGCAGGAAATGCCCGCCGATCGTGTCGTCGTCGGTCTCCACTTCGATGCGCCGGCCCGAATGCGAGAAGTGGTACCAGTACAGCAGCATCGAGCCAAAGCTCGCCATCAGGCGATCAGCGATGTCGCGCGCTTCCGCAAGTTTATGGTCTTCGCGCTCCGGCAGCACCGATCCAAGGGCGGAACACGCGGTGCGCAACACGTCCATCGGATGCGTATTCGCCGGTATGCATTCGAGCACGTCCTGTACCGCGGCCGGGATGCCGCGCAATGCCCTGAGCTTCGACTTGTAGGCAGCGAGCTCGGCGGCGTTCGGCAGCTTGCCGTGCACCAGCAGATAGGCGATTTCCTCGAACTCGGCTTCGTCGGCGAAGTCGAGGATGTCATAGCCACGGTAGTGCAGGTCGTTGCCGGTGCGGCCCACTGTGCACAGGGCGGTGTTGCCGGCGGTGACGCCGGACAGGGCAACCGACTTCTTCGGTTTGGGTGCGGCGGCGCTTTCGCTCATGGTCTCGCTTACTTCCTGGCGGCGAACAGTTGATCGAGTTTCTGCTCAAACGTATGGTATTCGAGGTAATCGTACAGCTCGGCGCGCGTCTGCATGGTGTCCACCACGTTCTTCTGCGTGCCGTCCTTGCGAACGCTCCGGTAGACGTTGAGAGCGGCCTGGTTCATTGCGCGGAACGCCGACAGCGGGTAGAGCGCGATCGCCACGCCGGCGGAGCGCAGCTCGTCGGTGGTGAACAGCGGGGTCGCGCCGAACTCGGTGATGTTGGCGAGCACCGGGACTTTCACCGCGTCGGCGAAGCGCTTGTACATCGCCAGTTCGGTCATCGCCTCGGGGAAGATCATGTCGGCGCCGGCCTCGACGTATTTCGCCGCGCGCTCGATCGTGCGCTCGAGGCCTTCGCTGGCGAGCGCGTCGGTGCGCGCCATCACCGCGAATCCGGGATCGGTCTTTGCGTCCACCGCAGCCTTGATGCGGTCGCACATCTCGTCGGCCGAAACGATTTCCTTGTTCGGGCGGTGCCCGCAGCGCTTGGCGCCGGCCTGGTCTTCGATGTGCATCGCGGCCGCGCCGCACTTGACCAGAGACCTTACGGTGCGCGCCACGTTGAAGGCGCTTGCGCCAAAGCCGGTGTCGGCGTCCACCAGCAGAGGCAGGTCGCACACGTCGGTGATGCGCCGCACGTCCGTGAGTACATCGTCGAGGTTGGAAATTCCCAGGTCGGGCAGGCCGAGCGAGCCTGCCGAAACGCCGCCGCCCGAAAGGTACAGGGCCTTGTAGCCGACGCGCTGTGCCATGCGCGCGTGATAGGCGCAGATCGCGCCGATGACCTGCAGCGGGCGCTCTTCTCCGAGCGCCTGCCTGAATTTCGCCCCTGGCGTCATGTCTGGCGTCCTAGCCGAGCAGGTGCTTGACGCCATCGCGCTCTTCGTGCAGCTCCTTGAGCGTCGCATCCATGCGCTTGCGGCTGAAATCGCTCACCTCGATGCCCTGGACGATCCGGAACTGGCCGCCTTTGCATGTGACGGGATAGCCGTAGAGCACACCTTCGGCGATGCCGTAGCTGCCCTCGGAAGCAATCCCCATCGACACCCAGTCGCCCTCCGCAGTACCAAGCACCCAATTGCGCACGTGGTCGATCGCCGCGTTCGCCGCGCTCGCCGCCGAGGACAGGCCGCGCGCCTCGATGATGGCGGCGCCGCGTTTCTGCACGGTGGGAATGAAGCTGCCCTCGAGCCACGCCTGGTCATCGATCATCGGCCAGACCTTCCTGCCGTCGCATTCGGCCCGGAAGACATCGGGATACTGCGTCGCGGAGTGGTTGCCCCAGACGGTGACCTTGCGCACCGAGGCGACCGGTTTGCCGATTTTCTGCGCGATCTGCGAAGTCGCGCGGTTGTGATCGAGCCGCATCATCGCGGTGAACTGGGTAGGTTTGAGGTCGGGCGCGTTTTTCATTGCGATCAGCGCGTTGGTGTTGGCCGGATTGCCCACCACCAGCACCTTCACGTCGCGCTTGGCCACCTTGTTCAGCGCCTGGCCCTGCGGCTGGAAGATCTTGCCGTTGGCCTCGAGCAGGTCCTTGCGCTCCATGCCGGGGCCGCGCGGGCGCGCGCCGACCAGCAGCGCCACGTCCACATCCTTGAACGCGACCATCGGATCGGAGGCGGGAACCATTCCGTGCAACAGCGGAAACGCGCAATCATCCAGTTCCATCATCACGCCCTTGAGCGCCTTTTGCGCCTTCTCGTCGGGGATCTCGAGCAGCTGCAGCACCACCGGCTGGTCTTTGCCGAGCATCTCGCCGCTGGCGATGCGAAACAGCAGGGCGTAGCCGATCTGGCCAGCGGCGCCGGTGACGGCGACTCGGATGGGTGCTTTTGACATGGGGGACTCCGGAAAGTATTCGACGAAAGCTGAAGGTCTGGCAATTCTACCGCACCGTGTTTGCTTCAATTCGGTGCGCCAGCCGCTTTTCCGTCGTTCAGGCCAACGCGCGGTAACGATATAATCCCAGAATGTCCGATGCAGCGGTCAGGCGGAAAAGACCCGTCTACCTCAACCTGGTCGTGATCCGCCTGCCGCTGCCGGGTTTCGTTTCGATTCTCCACCGCATCAGCGGCGCGATGTTGTTTCTGGCGGTGCTCTGGTTGCTGTTCATGCTCGACCGCAGCCTGTCTTCAGAGTCAGGCTTCGAGTCGGTGAGGCGCTACATGAAGCTCTGGCCGGTGAAGCTCGGCCTGCTCGCAATCATCTGGGCCTACTGCCACCATTTCTGCGCCGGCATCCGTTTCCTGCTGCTCGACCTGCACAAGGGCATCGATCTCGCCACCGCCCGCATGACCAGCTGGCTGGTGCTCGCCGCGAGCCTCGCGCTCACCGCCGGCTTCGGCTGGAAGCTGTGGTGAATCGCATCGTCACCGGCGCCCACTACGGCCTGCGCGACTGGCTCGCGCAGCGCATCACCGCGGTCATTATGGCGGCGTATACGCTCATCATCCTGTACGTGTTCGTGACGGGCCCGCCGCTCGACTACGCGTTGTGGAAGGACCGGTTCGCGCCAGGCTGGATGCGCGTCGCGACGCTGCTGTTTGCCGCGAGCCTTGCCTGGCACGGGTGGGTCGGGATGCGCGACATCCTGATGGACTACATGAAGCCGCTCGCGTGGCGCTTTACGCTGGAAGTCCTGGTGTTGCTCACGATCGCTGCCTACCTCGGCTGGACGGTCCAGATTCTCTGGAGATAAGGCTTGGCTGTAACGATACGCAAATTTGACGCCATCGTGGTCGGCGCCGGCGGCTCCGGGCTGCGCGCGTCGCTGGAGCTCGCGCGTGCCAACCTCAGGGTGGCGGTGCTCACCAAGGTGTTCCCGACCCGCTCGCACACCGTGGCGGCGCAGGGCGGCATCGCCGCGCCGCTCGCCAACTCGTCCGAGGACAACTGGCACTGGCACATGTACGACACCGTCAAGGGCTCCGATTACCTCGGCGACCAGGACGCGATCGAATACATGTGCCGGCGCGCAAACGAGGTGGTGGTCGAACTCGAACACATGGGCATGCCTTTCGACCGCCTCGACAACGGCAAGATCTACCAGCGCCCGTTT
>JBGOTT010000370.1:0-3837 GCA_041476585.1 Gammaproteobacteria bacterium | reverse complement strand
CCTCGAAGCGCACTTCGTCGCCCGCTTTCATGCGCTCGAAAACATGACTCGTGTATTTGCCGCCGGCCACCCGCCGGATCTGCAGCTCGACCGGTCCGGCGGCATGCGGCGCGGCGGCGAACGAGAACGCGCGCTTCTCCCCGGAATCGAGCAGCACGTTGATGTATTGCCCCGGGTAGAAACGCAGCGGCTCTCCGGCCACGGCAAGCAGCACCCGCATCACGTCCGGCGCCAGACGCTCGAGCTTCGCGACACGCGCGGTGTGGACCCGCGGCGGGACGGCGCGCAGCGCCTGTTTGGGCGTGTATTCAACCTCGAGATCGCTGCGCGGCGTCGCGCAGCACATCAGCGCGCCGCCCTGCGCGCGCTCGTCCTCGCCCAGCGCGCTCTCCTGATAAATGCCGCGATCGACGTCGCCATGCAGGACCCGCCCTTTGCACTCGCCGCAACCGCCGTTGCGGCAGTCGAAGGGCATCGCGATGCCTTCGCGCAGCGCGGCGTCGAGCACCGTTTCGCCCTCGCGCACGACGATGAAGCGGTTGTCCGGATGAACCAGGACATGGAAGCCCAACGCGGCGCCCGGGGCACCCGACGTACGCCTGGGCGGTAGCCACGGCAGCGACGCAAACAGCAGGGTGGCGCCGCCGATCAGCAGCCACAACTCGGCCGGCGACGAGCGATACAGAAGCGCGAACGCGGGCAGGTAGAACCAGTCGAACGCGATCTCGGTCACCGCTTTCGAAAGGTCGGCCGGCGCCTGGCTGACCGCCGGCCTGGCGAGAGCGAGCGCAACTAGCGCCGCGGTGACCATCACCAGGATCGGCCGCGGCGGCGTGGTTTTCGCCTGCGGCACACGCTGGACGTGAATCCACAGCAGCGCCAGCACGGCCAGCGGGACGCCGATATGGATGAACGACAGCAGCGAAAACAGCCGGTCGCTGAAGTTTTCCGCGAAGATGAAATTGCGCACCAGCGAGCCGCGGAACACCGGCAGCCAATCGAGCCACTCGGCGGTCGCGATGGTGATGAACTGCGCCAAGCGGTCCCACGGCAGCATGTAGCCGTTGATGCCGGCCACGTACACCATCCACAGCAGCATCATGCCGCTGATCCAGGAGAACCAGCGAAAACCCCGGTAACGGTCGAACACGAAATGCCGCGTCAGGTGCAGCAGCATGGTGAGCACCATGCCGTCCGAGGCGTAACGGTGGACACTGCGCAATATGCCGCCGAGATATCGCTGTCCATTCGTCAGCCGCTCGACCGAGGCGTAGGCCTCGTTTATCCCGGTATCGAAGAACGCGTAGAGGTAGAGCCCGCTTGCGACCACGATCCAGAACATCCAGGTGCTGATCGCGCCGAGGTAGTAAAGCGGATTGAGCCGCTCGCCGAAGGCGAGGTTGAACAGCGCCTCGACGCGCATGAAACACCAACGTCCCGCGCGCTGGATGGCCCCCAGCATTCAGCGACGCTGCTGCGCCCGCCGGCGGTCCTGCAGCAGGAAGACAGCAGTGGCGACGATCACCAGCAGACCGCCCAGCATCTCGACGAACAGCGCGTAGTCGGGCCGGTACGCGCCGCTGACCGGGTCATAGACCGTGCAAAGCAGCCGCAGTTTCTCGATCATGGCGCCGAGGTCGTTCGCGGGCAGCGGCGTGCCGGCGACAAGCGCCTTCAGCGGCTCGACAAAAGCGTCCAGGCCGAACGATTCGCCGTAGACCTGCTTCACGATCCGACCATCAGCGTCCAGGATCGTCGCCTGCAGCACGTGGTCGAAGCCGCTCGGCGTCGCCACATGGGAAAAGCCGAAATCCGCCAGCAGCGCGTCGAGCTGCCCGGCCTGCGGGCTCAGAAAGCTCCAGTTGGCCGCGCCGACGCCCTGCCTGCGCGCGAAATCGCGCATCGCGGCAGGCGAATCGAACGGCAGGTTGAAGCCGATGGTGGCGAGCGCGAAGCGGTCCTTGCCCAGCGCCGCCTCGGCCTGCTCGGCGGCAAGCTTGAGAAACTGCGTGCTCGCCGGACAGACCTGGAAGCAGCCCGTGTAGATGAAGTTCACGACCAGCGGCTTGCCGCGAAACGCCGCCAGCTCGACGCGCCTGCCGTCCGCGGCCGTGAATGCGTAGTTGGCGGGCCTGTTGCCGATCGCCGCCTGGCTTTTCTTCAGCGCGTAGTCGCGGTCGAGCGTCGCGTCGGCGGCCGCTCCCGAGCCTGCGGCGAACAGCAACGCGAGCGCCACGGCAAGGCGCGCTGCGGCTCGCATGCGCTAACCCCGCAGTGCCGTGTCGGCGATCGCGCCGAAAAGAACCAGGCTGAGCTGAACCAGCGAGGCGCGGAAGCTTGCGCGCGCAGTGCCGCGGCCGGGGTTCCGCACCAGCGCGACGCAGGTCGAAATGAAGTACGCGCCTCCCGCGACCGCTGCGGCCAGATAGACCCACCCCAGGCCGTGGAACGCCGGCATCAGCGTCGATGCGACGAGGACCACTGCGCTGCCGAGAATGATGCGCGCGCAGCGCGCGTCGCCTACCACCACCGGCAGCATCGGCACGCCCGCCCCGGCATACTCTTCACGATAGACAATGGCAAGACTCCAGAAATGCGGCGGGGTCCACAAAAACAGCGCCACCGCGAGCCAGATCGATGCCGGGCTCAAGGACGGCGTCACGGCAGCCGCCCCGGCCAGTACCGCGAAGCTGCCTGCGAGCCCGCCAACGACGATATTAAGCCAAGTGCGGCGCTTCAGCCACACGGTATAGACCACGCCGTAGGTAAACGCCCCCATGAAGACGTAGAACGCGGCCAGCCAGTTGGCGGCGATGGCAGCGGCCAGCACCGATGCCGCCGTCATCGCACCGATCACCCAAAGCCACAGCGGGCCGTGGACGAGCGCGCCGGAGACGAACGGGCGGTTACGCGTGCGCGCCATGCGCGCATCGAGGTCGCGCTCGACGTACTGGTTGAATGCCCCCGCGGCGGCGGAAGAAACCAGCACGGCGAGCGTGAGTACGACGACCTGCCAGCGCTGCAGCGCCCCCGGCGTGACCACCGAGGTCACCGCAATGCCGGCTACCGCGGCGAGTGCGATCGCCACGCCGATGCGCAGCTTGAAGAGGTTGAGCAGCAGCCGCATGCGGGCCCTTTGCGCGTCCTCAGCTCAGCGGCCAGACCGTGGACAAGTACTTCCAGTTCACGAAGTAGTAAAGCGCGAAGGCGACCAGGAACACCATCGCCAGCACGAACGTACCCGGCGCCGAAAAGCCCGCCGACTGCCCGTGCGAGGTAATGGCGGCAGCCACCGGCGCCTCGCTCGGCGCGATGTTGTCGCGCGCCCGCACGTGCGCGAATCCCGGCGTCTCGATCCGCTTGCCGAGGAACACCGAGTACACCGTGATCAGCAGGAAGGCCCCGCCGCCGATGATGGCGACGAGTCCGGCGATGCTGCCAAGCGCCATCATCAGCCAGGCCGCGCCCGGGAACTCGTAGGCAAACGGGCTGCCGGCGAAGCTGATATCCCAGTGCCGCCGCGGCACGCCGAGCGTGCCCGCGCCCATCAGGAACACGGCGAAGCCCGACATGCCGATGCCGAACAGGTACGGCTGCCACTTCGCCAGCCCCGGAAACGCCACTTCCCTGCGGAACAGCACCGGAATCAGGAAGTAGGTGAGCGACATGAACGCGAGCGTCGTGCCGACCACCACGGTGGCGTGGAAATGCCCCGGCACGTAGATCGTGTTGTGGACGATCAGGTTGATCTGCTCCACGCCCATGATCACGCCCGAGATGCCGCCGAGGAAGCCGAAGCCGATCAGCGAGATGAACATCCCGGAGAACACCGGATTG
>JBGOTT010000369.1:0-3838 GCA_041476585.1 Gammaproteobacteria bacterium | reverse complement strand
CGTGCTGCGCGCGGTGCCGCGGGTGTTGAAGCTGGCGAGGCGCGCCGAAGAGCACGTGAAGGGCATGGTGACGCCTTCGACGTTGTTCGAGGAATTCGGATTCAACTACATCGGACCGATCGACGGACACGACCTCGACACGCTGGTGCCGACGCTCGCCAACATCAGGAAGTTGAAAGGGCCGCAGTTCCTGCACGTGATCACGCGCAAGGGGCAGGGCTACAAGCTTGCCGAGGAAGACCCGGTGCTGTACCACGGTCCGGGAAAGTTCAATCCGTCGGAGGGCATCAAACCGGCGGCGGTGGCAAAGCCCACCTACAGCCAGATCTTCGGCGAATGGCTGTGCGCGACGGCCGAGCGCGAGCCGCGCCTGGTGGCGATCACGCCCGCGATGCGCGAGGGCTCCGGGATGGTGAAGTACTCGCAGCGCTTTCCGGAGCGCTACTTCGACGTCGGCATTGCCGAGCAGCATGCGGTGACCTACGCCGCCGGACTTGCGTGCGAAGGCATGAAGCCGGTGGTGGCGATCTATTCGACGTTCCTGCAGCGCGGCTACGACCAGCTGATCCACGATGTTGCGATCCAGAACCTGCCGGTGGTGTTCGCGCTCGACCGCGGCGGGCTGGTGGGCAGCGACGGCGCCACTCACAACGGCGCGTTCGATTTCGCCTTCCTGCGCTGCGTTCCGAACATGACGGTGATGGCGCCCGCGGACGAAAACGAGTGCTGGCAGATGCTCACGACCGCTCTCGCACTTGGCTCCCCCGCGACGGTGCGCTATCCGCGCGGCGCCGGGCCCGGCGTGGCGATCGGGAAGGACAGGCGCGTGCTTCCGCTCGGCAAGGGCGAATTGCGCAGGGAGGGAGAGCGAATCGCCATACTCGCGTTCGGCGCGATGCTGCAGCCCTCGCTCGCGGCCGCGGAGCAGCTGGGCGCGAGCGTCGCGAACATGCGTTTCGTGAAGCCGATCGATGCCGAACTGGTGAAGCGCCTCGCTGAGACCCACCAACTGCTGGTCACGGTCGAGGAGCACGTGGTGATGGGCGGTGCGGGCAGCGCCGTGTGCGAGACGCTCGCCGCACTCGGCCTCGGGCCCAAGGTGCTGAATCTGGGCCTGCCCGATCGCTTCATCGATCATGGCGATCCTGCGAAACTGTTGGCTTCGTTGGGGCTGGACGCCGCCGGAATAGTGAAATCGGTGCGGGCAGTAATATCCGAGTAATTTGGTCGATTGTTATAATGAGACCATGAAGACCCGAGACCTGTACAACATTCCGGACGTGCAGGCGAGCGCCGACACGCGCCGCCTTTCGATCGACCAGGTGGGCGTGAAGTCGATCCGCCACCCGATGAAGATCCGGGAGAAGGCGGGGCGCGTGCAGCACACCATCGCCAATTTCAACATGTACGTGGGCCTGCCGCACCATTTCAAGGGCACACACATGTCGCGTTTCATGGAAATTCTCAATGCCCACGAGCGCGAGATCACGGTCGAGACCTTTCAGATCATGCTGCGCGAGATGGTCGAGCGGCTCGAGGCCGCGGAAGGACGCATCGAGATGACCTTTCCGTACTTCGTCAACAAGCGCGCGCCGGTGTCCAAGGTGCAAAGCCTGCTCGATTACGAGGTCACGTTCATCGGCGAGGTGAAGGGCGGCAAGCAGAGCTTCAGCATGAAGGTGCTGGTGCCGGTGACCAGCCTGTGCCCGTGCTCGAAGAAGATTTCGGACTATGGCGCGCACAACCAGCGCTCGCATGTGACGGTGACGGCGCGCACCAACGACTTCGTCTGGATCGAGGAGATCATCGAGGTGGTCGAAAAGCAGGCCTCGAGCGAGCTATACGGGCTGCTGAAGCGCCCGGACGAGAAGTTCGTCACCGAACGGGCCTACGACAATCCTAAGTTCGTCGAAGACATGGTGCGCGATGTCGCCGCCATTCTCAATCTCGACGAGCGCATCGAAGCCTATGTGGTCGAGTCCGAGAATTTCGAGTCGATCCATAACCATTCGGCCTACGCGCTGATCAAGAAAGACAAGAAGAACGGCAAGCGGGCGAAGCCCGCCCCGTAAGGATATGCGGCTCGGCATGCTGTTCGCCTCGCTCGCAGCGCTGCTGCATTTCCCGGTGACCGAAGCGGGGGCGCAGGGCCGCGAGGAGGACTTCGCCGCCCAGCGCGCGCGGATGGTGGCCGAGATCGATGCGATGGCGCGCGAAACGCGCGCCGAAACCGGCCGCGAGCGATTCTCAGAAGCCGTGATGGCGGCGATGGCGAAGGTGCCCCGCCACCAGTTCGTCCCGGTCGATCAGGTTTCGAACGCCTACCGCAATTCCCCGCTGCCGATCGGCCGCGGACAGACCATCTCGCAGCCCTACATCGTCGCACTCTCGACCGAGCTGGCCGAACCGCGCCCGGGGCAGGTGGTGCTGGAAATCGGCACCGGCTCGGGCTACCAGGCGGCGGTGCTCGCCGAAATCGTCAAGCAGGTATACACCATCGAGCTGGTCGAGCCGCTCGGCCGGGAAGCCGCCGAGCGGCTTGCGCGGCTCGGCTATTCGAACGTCGAGGCGCGGGTCGGCGACGGCTACAAGGGTTGGCCCGAACGCGCGCCGTTCGATTCAATCATCGTCACCGCGGCTGCGCCGAGCGTTCCGCCTGCGCTGGTTGCCCAGCTCAAGGCAGGCGGAAAACTTGTGATTCCGGTAGGCGCGACGTGGGAGGTTCAGGAACTGCTGGTCGTCACCAAGCGCGCCGACGGCAGCACCCAAACGCGAAGGATACTTCCGGTGCGCTTCGTGCCGCTCGTGCCCGGCCGCTAAAAGCGCTTGGTGAGCGTCAGGCGCTCGCCCTCGCGGAGCATCTCCACCCGGTTCAGAAAGCTCATCCCGAGCAGCGCAATCTCGAGGCCAGGGCCCTGGTGCACCAGCGCGTCGACATTGTGGATCTCGACCCCGCCGACGCGCACCGTGTCGAGCTTGACGCGGTACACGGGCATCGCGCCGTTGGCGGTCATTGCGGTGCCGCGGGGCGCCTTTGAAGTGTCGATGCCCAGCCGGCGCGCCTCCGCGTAGGGCAGCGAGATCAGGGTTGCGCCGGTGTCCACCAGGAAGCGGATCGGGGCGCCGTTCACCTGGGCTTCGGTAATGAAATGCCCGCGGGCGTCCGCGGCAAGCGTGACGGAGGCCGCACCGCCGGGCGCGACGGAGGTTTCCCCGCGCACGTGCTGGCCCAGGGCCAGCGCGCGTCGCTTGCCGTCGAATTCCAGTGTCGCGCCCTGCCTGGTGACCGCGATGACCGTGACACCGTTCAGCTTCTGCCCGACGCGAACGGTGCGCGGCTCGGCGCCATCGATCACCAGCACCGCGGCCTTGTCGCCGACCACGCCGACGACGCTGACTTCGGCCGCGAGCGAGGGGTCGTTGAAGGCGATCGCGGCTAGCGCTGCAACCACGGTGGCGGCGACGAACGCACGACCACCGGAACCACTAGAATGACGCCTGATGAAACCCGTGGCCATATTCAGATGTGCGCTCACCGAAGGACCCGGATATTTTGCCACGGTCCTGGAGCGGCGCTCGATCGCATGGAAACTGGTCGCCCTCGACGAAGGCCTGCCGGTGCCCAAAGACGCCCGCGCCTTTTCGGGCATGGCATTCATGGGCGGCCCGATGAGCGTCAACGACGAGCTGCCGTGGATCGCGCCGCTGCTCGAACTGGTTCGCGACGGTGTGCGCAAGGACGTGCCGACGCTGGGCCACTGCCTGGGCGGGCAGCTGATGTCCAAGGCTTTCGGCGGCGTGGTTGCTGCGGCCCCGGTGAAGGAGATCGGCTGGGGTG
>JBGOTT010000368.1:0-3839 GCA_041476585.1 Gammaproteobacteria bacterium | reverse complement strand
GGCGGAGCGGGAGGGCATCGACAAGTTCTACCTCTCTCACCTGAACTACGCGGGCCGCGGCAACAAGAACCGCGCTCACGATGCCCATTTCCAGACCACGCGCCGCGCGATGGACCTGCTGTTCGAAACCTGCCACGACTACCAGCGCCGCGGCATTGCAAAGGAGTTCGTCACCGGCAATAACGACGCCGATGGCGTGTACCTGCTCGATTGGGTGCGCCGCAACCATCCCGGGCGCGAGGCGCAACTGCGCGCACGCCTGGCCGAGTGGGGCGGAAACTCCTCGGGCGTCAACGTCGCCAACATCGACAACCTCGGCAACGTGCATCCGGACACCATGTGGTGGAACTACTCGCTCGGCAATGTGCGCGAGCGGCCGTTCTCCGAGATCTGGATGGACACGCGCGACCCGATCATGGCAGGCCTCAAGGCGATGCGGCGCAAGGTGAAGGGTCGCTGCGCGCGCTGCGCGTATTTCGACGTGTGCGGCGGCAACACGCGGGTGCGCGCGCTGCAGCTCACCGGCGATGCGTGGCAGGAGGATCCGGGCTGCTACCTCACCGACGAGGAGATCGGCGTCGCGCCCGGACGCGGGCGCGTTCCGGTGCTGCCGTATCGCGGCAAGGTGCCCCCGGTGGTGGCCACTTGAACCGGTTCGCGGCGCTGGCGTTCGCTGCGCTCGCGCTTGCGCCGCGCGCGCAAGCGGATCCCGCGCAGCTGTATGCGGGACATTGCGCCGCCTGCCATGGCGCCGCGCGGCTCGGCGGCACGGGTCCCGCGCTGCTGCCGGAGAATCTCGAGCGCCTGCGGCGCCCCGCCGCGGTGGAAGTGATTGCCAAGGGCCGCCATGCTACGCAGATGCCCGGTTTCGCCGACCGGCTCGCGGAGGCGGACATCAAGCGGCTCGCCGAATACATCTACAGCGAACCCGACGCGCTTCCCGCCTGGGAGCTGGCGCAGATCCGCGAATCGCGCATTGTTTACGCCCCATCGAAGCCCGATTCCGACCGGCCGGTGCATCGCGCGGATCCGATGAACCTGTTCGTGGTGGTCGAGACCGGCGATCACCATGCGACCATTCTCGATGGCGACCGGCTCGAGCCGATTGCGCGTTTCGCCACACGCTACGCGCTGCACGGCGGGCCGAAATTTTCGCCCGACGGGCGCTTCGTCTACTTCGCCTCGCGCGACGGGTGGATCTCGAAGTACGACCTGCACAACCTGCGCATGGTGGCCGAGGTGCGCGCCGGCATCAATACGCGCAATGCCGCCGTCTCGTCCGACGGCCGCTTCGTGATGGTGGCCAATTACCTGCCGCACACGCTGGTGGCGCTGGATGCGCGCGACCTCGCGCCGCTCAAGGTGATTCCGGTCCGCGATGCGCGCGGCAAGAGCTCGCGCGTATCGGCGGTGTACGACGCCGCGCCGCGCGGGTCGTTCATCGCCGCGCTGAAGGACGTGAAGGAGATCTGGGAGATCCCCTACGGCGCCAATGCCGAGCCGGTTTACCGGGGGCTGGTGCACGATTACAGGATGAAGGAGGGGATCGCCGAGACCGGGTCCTTCCCGGTGCGGCAGATCGTGGTGGACGACTACCTCGACGACTTCTTCTTCGACCGCGGCTATGCCAACCTGCTCGGCTCGGCGCGCGACGCCAAGGCCGCACAGGTGGTGAACCTGCACGTCGGGCGGCGCATCGAGACGATCGCGCTGCCGGGCCTGCCGCACCTCGGCTCCGGCATCAGCTGGGACTGGCAGGGCACGACCGTGCTTGCCACGCCGAACCTGAGCGAGCCCCAGGTCACGGTAATCGACACGCGGACCTGGAAGATCGTGCGGCAGATCCCGACCCTCGGCCCGGGATTCTTCGTGCGCAGCCACGAGAAGACGCCCTATGC
The DNA here is from genome assembly GCA_041476585.1 of Gammaproteobacteria bacterium. GTDB lineage: Bacteria > Pseudomonadota > Gammaproteobacteria > Burkholderiales > SG8-39 > JADGRQ01. The sequence continues at coordinate 1,941 of JBGOTT010000368.1, read as the reverse complement.
GTGGGTGGACGCGTTCAACAGCGTGCACAAGGACTCGATCCAGGTGATCGACAAGCGCACGTTGGAAGTCGTCAGGACCCTGCGGCCCGCGCCGGGGAAGACCACCGCGCACGTCGAATTCAGCGCCGACGGGCGTTACGCCATTGTCAGCGTCTGGGAGCAGGACGGCGAGATCATCGTGTTCGATGCGGCGACGCTTGAGGAGGTCAAGCGCCTGCCGATGAAAAAGCCATCGGGCAAGTACAACGTGCACAACAAGATCACCCGTTCGGACGGAACCAGCCACTGAGGGAGCAGAGCATGGGCACAGAGAACGTCATCCGGAGTGCCGCGCGCCGCGCACGCCACCCGAACATCCAGGTGCAGCAGTTCCTCGCGCGGCTGCCGATGTTCGGCGAGCTGACCGAGGACGAGATCGACCGCATCGCTTCAGGCACCAGTTCCGTATATGCGGAAAAAGGCGAGGTGGTCGCTCAGCGCGGCGACCCCTGCGTCGGGTTTCACTTGGTGGTCTATGGCCAGGTGAAGCTCGGCTTCACCTCGGAGCAGGGCGCAGAAAAGGTGGTCGAGATCATCGGGCCCGGCCAGAGCTTCGGCGAGGCGCTGATGTTCCTCGACAAGCCCTACATCGTCTTCGCGCAGGCGCTCGCCGACTCCATGCTGCTGCACGTGTCGAAGCGCACGGTGTTCGAGGAGATCGAGCGCGACCCGCGCTTCGCACACAAGGTGATTTCGGGCTTGTCGCGCCGCCTGCATGGCTTGGTCAGGGATGTGGAGGCGTATTCGCTCAAATGCAGCGCGGAGCGGGTGATCGGCTACCTGCTGCGCGAGGAGGCGGGGCGTTCGAACGGCGAGGACGGCGCGCTCGAGATCGAACTCTCGGCCGGCAAGAGCGTCATCGCCTCGCGCCTCAATATGACCCCGGAGCACTTCTCGCGCGTGCTGCACGATCTCTCGGTGGCCGGGCTGATCAGCGTCGACGGGCGCGTGGTGCGGGTCCACGACATGGAGCGCCTGCGCCGTGGCGCGTGAGCGGCGATCTTCTGGTTTGTTGATCCACGTCGCGTTCCGGCCGGAGCGGCGCGGCGCGCCGAGCGTAGAATCGCCGGCGTGGAACTCGTTTGCCCGGCGGGCGGCCTGCCTGCGCTCAAGGCTGCCGTGGACAACGGCGCGGACTGGGTCTACCTGGGGTTGCGCGACAGCACGAACGCGCGCAATTTTGCCGGTCTGAATTTCGACGAGGCGGCGCTTGGCGCGGGCCTCGATTACGCGCACGCGCGGCATCGCAAGGTGCTGCTTGCGCTGAATACCTACCCGCAGGCGGCGGCCTGGGCGCGCTGGACGCAAGCCGTTGACCTCGCCGCCGGGGAGGGCGTCGACGCGATCATCGTCGCTGATCTCGGATTGCTCGACTACGCCCACCGGACGCATCCGCAGCTCGAGCTGCATCTTTCGGTGCAGGGTTCGGCGACGAGCCATGAAGCGATCAACTTCTACCACGAGCGCTTCGGCGTCAAGCGCGCGGTGCTGCCGCGGGTTCTCTCGCTCGCGCAGGTCGAGAACGTTGTGTGGCACACGCCGGTGGAGATCGAGGTGTTCGGCTTTGGCGGGCTGTGCGTCATGGTCGAGGGGCGCTGCGCGCTCTCGGCCTACGCCTGCGGCGACTCGCCCAACACCATGGGCGCGTGCTCACCGGGGCGCGCGGTTCGGTGGGAGGAGACCCCCGCGGGCCTCGAGTCCCGGCTGAACGGTGTGCTCATCGACCGCTACGCGCCGGGCGAGCGCGCGGCCTATCCCACACTCTGCAAGGGAAGATTCGAGGTCGACGGCGCGACCTACTATGCGATCGAGGAGCCGGCGAGCCTGAACACGATCGAGCTGCTGCCGGAGTTCCTGCGCATGGGCGTGCGTGCGGTGAAGATCGAAGGACGGCAGAGGAGC